>JAHFDS010000639.1 GCA_023248855.1 Myxococcales bacterium
GCGCTCGTCGGCGCCTCGAGCCTGCTCTACGCCGCGCTCGCCACTGGCGCCGGCAGCCGCTGGTTCGGCGCGCTCGGCGCGCTCGCGTGCAACGCCGCCCTCTTGCTGCTCGCGATCGCGCAAGGTGCGACCGGCATCGAGGTCTACCTGGCGCCGCTCGGCCTCTTCCTGCTCATGCTAGGGCACCTGTTCCGACGCGACCTCCGCGCCGGTCGCCGCCTGGTCGACGTCGGCGGGAGCCTGCTCGTCTACGCGCCCGCCGCGATCGAGCTGGTGTCGCGGCTCGCGCGCGCCGAGGGCAGCGCCTATGCGGTCGGCTTCGGCGTCGCGTGCCTGGTCGGCCTCGGCGCCGCCCTGCTCTTCCGCATCCGCGTCTACTTCCTCCTGGCCGCGGGCTTCCTTTGCCTCGACGTCGTCGCGAACCTGGTCTACGCGGGCCTGCGCGATCACCGCATCGGATTTCTGCTGCTCTCCCTCGCCGGGCTCTTCATCCTGGGCGGCATGATCTTCGCGACGCTGCACCGGGAGCGATTGCGGCGCGCCATGGAGCGCGCGCGCCGCTGGCTGCGCGGGCTCGAGTAGCGCTAGGCGCGACCCTCGTCAGATCGCCGGGGCCCACGCACGCACCTCGGCGGCGTGCGCGATCACCTGGATGTACGTGTTCGGCAGGTGCGGCTCCATCCAGGTGCCGGAGTTGAGGTAGCGGCCCTGGCCCACGGGCTCGTCGGTCGCGACGTGGAAGTGACCAAAAGCGACCAGCGGCACCTCGAGCAGGGCGTTCAAGCCCGCCGCGACCACGCGCTCCGACGCATCTGCCTTGCCGAATCTTCCGGAGATGGCGAGGTTCGCCACGATCGCCACGGCGAGCGTGAGGCCGGCGCTGACCAGGACGGCGGTGGAGGTCAGAAGCGCCGCGAGCCCACCGAGCAGGAGCACGATCGGCAAGAGGAACGCCGTGAGCACGTGCAGTCGCGCCCCGATCGCCATCCGCGAGGCCATGCGGGGGCTCGCCGTGAGCTGCTCGATCCGCGCGAGCGTCTCCTCGGGCAGGTCGATGCGCTCGGCCAACGCGGCGCGGCGCTCGAGGTGGCGCGCCGTCGGCAGGCCATGCCGGGCGCCGGCGTCGCGCAACGTGCCGACCGTGAACGCGAGGTACTTGAAGAACAGCTCGGGCGCGCGCAGGCCATAGCGCCGCACGAGCAGCGGCATGTAGCTGAGGAAGCTGCGCGTGTGATCTGCCTGGTACGCGAGGTCGGGAATGAGCGGGCAGTAGCCGCTCACCCAGTGCGTGGAGAGGCTCAGCCGGAGCCGCGTGCCATCGTGATCGAACGGATCAAGCGGCCCCACGAGCGCAGTGTCGGTCTCGTACTGATGGCCGTGCTCGAGGTAGATGCGGCCCTTCTCGTAGTAGAACCAGTCGCAAAACGACAGCCGCGCGAGGGATTCTGGCCGCGCACCGAAGGTCCCGAGCCGCGACCGCAGCGCCTCGCGGACGCTGTCCCACATGAAATCGATGTCGTGATTGCCCGGGATGAGGACGACCTCGTGCCCGTGCTCGAGGAACCGCGCGAGCGCCTTGAAGACCTCCGGGTACTCGTCGGCGACCTCGGAGAACATGCGCAGCGAGGCCGCCTCGGGGCCGCGATCGGCCACGGTGTCGGTCTGGTAGTCGAGGTCGCACAGATCGCCGTTGACGATCAGGCGCCAGGGCTCGCCGTTCTCCGTGTGCGTGGCGTGGTGGTCGATGAACTCGGCGAGCCGGCGCTGTCCGCCGACGACTCCCCCTGGCCTGACCTTGCAGAAGTGGATGTCGCTGACGATCAGGAGATTCTTCACTGCAGCATCGATAGCACGGACAAGACCACGGAACTGTCACAGCTCGCCGCGCACATGGGCCTACCCATGCGCGGGCCGTGATCCGGATGGGCATCCTCCGACGGAGCTTCAGCGCAGCGCGCGAGCGAGGATCACGGGCACGCGACGCACGGCGTCGGCGCGCGCGCCGGGGTTCGTTCCGAGCGTCGCCGTCCCCGAGCGCGTGCTGGCGACCCCGCGCCGGACGTGGACGGTCATGGCGGGTGCGTCGAAGTCGTGAAAGGCGCCCGGGTAGACCACCAGCTCGACCGGCTCGCCGGCCGCCCGGGCGCGCTCGGTCAGCGCGCGGCAGGGCGCCGCGGGCGTCCAGTCGTCGGATTCGCCGATGAGGATATGGAGCGGCGCCACCACGCCGTAGGTGTCGCGCTCCGCCACCCGCGCGCAGCCGGGATAGAACGCGACCGCGACGCGGAAGTCGTGGGCGAGTCCGCGCGGCCGCGCCTGCGAGGTGCTCGCGATCGCAGAAAGCGTCGTGATGCCACCGTTCGACCAGCCGAGGAGCGCCACGCGATCGGCGCGCACGTCGGGCAGCGATTGCAGGTAGAGGAGCGCGCCATACGCGTCGCGGGCGCGCTCGAATCCCGGTCGCACGGGATGATCGTGGCGCGTGCAGGTCTCGCGCACGCCGCGGGGACCAAAGCTGTCGGGCAAGAGCACGAGGTAGCC
Organism: Myxococcales bacterium; assembly: GCA_023248855.1. Classification (GTDB taxonomy): domain Bacteria; phylum Myxococcota_A; class Polyangia; order JAHFDS01; family JAHFDS01; genus JAHFDS01. The sequence continues at coordinate 2,542 of JAHFDS010000639.1, forward strand.
CTCGGCCCGCAGGCGCAGGGCCCAGTCGAGGTCGCGCGCCTGCAGCTCGCCGTGGCGGTCGTAGGGTCCTGCGCAGCCGTGCAGCGCGATCACGGCGGGAAACGGCCCCAGCCCGGCGGGCCGGAACACCGCCGCGTCGAGCCACGTGGGCGCGCCCCGGGTGAGGTCGGCGTCGTGCGACGCGAATCGCACGCGAAGGGCCCCGGCCGGCCGCGGCGCAAGCGGAGTCGGCGGCGGAGGCGGCGTCGATCGGGGCGCGCACGCTGCGATCGCGAGAGCAAGGGTCAGCATCGAGAGGAGGTCGCGCAGGGGGGGCATGGGCGGGGCCTCAGGGCGTGCGCGCACAGCGAAAGCCGATGAAGTTGTCGCGGTAGCTCGGCTGTGCCCACAGCCGGTGGGTGGAGAGGAGCTCGACGGCGTCGACGAAGTTCCACGCTCCACCGCGGAAGATGCGGTCGAACCGGGAGCGCAGGCCGACGCGCGGATCCTTGATCTCATGTTCCATATCAGACCACCGAGTGAGCCAGCTCGCTTCTGCTCTCCGCGCCAATCTGCGATCCTCGCGGTTTCTTGCGCCAAGGGGTCTCGATGCGCCTTCCGCTCGTTCTGTCCGCGACGTCCTTTCTGCTGGCCTGCGGGCCCTCCACGCCGGGCGGCACCCGCGCACCCGACGCGGGGGCTCGGGTCGATGCCCAGGGCCCTCGGCCGGACGATGCTGCGCGGGCTCCGGCAGACGCCCGGCGCGCCCCGGACGGCCCGCGCGATGCCGCCCGGCGCCCGGA
>JAHFDS010000217.1 GCA_023248855.1 Myxococcales bacterium
GCGCCTGCGTTCTCGAGTCTCCGGCTCGTCGGCGGCCGAAGCGCAGGGCATCAAGCTCAGCTACCTGCCCTTCATCGTCAAGGCTGTGGTGGCGGGCTTGAAGAAGTACCCGATGATGAACGCCACGCTCGACGACGCGGCCGGCGAGATCGTCTTCAAGCGTTACTATCACGTGGGTGTCGCGACCGCGACCGAGCAGGGGCTCATGGTGCCCGTGGTGCGGCACGCCGATCGGCTCTCGATCTTCGACCTGTCGCGCGAGATCGATCGCGTCAGCGCCGCCGCGCGCACGGGCAAGGCCCGACGTGAGGAGGTCACCGGCTCGACGTTCACGATCTCCTCGCTCGGGGTCCTCGGCGGTGTGCTCGCGACGCCGATCATCAACTACCCCGAGGTCGCCATCCTGGGCGTGCACAAGATCAAGCGCACGCCGGTGTTCGACGACGCCGGCCACGTGGTCGGAAGGGAGATCATGAACCTCTCCGTGTCCATCGATCACCGCGTCGTCGACGGCTACGAAGGGGCGTTGTTCCTGCAGGAGGTGGTGCGCCTGCTCGGCGATCCCGCCATGATGATGCTGGAGGGGGTCTGATGCCCGTGCGTCCGACTCCTGGTCGCGGCAAGGGGACCGCCAGAAAGCCGGCCAAGGCGGCCAAGGCCGCGGCGAAGAAGCCCGCGCCCAGAAACGGCACCCCGGGCAACGGCGATCCCCGGGGCCGCGCGACCACGGTGTTCCTGCCGGTCGATCTCCGCGACGTCCCCGGTCTCACGGAGGACGAGATCCGCCCGTGCCTCGAGCTCTTCCAGGTCCTCGGCCAGGACGGCACCCTGGTCGCCCCGGGGGCGCTGCCCGAGCTCGGCAAGGACAAGCTGCTCGCGCTCTATCGCGGGATGCTCCTCATCCGCGTGATGGACGAGCGCTTGATGGGCCTGCAGCGCCAGGGTCGCATCGGCTTCTATGGCGAGGCCAAGGGGCAGGAGGCCACGGTCGTCGGGGCCGCGCTCGCGCTCGAGGAGCGGGACTGGGTCGTGCCCGCGCTGCGCGAGGCTGGCGCCGCCATCCTGCGCGGTCTACCGCTCCGCGCCTACGTGGCCCAGATCCTCGGCAACGCCCAGGACCCGTCGAAAGGCCGCCAGCTGCCGTGTCATCCGGGCACGCGCGCGTCCCACTACGTGACCATGTCGAGCTGTGTGGCGACGCAGATCCCGCACGCGGCTGGCATGGCGTGGGCGGCCAAGCTCCGCAAGGACCCGGTGGTGGTGCTCGGGTTCATGGGCGACGGCGCCACGAGCGAGGAGGACTTCCACGTCGGCGTGAACTTCGCGGGCGTCTTCAAGGTGCCTTGCGTGTTCGTCTGCCAGAACAACCAGTGGGCCATCTCGACGCCCGTGGGCGGACAGACGGCCGCGCAGACCATCGCCCTCAAGGGCCTGGCCTACGGCATCCCGAGCCAGCGCATCGACGGCAACGACGTGCTCGCGGTGTACACGGCCGTCAAGCGCGCGGTCGATCGCGCGCGCGCCGGCGGCGGCCCGACGTTCATCGAGGCGCTCACCTACCGCGTGAGCGCCCACAGCTCGTCGGACGACCCGTCGCGCTACCGCGACGAAAGCATCACCGAGGCCTGGCGGGCCAAGGATCCGCTCGTGCGCATGCGCGCGTACCTGGCCGCTCGCGGCTTCTGGTCCGAGGCCGAGGACACCGTGCTCATGGCCGCGCTCGACGCCGAGGTCAAGGCGGCGGTCGAGGCCGAGGAGAAGGTCGGCCCGCCGCCGATCGAGTCGCTGGTGGAGGATGTCTACGTGACGGTCCCCCGCCACCTGCGCGAGCAGCTCGAAGAATACAAGGCCGCGCTCGCGCGCAAGTAGCCCGAGGAGCTCCCATGAAGACCATCGAGATCACTGCCCTCGTCATCGGCGCCGGCCCGGCCGGCTATCCCGCGGGCATCCGCCTCGGCCAGCTCGGCGTCAAGACCGTCGTGGTCGACAAGGAGTACGCGGGCGGCGTGTGCCTCAACGTCGGTTGCATCCCGTCCAAGGCGCTCATCACCGCCGCGAAGAACTTCGAGAAGATGCGCTCGGGCGAGGAGATGGGCCTTTACGCCGACAACCCGCGGGTCGACATGAAGCGCCTGCAGGCCTGGAAGGGCGACATCGTCAAGAAGCTCACGGGGGGCGTCAAGGCCTTGCTCAAGGCCAACGGGGCGGAGTTCTTGCTCGGCGAAGCCCGCATCGGCAAGCTCGAGGGCACCCGGCGCGAGGTCCTCGTCAAGACGGCTGGCGAAGAGCTGCGCTACCTGTGCGACCACGTGATCGTCGCCACCGGCTCGCGGCCGATCGAGATTCCGGGGTTCAAGTTCGACGGAAAGCGCGTGCTCGACTCGACCGGTGCGCTCGCGCTCGACGCGGCGCCGGCGCGGCTCGCGGTCATCGGCGGCGGCTACATCGGCCTCGAGCTCGGGATGTGCCTGGCCAAGCTGGGCAGCAAGGTCACGGTGGTCGAGGCCACGCCGACGCTGCTGCCCGGGACGGACCCGGAGCTGGTCAAGCTGGTCGAGAAGAAGCTCAAGAAGCTCGGCGTGGAGGTTCTGCTCGAGACCAAGGCGGTCGGCATGACGGACAAGGGGTGCAAGGTGCTGGGCAAGGACGGCACGGAGCGCGAGCTCGAGGCCGACAAGGCGCTCGTCACCGTGGGTCGCCGGCCGAACCTCACGGGCCTCGGCCTCGAGGACGCCGGCGTCAAGCTGGACCAGGGTCGCGTCGCGGTCGATGCGCAGCTCCGGACGAGCGTCCCCGGTATCTACGCGGTGGGCGACATCGTGCCGGGTCCGATGCTCGCGCACAAGGGCACGAAGGAGGGAGAGGTGGTGGCCGAGGTCATCGCAGGCAAGAAGGCCGCGATGGACGTGCGCTGCATCCCGGCCGTGATCTTCACCGACCCCGAGATCGCCACCTGTGGCCTCACCGAGGCCGAGGCCAAGGCGGCCGGCAAGACGGTCAAGGTCGGCAAGTTCCCCTTCGTGGCCAGCGGCCGTGCCCTCTCCACCGGGGACTCCGAGGGTTTCGTGAAGGTGATCTGCGAGGCGGCCGAGCCGCATCTCGTGCTCGGCGTCCACATCGTGGGCGCGGGTGCCTCCGACCTCATCAGCGAAGCTGCGCTCGCGATCGAGATGGGCGCCGTCGCGGACGACCTGTCGCTCACCGTGCACCCACACCCGACGTTGCCCGAGAGCCTCATGGAGGCCGCCAAGCACGCGCTCGGCGAGGCTGTCCACATCGTCAACGCTCGGTGACGCTGGGCGGCCGGCGGTCTGGCCGTCCTCGGACGGCCTCACGGCATTTCTCCGGCCTCTGGGCGCGATGCGCCCGGAGCAGTCGAGGGGAACCCCCTCCCTCACAGACCCCTGCGCGGGGCCCCGGTACCGTGATGACCGCCAGCCGCCTCTCCGGTTAACCGATCCCTGGCTCGCGCGCGACCACGGTCAACACGGCGTCCTTGAGGGCGTAGATGCCGTCCCAGTGCCAGAAGGTGCCGGTGTCGATGCCGAGCACGTCTGCCCGCAGGCGGGCGCTGGAGTCGACCGCGACGTGCAGGTACAGGGTCGCTCCGTGGAGCGTCTGCTCGGCCAGGGGCCAGGCCCGCCCGGAGCTCCCGATCACCTTCCAGCTGAGGTGGAGAACGACGGGCGCCTTGAGGAAGCCCTGGTGACCGGGCTCTCTCCAGGCGACCGGGAGCGCGAGGCCGGGCTCGGAATCGAGCCGGAGGCCGGTCAACACCACCTCGCCGCTCGACTGGGTCGGGACGTGGACGTCTCCGAGCACCACCTGGAGCTCGTCCAGCGCGAGCTGGCCCGAGTCGTCGGGGGAAAACCCCAGGACGCCGCCGAGGACCGGGACGTTGCCAGGCATCTCCGTATGGGCGATGAGGTCCGCCACGGTCAACCGCAGACTGGAAGCCTCGGAATTGATGAGCAACTCCCGCCGGGTGGTGGGGTCTGGCCAGCCCGGCAGCTCGGCTGCGCTGCCCCCATCGGGCAGGGGATAGTCATCCGCCGGGCGTACGGCATCCGTACTGGCGTCGTAGTAACAGGCGGAGGCCATCGCAGCCGCGAGAGCCCAGACCGGGAACCTTCGATGAAGGCGCTTCTCCATGGTGTCATACCTCCTGACACCTGAAGGCTAGCCACGACAACGCGATGCGTCAATGACGCGCGCGTCATTTTCGATGACGCGTCGCGCAAACCACTGATCGTGCTACGCTTTTTTTCGTGACGCAGCTTGAGATCCGCTGGCTGGGTCGGCTCGAGTACGGGGCCGCGTGGGCCATGCAGAGGGATCTCGTCCAGGCCCGGGTCGCCGACCAGGCACCTGACACCCTGCTGTTGTGCGAGCATCCCGACGTCATCACGGTGGGTCGAAGGATTGGCGCCGTGGGCAACCTCCTGGCACCTGGCGACATCCCGATCTTCGAGGTCGAGCGCGGAGGAGACGTGACCTACCACGGGCCAGGCCAGCTGGTCGGCTATCCCATCCTCCGGCTCGAGGGAGCGCGTCGTGACCTCCATCGCTACCTGCGCGACCTCGAGGAGGTCCTGATCATGGCGGCGGCGGCCCTCGGGGTGCCGTCCGGTCGCGCAGAGGGCAGGACCGGCACCTGGGTGGGGGGCCTGCGCAAGCTCGCCTCGATCGGGGTGGCGGTTCGCAGGTGGGTGACCTTGCATGGATTCGCGCTCAACGTGGGCACGGACCTCGAGAAGTTCCGGGCCATCAACCCCTGCGGGCTCCCCGCCGGCGTGATGACCTCGCTCTCGGTCGAGCTCGGCCGGCCACTCGCGATGGGCGAGGCGCGGGCGGCGGTCGAGGCGGCCTTCGCCCGCGTGTTCGGCGACCTTGGCCGTGAAGTCGCAGCGAATCCGACGCCCTGATACGATCCCCGAGTGATCCGGGCGCGCGGGCTGGGGAAGCGGTTCGGATCCCGTGTGGCGATTGCCGACCTCGACTTGCAGGCCGGCGATGGGGAGGTCGTGGGGCTCCTCGGCCCCAACGGCGCCGGCAAGACCACCACCGTACGCATGCTTGGGGGCCTCATCGCGCCGTCCGAAGGCGATGCCGAGGTGGGCGGTCTGCGGGTCGGCCGCGACAACGACAGGATCCGAGCCCGGGTGGGCTTTCTGACCGAGACGCCCGGGCTCTACGATCACCTGACGCCTGTCGAGAACCTGGCCTACTTCGCCGCGCTTCACGGGCTTGCGGCCTCCCGGGCGCGGGCCCGGATCGACGCCTTGCTGGGGGACTTCGGCCTTTCAGATCGGTCGGGGGATCGGGTCGGCGGCTTCTCCAAGGGAATGCGTCAGAAGGTCGCCCTGGCCCGGGCGCTCTTGCACGAGCCCGAGGTGCTGTTCCTCGACGAGCCGACGAGCGGGCTCGACCCGGAAGCCGCGCGCTCGGTGCGGGCGCTCGTCGCCACCGAGGCCGGGAAGGGACGCACCATCCTGCTGTGTACCCACAACCTCGACGAAGCCGCGCGGCTGTGCCGGCGGGTGTTCGTCATCCGCGGGCGCCTGCTGGGCTGTGCCGAGCTCGACCAGCGTCCGCCGACGCTGGTGCGGCTCGAAGGCGACGCCAGCGCGTTCGTCGCCACCGCACAGGGGGTGGCGGGGGTCCTGGCGGTGCGTGCGGACGGCGGACGGCTCGAGGTCGAGGTGGCCAGCGAAGAGCGCGTCCACCCTGCGCTCATGGCGGCACTGGTCGGGGCCGGGGCGCGCATCCTCGAGCTCGGGCGAGCGAGCCCCCGGGTCGAGGAGCTCTACTTTCGCCTGGTGGGACCCGGCGGCGAGACGGTCGGGGGCGACCAGAGGTGACCGGCAAGGTGTGGATCGTGATGCGCAAGGAGCTGCGCGACTTGACTCGCCGGCCGGGGCTCTTGTCGGGACTGGTGCTGCCTCCCTTGCTGCTGGCCGCGCTGCCAGGCTTCGTGGCCGCTGCGATCACGCACGATCCCCGGACGCTCGATCAGCTCCAGGCGGCCAAGTTCTCGGGGCTCGACGTGGCGGGGCTTGCCCCTGCGGCAGCGGCGACCCGCATCGTGGTCGCACAGTTCGCAGCGGTGTATCTGCTCCTGCCGACGATGCTGTCATCGGTGCTGGCGAGCTACTCGGTGGTGGGCGAGAAGGTGGCGCGCACGCTCGAGCCCCTGCTCGCCACGCCGGTCACGGTGCGCGAGCTCGTGCTGGGCAAGACGCTGGCCGTGACGATCCCGGCGCTGCTCGCGACGGTAGCGTCCGCGACCGTCGGGGCGGCCTTCATGCTCATCGTGTCACGCCCGGACGCGGACGCGTGGCGCGCCATCTACTCGAGCTGGCCGCTCGCGCTCGGCGTGGTGACGCCACCACTGACGCTCGCGGCGGACCTGCTCATGCTGCTCGTCTCGGCCCGCGCGCGGGATCCGCGCTCGGCGCAGCAAGCCGCCGTGTTGCTGATCCTACCCATCGTCGGCATCATCGCCAGCCAGGCCGCGTTCCGCCTGGTGCTCGGGCCGCGCTTCTACCTCACGTTCAGCTTGGTGCTCGCGGTGCTCGACGTCGTCATCCTGATGGTCGCGCGCCCGCTCTTCGGCCGCGAGCAGATCCTCAGCAAGCTCGGCTGACCAAATTCAGCGGCGCTGGTGCACCGAGAGCAGCCCCACGTAGGCGTAGCCGACCAGGAAGAGCAGCAGGAAGGGCACGGAGATCCAGTGGCCGCCCCGCGCGGCGAAGCCGATCGCCACCACGAAGTAGAGCGCCAAGGCGAGCTCCACGAACGGCGTCAGCGACTTGGCGGCGCGGTAGCGGCGCTGGGTCCAGTGCTCGAAGCGCTCGCGCACGCCGTGCTTGGGGGTACGGACGAACTCACTCTCGTGTCCGAACAGTGCCTCGAAGACCGCGCGCGTCTGGTTGATGCAAAGGCCGATGCCCACCGACATGACGAGCGGCAGCCGCTTGAGGGAGCGTTTCCAGTCGAGCGGCCGGATCTCGCGCTGCGAGGTGATGTAGAAGGAGGCGATCGAGAGCGTCGTGCCGAGAAAGAGCGGTAGATCGATGAGCAGCACCTCGCGCAGGCCGTGACGCGTGCGCACGAGCAGGTTTGGAAGCAGCAGCAGCGACAGCAGGAGCAAAAGCGGGTACGCGAAGTTGTTCGTCAGGTGGAAGAAGGCCTCGAGCTTGACCTTGAACGGCAGCTTGGCGCGGAAGATGCGCGGCAGGAGCTTTCTCGCTACCTGAATCGAGCCCTTGGCCCAGCGGAACTGCTGGCTCTTGAACGACGCCATCTCCATCGGCAGCTCCGCCGGGGCGACGATGTCGGGCAGGTAGACGAACCTCCAGCCCGCGAGCTGCGCGCGGTAGCTGAGATCCATGTCCTCGGTCAGCGTCTCGTGGTGCCATCCGCCGGCGTCGGCGATGGCCTGGCGGCGCCAGATGCCGGCCGTCCCATTGAAGTTGAAGAAGCGCCCGGCGCGCGCCCGGCCGGCGTGCTCGATCACGAAGTGGCCGTCGAGCATGAGCGCTTGCACCTCGGTCAGCCGCGAGTAGTCGCGGTTCACGTGCTCCCAGCGCACCTGCACCATGCCGACGGTGGGATCCGAGAAGTGGTGGATGGTGCGGCGCACGATGTCGGCGTTCGGCACGAAGTCGGCGTCGAAGATCAGCAGGAACTCGCCGCGCGCGACCTTGACGCCGGCCTCGAGCGCGCCCGCCTTGAAGCCCGTGCGATCGGTGCGGTGGATGAGCTGGATCTCGAGGCTCGGGTCGAGCGCGCGCAACGCGGCGATCTTCCGCCTGGCGATCTCGGAGGTCTCGTCGGTGGAGTCGTCGAGCACCTGGATCTCGAGGCGATCATGCGGGTAGTCGATGCGCGCCACCGCGTCGAGCAGGCGCTCGACCACGTACATCTCGTTGAACATGGGTAGCTGCACCGTGACGACGGGCAGCTCGTGCTCGGCCAGCTCGCGCTTCGGCACCGGCAGGTTGTTCCGGTGGCGGAAGTACAGATAGACCAGGTGGCTGCGGTGGAATCCGTAGACCGCGAGCAGCAGGAGCACTGCCAAGTAGGCGACAATCAAGGCTTCTGCAGGCATCCAGGCGACCCTAGCGCCTAGCCATGACGCATGCTGTCATCGAGATGTAATTCGTTGTAAGCGGTTCGGGGCGGAAGGATACCTCGCTGGGAATCACGGCCTTGCCTGGACGTCCGTGCGCACCGCACAGGGAATGGCCGCGAGGCGTTGCCGCGAGATGCTAGGCTGGGCTCGCATGATCGGCGCCCTGTTCGGGATCTTCCTCACAGTCATCACGGGTTACGACACCAAGGGCCTGGTCGAGGCCGCCGACGTGGTGGTGCACGGCCAGGTGCTCGAGGCGCGCTCGCGCTGGGACGCGGCGCATCGGCGCATCCTGACGGAGTCCCGGGTCCAGGTGGCGGCGCCGTGGAAGGGGACTCCGGGGCGCGAGGTGCTAGTGCGCCAGCTCGGCGGGTCCCTGGACGGCATCGGCATGCGGGTGATGGGGGAATCCCTCCTGCGCGAGGGCACGGAGGTGGTGCTTTTCCTGGCCGAGATCCCGCGGGCGCCCAAGGCGCAGCTGGCCTACCGGCTCGTGGGGATGGCGATGGGCAAGCGGGAGGTTGTCCGGGTGAGGGGCCAGGCGTTCGCGGTCTTCGGCGCCGCCGGCCTCGAGATCAAGGGCGAGGCGCCGGCGGCCTCGGAGCCGCTCGAGGCCCTGTCGTCGCGGGTGCGGTCGCTGGTGCAGCGTTGAGGCCGCTGGCTCTCCTGGCGGGCCTGGCCATCGTCGCGGCCGCGGACCCGGCCAGCGCCTACGTGCGGGCGACCAACAAGACCGGCAAGGCCGTCTACTGGAAGAGCGGGTGCGTGTTCCTGACGCCATCGGCGGGCGGCTCGCAGGACCTCGGCGAGGCGAGCACGCTGACCGAGATCCAGCGGTCGATCGACAACTGGATGAGGGAGACGGCGGATTGCTCGTACCTCGAGCTGCGCCTCGAGCCGGTCGGGACGGGCAAGACCACGAGCAACGACGCCAAGAACCGCATCACCTGGCTCGAGACCACGTGGGGCTCGGGCAGCGGCAACGACTTCGTGCCCTACGACATGGCGGCCGCGGCGCTGACCACGCTGCGCTTCGTCGAGAGCGAGACGGCGGTCAACAACGGCGAGATCGTGGACGCGGACATCGAGCTCAACGGCAAGGACTACACATTCGCCACGACGGGCGGGAGCACGCAGCACCCGCCTACCGACGTGCAGAACACGCTCACCCATGAGCTCGGCCACCTCATCGGCCTCGACCATACGTGCGACGACGGCGTGCGGATGCCCACCCCCAAGGACCATCTCGGCAACACGGTGCCCCGCTGCTCGGCTCCGCTGTCGACCGCGCAGACCGAAGCCACCATGTACAACTTCGCGGGGCCGGGGGAGACCAAGAAGCGCTCGCCGGAGGCCGACGACATCGCGGGCTTTTGCGGCATCTACCCGATGGCGAAGGATCCCGGCACCTGTCAGCCGGTGCAGAAGAAGGACCCGACCAGGGGGTGCGCCGCCGGCGGTCAGGGCGCCGCCGGCGCGCTCGTGCTCGCGCTCTTGCTCCTCTTGTTCGGGCGACGTCAGGGCGAGGGGATCTGGTGCTTGGCCCCGAGGGGCGCCGGGCGGTCGGTGCGCAGGTCGAACGAGACCACGTAGAGCGCGTAGACGAAGTGCTGGACGAGGCCCTCGCGGTCGAGCGGCAGGTCGCGCTCGTAGGCGACGTGGACCTCGTGCCGTCCCTGGTGGCCGATGACCTCGGCCGTCAGGTCGAGCTCGCTCGGGGCGAAGGGCAGGTCGCTCTTGCGCTCGCGGTCCGTGAACATCGTGCCGTCGAGGCCGATCGAGAACAGATCGGACCACAGCGACAGCTCGACGTGCGCGGCGTAGCGCAGGAGGGCCTTGCCGGTGTTGTCGGGGCGCGCCGCGTACGTCGGGTTCCAGGTGAAGGCGCCGAGCGTGAGCCAGCCGTTGACGTCGCCGTCGGACAGGGCCTCGGCGAGGGCGGGGAACGGCTCCGCCAGCGAGAACAGGTAACGCATGCGGACATCCACATAGGTCTGGGTGAAGCCCCCGCGATCCACCGGGCGGTCGTGCTCGAGGCGCAGGCCTAGCTCGAGCGCGCCCGGGCACAGCTTCTGCGTGGTGGTCACGCCGGCGATGACGTCGAGCTCGCTCGGCGCCGCCTTGCCGCCGCCGGCCTCCTGGCGGTCGGTGAACAGGTTGAGGTCGAGCGGGAACGAGAGGGCGGGCCCGAGGATGTCCGTGTCGAGGTGGAGCGCGTAGCGCAGGAGTGTGGTGCCGGAATTGTCGGGGCGCGCGGCGTAGGTGGGGTTGTAGAGCGCGACGCCGAACGAGGCGGCGCCCGAGAGGTTAAAGCCCGTGGGGCCCGCGTCGACCGCGCCGCCGTGGGCGGAGCCTTGCTTGTCGAGCGCCTGGACGGGCCGGGGCAAGAGGGCGAGCGCGCAAAGCGCGAGGCAGAGCGCGGGGCGTCGCATCACGCCCCCCGGAAGCGTGGGGCACGCTTCTCGGCGAAGGCGCGTCGGGCCTCGGCGTGGTCGGCCGAGGCGAACGAGGCGGCGCGCAGGGCCGACAGGGCCTCGGCATCGACCGGATCGAGCGCCTCGAGCCGCGCGCGCGCGAGGACCTCGAAGCTGCGCCGCATGCCCTGCACCGCGAGCGGCGCGAGCGCGGCCATCTCGGCGGCGAGCTCGAGCGCGCGCGGGAGGACCTGGCCGGCCGGCACGAGCTCGTCGCAGAGGCCGATGCGATGGCCCTCGAGGCCGTCGATCGTGCACGCGGTCAGAAACAGCCGGCGCGCGCGGGACTCGCCGCACAGCGCGGAGAAGCGCAGGAGACCCCGGGGCGAGTAGAGGATGCCGAGGCGCGCGGGCGGCATCGCGAGCTTGAGCTCGGCGTGGCCCACACGAAGGTCACACGCGGCGGCGAGCTCGAGCCCGCCCCCCATCGCGACGCCGCGCAACGCGGCCACGATGGGCACCCTCGACGCGGACACCGCGTCGAGCAGGCCCTCGAACGGATCGCGCGGCAGCGGCTCGCCCGGCGCCGGCAGCGCATCGAGGTCGAAGCCCGCCGAAAATGCACGCTCGCCAGCGCCGGTCAAGACCACGGCGCGGGCCTCGCCCAGCTCGCCGAGCGCGCAGATCAGCGCCTCGCACAGCGCGGGATCGAGGGCATTTCGCTTTTCGGGGTTGGACAGCGCGAGGACGACCACGTCCTCGTGCCGGGTCGTACCGAGGGTACCGGGCATTGGCGCAGCATACCGGCAGCGCCCGCTCCGTGGGACCACGGGAACGGGCCGGTGTGCTACAGCCCGGTGACGTGACCGCCGACGGCCGCATCCTGTCGCCGCGCTTCCTGCTGCTGTCGCTCGTGCAGTTCCTGCATGCGCTGGGCTTCAACCTCTACCTGCACCTCGGCGGCTTCCTGCAAGGGCTCGGCGCGCGCGAGCTCCAGATCGGGTTCATCGTGGGTCTGACCGGCGCCACCGCGGTGCTGGCCCGTCCCGCGCTCGGCCGAGCGATGGACCTGCGCGGCAGGCGCCTCGTGATCGTGTTCGGTGGGGTGCTCCACGTGATCGTCTGCCTCGCCTACCTCACCGTCACCGCGCTCGGACCGTGGGTGTACGTGGTGCGTGTCCTGCACGGCTTGGCCGAGGCGTCGCTCTTCGCGTCCCTCTTCGCCTACGCCACCGACATCCTGCCGCCCGCGCGCCGCATCCAGGGCATCGCCCTGTTCGGCGTGTCCGGCCTCCTGCCGATGTCGCTCGGTGGCCTGCTCGGGGATGCGCTGCTGGGCGCCAGCGGCTACCGGTCGCTGTTCGCGGTGGCCGCGGGCCTTGCGGCCACGGCCCTCGCCCTGTCGATGCCGCTTCGCGAGGCGCCGCGGCCCCCTGGAGATCCGCCGCGCGGGCTCCTCGCGGCGCTGCTCCAGCGGGACCTTCTGCCCTTGTGGGCTACGGGGCTGTGCTTCGCGACCGCGATCGCGAGCTACTTCAGCTTCATGAAGACGTTCGTGCTGCTCTCGGGCGTCGGGTCCTTGGGCCTTTTCTACTCGGCCTACTCGATCGCGGCGGTGTCGCTGCGCCTCGTGGGCTCGAGCTGGCCCGAGCGCCTCGGACCCGGGCGCGCGCTCCTGCCCGCGCTCGGCTCCCTCTGCGCCGGCCTCGTCGTGCTGGCGATGGCGAAGGATGCGCGGGCGATCGGCAGCGCGGGCGTGCTCTGCGGGCTCGGGCACGGCTTCACCTTCCCGATCCTGCTCGGCCTCGTGGTCACGCGCGCGCGCCCGACCGAGCGCGGCGCGGCGCTCGCGATCTTCACGGCGCTGTTCGATGGCGGCACGCTGGTCGGCGGGCCGCTCCTCGGGGCGGTGGTCACGCGCTTTGGCTACCCGACCATGTTCCTCGCCGCCGCGACGCTCGTCGTCTTGAGCGCGCTCACCTTCTCGGTCTGGGACCGGCGAGTCACAGGCGCCGAGGTGGCCCCCGAGGCGTGAGGCGGTAGCCACCCGGCCTGGCCTGCCCTACCCTGGGCCCCGGTGCTGGTTCTCGGTCTTTCGGCCTTCTATCACGACAGCGCGGCGTGCCTGGTGCGCGACGGCGAGATCGTGGCCGCGGCCGAGGAGGAGCGGTTCTCGCGCACAAAGCACGACGCCGCCTTCCCAGCCGGGGCGGTCCGCTATTGCCTCGGCGAAGTCGGCGCGACCGCGGCCGATCTGGACCTCGTCGTGTTCTACGAAAAGCCGCTGCTCAAGCTCGAGCGATTGCTCGAGACGTGGCTGCACACCGCGCCCTTCGGCTTTGGCGCGTTCGCCAAGGCCTTGCCGATCTGGCTCGAGGACAAGCTCTTCTTGCCGCGCGCGATCGACCGAGGCCTGGGCGGCGGCTACCGGGGCCGCTACCTCTTCCCCGAGCACCACGAGTCGCACGCCGCGAGCGCGTTCTTCCCGTCGCCCTTCGAGGAGGCCGCGATCCTCACCCTCGATGGCGTCGGAGAGTGGGCGACCGCGTCGCGGGGCTTCGGCCGCGGCAACCGACTCACGCTCACGGACGAGCTCCGCTTTCCCCA
>JAHFDS010000218.1 GCA_023248855.1 Myxococcales bacterium
GCCGAGCTCCCAGTAGATCTCCCAGTCGTCGGCCGCCGCCCGCCCGAGGCGCCGTGCCAGCGCGTCCACCACGCGCGCACCCACCGCCGCCGGGTCGGAGGGCGCGCGTCGGGTCATCCCGCCCGATCCAGCATCTCGGCCGCGTGCGCGCGCGTCTTGGCCGTCACCTTGAGCCCGCCCAGCATGCGCGCGATCTCCTCGCGCCGCTCGGCGTCGCCGAGGCGCACGATGCGCGTCACGGTGCGTCCGCCCGCTTCGTGCTTCTCGACCCGGAAGTGCGTGCGCCCGACCGCGGCGATCTGCGGCGCGTGAGTCACGCAGAGCACCTGGCGCCGGCTGGCGAGCTGCCCGAGGCGTCGCCCGACCAGCTCGGCCGTTCCGCCGCCGATGCCCGCGTCCACCTCGTCGAACACGTACGAGAGCACGTCCGGGATGATGAGCGCCTGTCGCAGCGCGAGCGTGACCCGCGACAGCTCGCCGCCCGACGCGATCTTGCCGATCGGCTGCGCCGCCTCGCCCTTGTTGGTGGCGAGGAACAGCTCCGCGCGGTCCCAGCCGGTCGGGCCGAGAAGGCGCCCCTCGTGGCCGAGGCGATCCCCAGCCCGCGCCGGGCGCGCCTCGAGCCGCACCTCGAGCCGGGCCGCCGGCATGGCGAGGTCGCACAGGGCCTCCTCGACCTGCTTGGCCAGCGCCCCGGCCGCGCGGGTGCGCGCGTACGACAGCCGGGCCGCGACCACGGCCGCCTCCGCGCGCGCCTGCCCGAGGGCCACCTCGGCCTTGCCGAGGTCTTCCTCCGCGCGCTCGATCGCGCCGAGCTCGGCCTCCATCTCGGCCTGCCGTTCGAGCACCTGCGCGATCGTCCCGCCCTTGCCGTGCTTTCTGAGCAGTCGCCCGATCGCGTGGAGCCGCTCCTCGACCTCGTCGAGCCGCGCCGGGTCGGCGTCCATCGCGTCCGCATAGCGGCCGAGCGCGCGCGCCGTGTCCTCGCAGCGCAAGAGCGCATCCCGCAGCGCGGTCACGTGCTCCGCGAGCGACGGATCGGCCTCGCTCAGCTCCTCGAGGCGGGCGATGTGCCCTGCCAGCTCGTCACGGATGGAACGCTCGCGGCCGTCGAGCGCCTCGGCCGCCGCCGCAGCCGCCTGCCGGAGCGCGTCGGCGGAGCGCAGCCGCTCGCGCTCGCGCGAGAGCATCTCGTCCTCGCCGCAAAGCGGCGCCAGCTCGGCGATCTCGCGCACGCAGAAGCGGAGGAAGTCCACCCGCTCCTCGCGCCGCGCCGTGCGCGCCGTGACCTCGTCCACCGCCGCCACGGCCGCCTCCAGGGCGCCGAACGCGCGTGCCATCGCGGCGAGGTCCTCGCCGAGCTCGGCGAACTCGTCGAGCGCCGAGAGGTGCGTGCCGGCATCGAGCAAGAGCTGGCTCTCGTGCTGCGAGGTCAGATCGATGCGCGCGCCCACCTCGCGCCGCAGCTCCTCGGCGGTCACGAGCGCCCCGTCGAGGTAGTAGCGGCTGCGGCCGTTCTTGCCGATCGCGCGCCGCGCGAGCAGCTCGCGGTCGCCGACCAGCACGATGGCCTCGACGCTGGCCTCGCTCTCGCCGGCGCGGATCACCTCGGCGCCGCTCTTTCCGCCGAAGCTGCGCTCGCCGCGCAACAGGCCGATCGCGCCGATGAGCAGGCTCTTGCCGGCGCCCGTCTCGCCCGTGAAGACGTTGAAGCCGGGCTCGAGCTCGAGCTCGAGCTCGGGGATGAGCGCAAGGTTCCGGATGCGCAGCAACGCCAGCATGGGGGGAAGATAGCGGATCGATCCGACAGGGCGACAGGCGCCGGCGATGGAGCTTCAGCCAAACAGCGCGCGCGCCTTGGCCAGGGCGCGGCGCAGGCCGTGGTCGAGGTCGAGCGCGGCGAGCTCGGTCCACTCGAACCAGCGGAGCGCGTTGGTCTCCTCGAGCTGCCGCGCCAGCGCCGCGCCGTCGGGGGCGAGCAACAAGTAGCGCAGATCGAGGTGCAGGTGCGCCGGCTCGTCGTTGCGCGCGGGGATCTCGTGCACGTCCACGTCGAGAAGGCCCGGGGCACGCGCGTGCGGCGCCAGGTCCTGAAGGCCCGTCTCCTCGCGCACCTCGCGCCGCGCCACCGCCAGGCCGTCGGTCTCGCCCGGTTCCGCGTGCCCGCCCGGCTGCAGCCAGCGCGCGAGCTTGCGATGATGCAGCAGGAGCACGTGCCGCCCCGACGCCGAGAGCACGAGCGCGCTCGCGGTCAGGTGTCCCGCTGCGATGCGTCGGTCGAACGGTGATTCATTCGCCTTTACGAATGCGATGATCTGCGCGAGATCCGCCGCTTCCTCGCCGTCGGCGGCCGCGTGGGCCCGGAGCGCCTCGGCCAGCGCCGGCACGCTCACTCCTCCTTGCCGCCGCCGTGGAAGGCGTCCTCGCGGTCCTTGAACAGCACGTTGAAGGTGGTGAGCGAGCCGTAGCAGCGCGTGATGTACTGCTGGAATTCCACCTTCTCGGCGTCCGAGAGCTTCGGGTGACCGTTGAGCTTGGCCTCGAGCACGCGCAGCTTGTCGCGGATCATCACGACCTTGTGGAAGAAGGCATCGAGAGGCACCTCCTTGGCCTCGAGGCCCTCCTCGCGCGGCCAGATCTCCACCTTGCCGCCCTGCCACTTCTTGGCCAGCTCCACATCCGTGGCGTCCACGCCGAGGTAGCGCCGCAGCTCGTCACGCACCTGCGCCCGCACCGCGCGCGAGATCTTCTCCAGGTCTTCGGGGTCGAGCGCCATTTCGGGAGATTACTGCGCGCGCGTGCGCCGCTCCAAGGCCCCTACGCCAGGAGCCCCTCGAGCGGCCCCGAGCCGTCCTGGCCGAAGCGATCGAGGCTGGCGCCCATCGCGCGCCCGAGCGCGCACAGGAGCTCGCCGTGCCGGCGGCCCGGGCGCCGAAGGAGGCGCCCGGTGCGGATGGACCCGCCGCCGCCGCCGCCCACGACGAAGGGCATGTCGTCGTGGCGGTGGGTGTTGCCGTCGGAGACCTCGGTGCAGAGCAGCGCCAGCGATTCGTCGAGCATCGTGCCCGCACCCTCGGGCCGCATCGCGAGCGCGTCGAGCAGGTACGCGAACTGCCCCACCCACCACGTGACCTGCCTGACGAACGCCGCGTACTCGCGGTGCGCCCGGTCGTGCGCGGCGCCGTAGTGCGAGGCCTGGTGGCTGCGCATGTCGAACGCGGGATCGTAGAGCGGCGTGCCCGAAAAGCGGCTCATCACGAGCTCGCTCGTGTGGACCGAGCACTGGAGGACGGCCACGCGCGAGAGACCACACGCCATCGCGAGCACCGCGAGATCGGTCTGCGCGCGCAGGATCTCCGGGAACCTGGCCGGGTCCTCGAGCGAGCCGTCGGCGAAGGCAAAGCGCGGGCTCTGGCAGTCGGCCGCCGGCAGGGTCGGCATGCCGCCCGTCATCCCGCCGAGGCGCCGCTCGAGGTCGCGCAGCGCCTCGAGGTGCAGATCGAGCTTGGCCCGCTCGGCCGTGCCGAGCTTGCCCTCGAGGTCGCGCACGTCGGCGAGCAGCGCATCGAGGACGCTCCGATCGGCGCCCTGGTCCATCGCCGCACCGCCCGCGCCGCCGCTTGGCGCCGCGCCCTGGAACAGGCGCGCGAAGGCCGCGCGTGGATCGTCCTCGGGCGAGACCGTGGTGCCGGGCGCGACGTACGAGACGTGCTTGTCGCCCGAGGCCCCCGACACGTTCGCCTGCGCGCCGAGGTAGAGGTGCCTGACCGGCGCGGCTTGCCCCACCGTGCGCGCGAGCAGCTGGTCGATCGACTCGCCCCCGCCGCCATCGCTGGCGGTCAGGAGCTTCTTGGCGCCGCCCGGGTGCGAGCCCTCGTCCGTGGGCCCCATCGACAGGCCCGTCACGAACGTGCAGCGCTCGCGTCGCGCCTGGAGCGGCGCCAGCACCTCGCCGAGCTGGAAGTCGGTCTCGCCGCCGGTCGGGTTCCACGCCGACGGCTCGCCGCTCGCGGACACGCCCGGGACGCCGTCCGGGAAGTAGAAGACGATGAGCCGCGCCGCGTGGCCCGCCGCGTCCGCGCGCGCCGTTCGCCGTCGCCCACCGAGCGCACGGCAGAGCGCGCCCGCGCCGATCGCCGAGCCCGCCAGGCGCAGGAACGCGCGCCGATCGAAGCCGCCTTGCGCCCCGCGCACGCTCACGGCGCCCTCCGCACGAAGTCGGGCGACAGCGCCACGGCCACCATGAGCTCGCGCACGTCCCAGTTGCTCTGCGAAAAGCGCGCGATGAGCGGCTCGAGCGTGCAGGTCTCGCCCGGCGGGAGCGAGGCCCCGTGCGCGAACTCGTGCAGCTTGCGCGCAAAGCACGCCTTGGCCGCGGGGCTGTCGGCGATCGTTCGGGCCAGGGCCGGCAGGCTGTCGAAGGGGGCGTGCGTGCCGGCGCCGAGCTGCTCGACGTCGGTCAGATCGCCCGACGCATCCACGGGCTTGCCCGCCTCGGTGTCGCGCCAGCGCCCGACCGCGTCGAAGCGCTCGAACCCGAACCCCACCGGGTCGATGTACTGGTGGCAGCTCTTGCAGAACGCGCTGTCGGTGTGCATGCGGAAGCGCTCGCGCGTGGTCGCTGCCGGATCCACCGGGGGCACGCCGCCGGCATTGGGCGGCGGCGGCGGGAGCGGCTCGCAAAGGAGCGCCCGCCGCACGAACAGGCCCCGCAGGATGGGCGAGCTCTGGTCCGAGTGCGCGGTGCTCGCGAGGATCGACGCGTGCCCGAGCAGGCCCGCCCGGCGGCCGTCGGCGTAGGGCACCTTGGCCCAGTCGGCAGGTGGGACGGCCACGCCGTAGTGCCGCGCCGCCGCGCCGTCGAGCAGCGTGTAGTCGGCGGTGAGCAGCTCGCCAAACGTATGCGTTGAATCGAATATGACGTGGGCGACGAAGCGACGCGTCTCCTCGGCGAGCGAGGCCCTCACGGCGTCGCCGAAGTCCGGGTAGAGCGTCGGGCTCTTCTGCGCGCCGAGGATCTTCTCGGCCCCCAGCCACTCGAGCGCGAAGCGGCCCACCTGCGGCCGCGCGCGCGGATCGGCGAGCAGGCGCCGCAGCTCGCGCTCGATCCCGGCCGTGCCGTCGAGGTCGCCCCGCCGCGCCGCCTCGAACAGCGCCGCGTCCGGCATCGTGCCCCACGCGAAGTACGACAGCGCGCTCGCCACCTCGTGGCCGCCGAGCCGGTACGTGCCGTCCGCCTGCGGCTCGCCGATCTCCGCGCGGTACAGGAAGGCCGGCGAGGCGAGCATCGCCGTCACGACGGTGGCGGCGCCTTGCTTCGCATCGGGGCGCCCCGTGTAGAGGCCGAGATACCGCGTCACCTCCGCGTCCGAGAGCGGCCGGCGGAACGCCCGCGCGCCGAACGCCCGCACGAACTGTCCTCCACAGCCCGCCGCGCCGGCGTCGCAGCCGAGGAGGGCCGGCAGATCGCTCGCCGCCGCCGCCGAAAGGCGCCGCGCCGCGGCGAGCGCCTCCTCGGCGTACACGCTGGTCACGACCTGCACGTCCGCCGCGCTCGAGAACGCGAAGCCCTCCGGCCGGGTCTCGACCGGTAGCCGTGCCGCCGGATCGAATCCGAGGTCGCCGCCCGTGCCGCACGCCACCGTCAGGAGCGAGTTCTGTCCGCCGAACCCGTCGGGCTCGCGGTCGGGAGCATTCGGGTCCGTCACCCAGTCGCGCTCGTCGAGCACGAGCTTGTAGCGGTGCATCCCGACCGGTAGCTCGCGCGTCAGCGTCCACGCGCTGCCCTGGCGCCGCATCGCCCAGCCTCCCGCCGCGATCGTGGCCGCCCAGCTGTTGAAGGAGCCCGCCACGTGCACGGTCGCCACCGGGCGCGGGCCGGCGTCGAACGAGAACGTGCGCGTGCGGCAGGCCGCGCCGCCACCGCCGAGCAGGTCGGCCACCGTGCGCCGGTATTCCTCGCGCGTGAGCAGGCGCAGCCGACGGGGGGGCAGCGCCGCGCTGCCATTGCACGCGACCGACCCTTGCAGCGAGGTGAGCACGTGATCCGCCACCCGCTCCGCGCACACGCCCTTGCACCTGTCCGGCGCGCCGAGCGGCATGCGCGCGTCGATCACCGCCACCAGCTCCGCGCGCCCGCGCGTCCACGCGCGCAAAGACGGCGCCGTCACGCCCTGGGCCCTGTCGCCGTGGCAGCTCGTGCACAGCGTGGCAAACAGCGTCGCCCCATCCCCCACGCCCGCGCCGCCCGCACCGCCGGATCCCGTGCCACCGCCGCCCGTGGCCGCCGAGCGCGCGGCGCAACCGGCGGTTGCCATCGCCATCCAGACCGCCAGCGCCCGAGGGATGTACCGGATCATCGCCACCTCGATTCGTAGCAGAGTCAGAACAGTAACTCAACATAGAGTTACCATGCCGCGTGCTACGGTCGCGGCTACGCGAGTCGCTGCAGGAAAGACGACCATGAAGACGTCCTCGAGAGCGCTTCTGGCGGCGACCCTCGTCGCCTCATGGGGCTGCGATCGCGGGGTCCACGACGGCGCGATCGGGGAGATCGCCTTCGACCACTACCACTCGCAGGCCGAGATCGGCGCCTACCTGCGCGCCTTGAGCGAGCAGTACCCCGGACTCGTGTCCTTCCATTCCCTGGGCGAGTCCCAGCGCGGGCGGGACATCCCGTACCTCACGCTCGACGCCACGGGACGGCCAGATGCCCCGGCCGTCTTCCTCAACGGCACCCATCACGGCGAGGAGAAGTCCTCCACGGAGGCCGTGCTCGGCGTCGCCGCGTACCTCCTGTCGAACCGCGCCGAGCCAGGCGTCCAGGAGATCTTGGCGCGCTACCGGTTCATCTTGCTGCCGCTCGTCAACCCCGACGGCCACGCCGCCGACACGCACGGCGACGCCGAGGGGCGCGATCCGAACCGGGACTACGCCTACCCGCGGCGCAGCGAGGCGGAGTCGTTCCACATCCCGGAGATCGCGCTGCTCCGGGGGCTGCAGGACAAGGCTCACTTTCGCGCCGCCATCGCCTACCACTCCGGCATGACCGGGGTGCTGTGGCCGTGGGCCTACGGCGACGATCGCCCGAGGGACCAGGCGGTCTTCCATACGCTCGCCAGGACCGGCGCCCAGGCGATGGAGTTCTCCCTGTATGTCCAGTCCTACGACGACTATCCGTCGCGGGGTGAGTACTCCGACTACGCCTACATGAAGCACGGCACCCTCGCGGTGACCTTCGAGGTGTCCTCGGAGAACGCACCACCAGCCGGGGAGCTGGCCGGCGTCGTCGCGCGGGCCGTCCGCGGCTCCTTGGCCTACCTCGACGGCGTGCGACGGCTCGATGACGGCGTGCTCGCCCTGGATGAGGATACCGTGGGGCATTTCGGCCCCCTCGGCCCTCGGCGGTGGCGCACCGATGCCCCGCTCGAGTAGATCGGCGCCGGTCGCGGAACCGGCTGGGTCGCGTGGCGCCGGGCTGGTCGGTGCGCTGTGGCTCGTGACCTGCGCCTGCGTCGCACCCCCCACCGAAGCGGAGACGGCGGAGAGAGCGACGCTCGCGCTGCGCGACGCCGAACCGAGCGAAGACGACGCCGTCGTCGCGCTCGTGCGGGCCCCGGTGGCGTGTGGGCGGGTGCCGGCCCTTCATTGCACGGGCACCGTCGTGGCGCCGCGGGCGGTGCTCACGGCAGCGCATTGCGTGCTCGGCTCCTCCTTGCCGCGCCTCTGGGTGGCCGCGGGCGCCGAGCTCGCGGCGCGCGCGCGCTTCCACGAGGTCGTCGAGCTGCTGGCCCACCCGGGCTACGACGCCGCGACCAAGGTCAACGACGTGGCGCTCGTCCTCCTCGCCGAGCCCATCCTGGACGTCGCGCCGTTGCCACTCGGGGGCAAGGCCCTCGACTCGTCGGACGTCGGACGACGCCTGCGGGTGGTCGGTTACGGCCATCCCGGCGACGACCCGATCGATGGCGTGCGGCGGCGGGGCACGACGGTCGTTTCGTCTGCCGACGCGCAATGGATCGAGACGAACCCGGGACCTTCTCTCCCGTGCGATGGCGACAGCGGCGGCCCGCTCCTCGCGCGCAACGCCGACGGCACCGAGCGCGTGGTGGGCGTCACCTCGTGGGGCGACCCGGCGTGCTTGCACTACGCCGGCAGCACCCAGCTCGCGTCGCACCTCGCCTTCCTCGGCGCCGGCCTCGACCGCGCCCGCGCCCTGCCGCCCTCCGTGGAGTCGATGACGATCGTCTGCGACGGAGCCGCGGCGACCCCCGACGCCGCGACCTCGCCGGCTGCTCCGCCGCGACGCCTGCCCGAAGGCTGCAATGCCGGGGCGACCGCGCACCCGCTCGGCTGCGCCGCGCTCCCCCTGTTGCTCGCAGCGCTCCGGCGGCGCAGGGCGGCGAGCCGCCGGTCGTCGGCGGCCAGCGTACGGTGAGCCGCGTGGTACGAACGGGCATGCGCCATCTGCCCCTGGCCACCCTGTGCCTCGCGCTCGCGTCGGCCAGCGCGTCCGCCGCCGCGGCAGGAGGCGAGCTCACGCCCCAGGGGTTCTCCGGCGTCATCGCGACGCCGGATGCATCCGTGGTGCACGAGGGACACGTGGCCTCCTCGTACTCGCGGCTCAGGCTGCCCCGGTTCGGCGAGACCGACAACCTGGTCCTGACCTTCGGGCTCCTTCCGTTCGTCGAGATCGGCGGACGGTTCGCGCATCGCGACGAGCGTGTCCTGTCGGACATGTCGGGGTCGCTCAAGCTACGCTTGCCGCTCTCGATCGCCGAGCGCCACCTGCCGGACCTCGCGTTCGGCCTGCAGGAGCTCCCGAGCGCCGCGCCGCACTTCCGGTCGACCTACTTCGTCGCGACCGAGGCGCTCGGGCCGCTGCGCCTTTCCGTGGGCTACGGGCTCGGGCCGGATCGCATGAACGGCGTCTTCGCGGGCGCTGAGCTGCGGCCCCTGCCCTGGCTCCGGCTGCTCGCGGACCACGACGCGAGCTGGACATCGGTGGGCGCGGGCCTCGACGTGGCGGTGCGCCTGGCGAACACACCCGTGAGGCTCGGCGCGGTGCTCTGGGAACGCGCGGACGGGGACGATCGGGAGCTCGACTTCGCGCTCTCGGCGGACGTCCCGCTCGGCGTGGATCGGCACTCGCCGCTCGATGACGAGGATGGGCTGGGACCGCCCGCCGTGCATGGGTACGAGGAGCTCGAGCCGACGCCCGCGGTGCCCGGTGCGGAATCCCTCGAGGCCGTGGCCGATGCCCTCGTCGGCGCGGGCTTCCAGAACGTCCGGGTCGGGGTCAAGGCGGGGCGGGCCGCCTACGTCGAGCTCGAGGACAACCGCTTCCACTGGAACGAGCTCGATGGGCTCGGCGTGGCGCTCGGGATCGTCGCGACGCGCGCACCCACGGAGCTCGACTGGATCGTGCTCGTACAGCGCAAGACGGGCCTCGCCCTGCGCGAGTTGTGGGCACCTCGCTGGCCGCTCCGCGACTTCCTGCGCGGCGCCGCGCCCGCCGGGCGGCTCGAGACCGAGATCGACGTGTCGCCCTGCCTGTCCCCGACCGACGACGTGGTCTTCGTCGGTGGGCGGCGCAACGCGGGTTACGGCAAGCTGCAGATCGGCCTCGGTCTGCGGACCCAGACCTTCATCGCCGACGAGATGAGCCCGTTCGGGTACGTGCTGTCGCTCAAGCCAGAGGTGACGCTGCCGGCCTGGCAGGGCGGGGCGATCAACGCGGCGTGGGAGATCCCGTTCGCCTGGTCGGCGCAGTACGGCGACAACGGCTCGTACCAGGAAGAGCGCCAGAGCGCCCACACCGCACACGCGCTCCTCTACCAGGGCGTCCCCCTCGCGCCGGGCCTGGTCGGGCTTCTGGGCGCCGGTCTCTTCCGGCGGGACAAGGGCGGCGTCCTCGGCGAGGTCGCCTGGTCGTCCCAAGGCGGGATGGTGTGGTTGCGCGCGCACGGGGGCTACTTCCGCGATCGCCTCGGCGGCGAGCTTCGCAGCGGCCTCGTCTCCGCGCGCGTCTGGGTGCCCTGGCTCGACGCCTCGCTCGAGGCGACCGGCGGCCGGTACTTGTACGGGGACGTCGGCGGCGCGTTCGAGCTGGCGCGGTACTTCGGCGACACCGAGCTGGGCGTGTACTACCGACGCACGGACGTGCAGATCGCGGGCATCCGCGTGGCGCTGCCCCTGACGCCGCGGCGCGGGATGCGTCCAGGATGGGTTCAGGTCCGTGGCCCGACGCGGTGGCGCTACGACCACACCACCACGGTCAACCAGGACCGGATCAACTGGAATCCGAAATCGGGCGTGTTGCCCCAGACGAGCTACACGGCCCGGGACATCTATCTGAACGCGGGGCGCCTCGGGACGGACTACGTCCGCGCGCACCTCGGTCGGATGCGGCAAGCCTACCTGCGCTGGGGGAGAGAGGAGCCGGGCGCCGCGCGATGACGGCTCCCGGAGACGGCTCGAGCGAGGCTAGTTGCCTTCGCCGTGGTGCGCGGAGCCGCTGAAGCGCGCGATCTTCGCGAGGATCTGTGCGCGGATCCTCGCCCGCAGCTCGGTCCGGCTTACCGCGCCGTTTGGCGTGTGCTTCATCTCGGTGGCGCCCTGACTGAGGGGGCCCGACGAGACCTTGTTCCACGTCCCGTCGTGGAAGGAGAAGTAGTCCACCACAGTCGCGTCCGTGTAGGGGTTGCCGTCGCCGTCGCGCGCCCCGTCCGGTATCGTGAAGGCGATCGTGATCGGCGTCGAGCCGCTCGCGACCGGCATGCCGCCCACGCTGACGGTCACCGAAGCCTGCGCGGCCGTCGTTTCGCCCGACGGGAGGTCCGGCGTCATGTTCATCATGTTGAAGCTGGCGATGCCCTCGGGCTGGATGTTGTTGCTGGTCAGCGTGACGGTTGCCTCACCAGACAGCGGCTGGCCGTTGGCGCCCTTGAGCGTGGTGCCCATCGGGAGTGTCACCTCGGCCGAGCTTCCGCCCGAGACCGTCGGCGTCGTGACCGTGATGGGCGCCATCGTCTGGCCCATCGCGTTCGTCATCCCCTTTCCGGTCTGCATCGAAGCCGGGGGCGACGTGTCCGTGCTCATCATGCGCCCACCCGAGCCCGCGCCACCGCGGCCGGCGCCGCCGCCGCTGGCCCCCGCGCTGCCGCCACTTCCCGCGCCCCCTCGAGTCGCCGGCTCCGGCTCGTCCTCGCACCCCGCCGCTGCCGCCAGCGCGGCGAACGTCACAAACACCATCATGTTGATGCTCTTTCTCACGGCCACCCTCCTAATTATTGCAGAGCGGGCACTTTAGCCCGCGGAGTCGATCGGACGCAACTCGTCCATGCGGCGTCGATCCGCCATCCCCGAACCCCAGCATTCCGCCTGCCGGTTTGTGCGAGGTGGGGATCTATTGCTAGCGTAAGGAGGGTGGGGGGCCTTCCGGGCAAGATCCTGCTCGTCGATGACGATCCCTGGATTGTGCGCATGGTGCGCACGGTCCTCGAGCGTCGCGGGCACACGGTCATCAGCGCCGACAACGGCGAGGACGCGCTCGCACGCTGCATCGAGGAGGTCCCGGCGCTCATCGTCACCGATGTCAACATGCCCAAGATGGACGGCTGGGCGCTGGTCAAGGCGCTGCGCGCCCGACCGGAGACGGCCCTGGTCCCGGTGGTGTTCCTGACCGCGCTCGGCTCCGACGAGGATCGCATCAAGGGGTTCCGCCTCGGCGCGGACGACTTCCTTCCCAAGCCCTTTCGCTTCGAGGAGCTCGACCTGCGCGTACAGAATGCGCTCCGGCATGCGCAAGCGGCCCGGGCGAGCTCGCCGCCTGCGCCTTCCCCTTCAGCCGCGGCGCTCGCGGGATCGCTCACCGAGGTGGGCGTCGCGAGCCTCTTGACGTTGCTCGACATGGAGCGCAAGACCGGCGCCCTCGAGCTCAAGCGAGGCAGCTTGACCGCCACCCTGCTGCTCAAGCACGGCCGCGTGATGCGCGCGACGGTGGCGATCGAGGGCGCCATCAAGCGCGGGGCGGATGGCGTCTATGCGCTGCTCGAGTGGACGAGCGGCGACTTCCGCTTCCTCGCGGCCCCTGTAGACGAGCCCGACGAGGTCGGCGCCACCACCACGATGCTCCTGCTCGAGGCCGCCCGGCGCATGGACGAGCGCACGACCGGCTGATCGACGGCCGGGTCAGCGTGAGGCCTTCGCCCTGGCGATCGCGGCCGAGCGCAGCGAGCGCCCCGTGGGGCCCGCGCCGAGGGCGGCGCGCGCCTTGGGCGCGTGGCCCTCGCCGAGGATGTCGCGCAGGTAGGCCTTGCGCTCGAAGGTGTCCGAGTGCTCGGGCGTGTGGCACTGCGAGGCGCACAGATCCTCGGCGGGGGCGCGTACGACCGCGGGCGGGTCCTCGAGCCCCTCCGCCGCAACGTGCCGTGCCCCCGGGCCGTGGCAGGTCTCGCACTGCACGGAGGTCAGGGCTTCGTGACGCGCGAGCGAGGCGCCGCCAGGCTTGCCGTAGCCCGTCACGTGGCAGCCGATGCAGTCGTAGTCGTACTGCTTGTCGAGCTCCACCAGGGTCTGCCAGCCGTGCGCATGCACGGTCTGCTTCCAGAACGCGAGCTCCTTGACGTGACACCCGGCCTTGCCGCACGTCTCGGCGCCCACGAACGCCACCGCGTCCCTGGGCAGCGGCGGTACGGGCTCACGCCGCGCGGCCTCGAGGTTGCTGCGGCAGACCTCGCGATCGATCTCGCGCATGCGCGCCGCAATGGCCGCGTCGCGGGGCAGCTTGCGCCGGATGTCGATGAGCGCGTACTCGAAGTAGGAGCCTCGCGCGGGCACGGCGTGATCGGGCGCCTTCGGCTCGACCAGGCGGCTGCGCTCCGCCTCGGCACGCTCGAGCTCGCGCCGGCGCTCGGCGACGAACGTCGCGTCCGCGTCCTTCTGGGTCGACCAGTCGGCGAGGCGCGCCTTGAGCGTCGCGATGTGCCGGTCGAGGCGATGGAGCCGCGCCCGCCGCTGCATGGGGCCCCCGGCGTCCTCGAGCCGCGGCGCGGCCCCGGGGCGCAGCACGATGCGGACGAGGCCAACCCGGCGCCCCTGATCGGCGGGCTGCACC
>JAHFDS010000219.1 GCA_023248855.1 Myxococcales bacterium
CGGGACCGCAGGCACTGGCGGCGTGGCGGGCACCGGCGGCACGGGCGGGGCCGCAGGCACCGGTGGCACGGGAGGCGCGGCAGCGTGCATGCCGATGGGCGCGTGCACGGCCGACATGGCCACGGGCACCACGATGGGTACGACGACCACGTTCACCGGCACGATCACGGCCGGCAACGGCAACCTCTGCGGCTCCTGCAGCCGCAAGAACGGCGCCGAGAAGGTCTTCAAGTACACGGTGCCGAGTGCCGACATGAAGTACAACCTGGTCGCCACCACGGCCGGTTCGTCGATGATCGACACCGTCGTGTACGTGGGTACCACCTGCGGCGCGACCGGCTTCGGCGGCGAGCTGCCGATGGGCTGCAACGACGACACCACGGGCCTGACCTCCACGGTCTCGCTGTCGGGCGTCAACGGCGGCACCACGCTGTTCATCGTGGTCGACACCTACGACTCGATGACGATGGGTACCTTCAGCCTCAAGGTGACGGCGACCCCGGTCCGTGCGGCGGGCCAGCCGTGCGACCCCATGCGCGTGAACTCGATCTGCCAGACGGGCCTCGTCTGCAAGGGCGCCATGCCGACCTGTCAGATGGGCAATGCGCCGGTCCTCACCGCGGCCAAGGCGGTCCTCGTGCCCGACATGCCGAACGGCAGCGGTCGCGTCGTCTTCCAGGGTAGCGACATGGACGGCGACGTGACCGACCTCGTGGTGACCGTGCCCGATTCGATGGGCGGCGCGCCGATGGAGGTGGTGCTCCAGCCGTTCCAGTCCCTGACCGGCATGAACACGTTCGACGCGATGACGGGCCAGCTCGGCATCCGCGGGGGCCTGATGCTGACGGCCAAGCTGCGGGATTCTGCGGGGCTGACCAGCGCGTCGGTCAACGTGATGGACACGATGTTCACCACCCAGACGATGGGACAGAGCTGCGACATGACCGTGCGGACGAACCAGTGCGCGGCGGGCCTCGCCTGCACCGGCGGCATGTGTGCGAACGGGATGTCGGCACGCGACATGGCGTGCATGTCGGCCGAGACCTTGCCCGCCGACGGGACCGTCAAGACGTTCAATCTGGCGTTCGGTCAGTCGCTGTTCGAGGGGTCGTGCAAGTACGCTGCGATCGCGCAGAACCTGCCCGAGAAGGTCCTCAAGTTCACGCTCGCTGCCCGGTCCCGCGTGACCATCACCACCGACACGATGGAGTCGAACGCCGACCTCGATACGGTGATCTACCTGCTCAAGAGCAACATGGGCACCTGCGGCGACGAGCTGCCTCCGCAGTAGCCCTGCCCCGTTCGTAGAAACACGCCGCGCCGGCATCCTCCTCGGATGGCCGGCGCGGTGCTTTTTTCAGAGGGTGGCGCTCGGAAGAGACTGCGGACGGCTAGAGATCGATGATGACGACGCCGCGCTTCTTGTCGGCGTCATCCTCGGGTGGCTTGCCCTCGCGCTCGGGCGGATGGTGGGGGAGCTCGCACGGCATCTCGATACGGGGACGCTCGGCTTCGCGCCGTCGCTCTTCCTCGCGCTTGCGAATCTCCTCGATGATCCACGGGTCAAGCATGGCGATTCTCCTCTAGGGCCGCTCGAGCTTTCCCGAAAACCTTCATTCTGATTGTAAGACGCCCAAAGCGCCCGGCCAACCATGTTTTCTGTGGGCTGGCCCACCTGAAGCCAAAGCCCATTGAAGTCGGCCGGTTGCCTGGCGGTCAGGGCAGGGCCGCCACGCACCAGGCCCCCTGCTCGCGACGCAGCTGGAGCTCGGTGACCGGGCCGAGGGGCGCCCGCACGGACTCGCCATCGGGCGTGAGGTCCTCGAGGTGGGCGCGCAGCTCGTCCGCGATGCCGAGGGCGCCTCGAGGTGAGGCCGTGGCGAGGCGCTCCGCCAGCGCGGCGGGGGTCAGGGACTTTCGGAGCGCCGTGCAGAGCAGGGCGGCGGCGCGCTCGAGGCGGCCGCGCTGGAGGGCGCGCGCAAAGCCTCGGGCCGTCTCGCGCGCGGTGCGCTGCGGATAGACCAACGTGGGATCGGCGTCGACGCGCCAGGCGTCGTCCTCGCGCACGAGGCGCAGCTCGGCCGCGCCGTCCTCGTCGGCGACCGCGCGCCACTCCACGGTGGCGTCGCGAAGCCGCGCTGTCGTGGTCGGCGCGTAGGCCTCGAGGCCAGGCTCGAACTTGTCGAACAGGACCTGCCCGCGGAAGCGCGCCGACATGAGCGCGTACGCGGCGCGGGCGTCCCTCGCGATGGCCGCGTTGGCGTACGCGCGCGCGGTGTTCTCGGGGGCGGGAAGCCCCTGGCTGCAGCCGAGGACTGCGCAGCCGAGCGTGAGGGCCTTGGCCCCGGCCAGGCTCACCGATCGGCCAGCATCGCGATGAACGAAGCCTCGGCGGCCAGCTCGCCGCTCACCGTCGCGCGACCCTTCATCTTCCACACGGTCGAGCCCTTGCGGAGCGGCGCCACCTCGAGGGTCACCACGTCGCCCGGGACGACCTGCCGGCGAAACCGCGCGCCGTCGATGCCGAGGAAGTAGAGCAGCTTCTGCGTGCGATCGAAGGCCGGGTCCTGCGCCAGCACGTGGAGCGCGAGGATGCCGCCCGCCTGCGCGAGCGCCTCGATGAGGAGCACCCCCGGCATCACCGGCGCGCCGGGGAAGTGCCCCTGGAAGCAGGGCTCGCCGAACGAGACGTTCTTGAGCGCGACGATCTTCTCCGCCGTCACCGACTCCACGCGATCGACCAGCAGGAACGGATAGCGGTGCGGCAGGGCCGCGAGGATCTCGCGGGGCTCGAGGCGGAGCGGGTCCACGGCGGCTACTTGTTGCCCTTGCCGCCGCTGCCCTCGCCGGCGTTGTACCGGCGGATGGCCTCGTTGGTGAGGTCCATCGAGGGCTTGGCCCACAGAAGGCCGCTCGACTGGTCGAGGATCATGGCGAAGTTGTCGCGCTCGGCGATCTTGGCGATGACGTTGCGCATCTTGACGAAGATGGGCTGGGTGACCTTCTGCTCCTGGTCGGACAGGTCCTTCTGCAGGCGCACGTAGGTCTGCTGGAGATCGACGAACTTGCCCTCGAGCTCCTTGGCCTTCTCCTGCGCCGCCTCGGGCTTGAGGATCGACTTCTTCTTGTCGAAGTCCGCCTTGAGCTTTTGCAGCTCCTGCTGCTTCTCGTCGAGCTCCTTCTGCTTCTTGTCGAAGATGCTCTTGAGCTTCTTGCGCGCCGACTGACCTTCGTTGGTCTCGCCGATGGCGCGCTGGAGGTCGACGTAGCCGATCTTGACATCCTCCGCGCGTGCGAGCCGCGGCAGGGAGCACAGACCAAGGAGCGAGGAAACGAGGATCAGACGACGCATGGCGCGGAATCCTTGGCCAGACGGCCGGGAGTGTCAAGGGAACTCCGGTCCCGGTCCCGCTCCCGGTCCCGCTCGCGAACGGACGACGCGCATCCCGCCCTGATCGGGCACGGGATCGGGTCCGGGAACGGGACGGGAGGCCGCTACGCGGCCTAGAAGAAGTTCCCGATCGTGAACTCGAAGACGATCGGGTCCTCGTCGAACTTGGGCGAATACGGCAGGCCCCACTCGAAGCGGAGTGGACCGATCGGCGAGAACCAGCGGAAGCCGAAGCCCCAGCTCGCGCGCATGTCGAGCGGGTTGAAGCTCGAGCACGGGTTCTGATCCTGCGGCAGCCCCAAAAGGCTCTTCTGGCAGAAGCGCCCCTCGGTGTTCCAGGCGTTGCCGAAATCGGTGAAGACGACGCCCTTGATGCCGACCTTCTCGAAGATCGGGAACTCGATCTCGGTGTTCGCGTACATCTGCAGGTTGCCACCGATCGTGAAGGGAACGAGCTGCGAGCTCGGATCGGCAGAGAGCGGCACGAGCAAGCGCGGGCCGAGCGAACGGAAGCGGAACCCGCGGACGTCGTTGATGCCGCCGATGGTGTAGCGCTCGAACAGCGGCACACCCTCGACGCATTCACGATCGTTCTTGTCGCAGTGCTCGCGCGCCAGCACGAGGCCGGTTGCGAGGTTCACCTTGAACACGAACGGGCCCCAGATCGGGCGGTAGAAGCGGTTCGTCAGATCGGTGCGGCCGTAGACGTTGTGCGAGCCGAACGCCGGATCGGCGGTCTCGAACCGGATCTGGTGGAACCAACCCCGGGTGGGGAACAGGCGATTGTCACGCGTGTCGTAGTTGAGCGTGAGCGCCATCGACGAGGTGATGCCCGAGATCTGCACGCCCGCGAGGACGTTCGAGCCGACCAGCGAGCTCTGCGCGCCCGAGAGCAGCACGCGCGAGCCGCGGGTCGAGGCCCTCACGGTCTCGAGCTTGTAGGTGAGGAACAGGCGCGTGTCCTCGAGCCACTGCGCGACCGGCGCGAGCTGATAGCCCCACGTGAGCGTGCCACCCGTGGCGTCGCGGTTGTAGTTCACGTACGCGATGGCCTGGTCGTAGAGGCCGAACGAGAAGGTCCAGAAGGTGTCGAGGAAGTACGGCTCGACGAACGTCAGGCTGAACAGCTGTCGCAGCGACGACAGCTGCGCCTGCAAGGACAGGGTCTGGCCGCGGCCGAACAGGTTGTTCTGCGAGATCTGCGCCTGCGCGATGAAGTTCTCGACCGACGAGAAGCCGGCGCCGATCTGGAACGTGCCGGTGGGCCGCTCGTTGACCTCGACATTGACGTCGATGCGGTCGTCGGCGCTGCCGCGCTTGGTCGAGATCTCGACGCGGTCGAAGAAGCCGAGCGCGGTGATGCGGCGTTTCGAGATGTCGAGCAGCGTCTGGTTGTAGAGCTCGCCCTCGTAGATCTTCATCTCGCGGCGCACCACCTTGTCCCGCGTGCGCGAGTTGCCGCGGATGACGATGCGCTCGAAGTACACGAGCTGGCCCTTCTGGATGTCGAACGTGACGTCGATCAGGCGCTTCTTGCTGTCGATCGCCGTGTTCGGCGTGACGTTGACGTAGGCGTAGCCCTGGTCCTTGTAGCCGTCGTTGAGGTGCTGGATGTCCTGGCCGAGCTTCGACCGGTTGAAGACCTCCCCGGTCTTGACCGACAGGCGCCTTAGGTAGCTCTCGCGCGGCTCGAGCAGGTCGCCCTTGACGTCGAGCGAGCGGATCGAGAACTGCGGCCCCTCGTCGACCGCGATCTGGATGTACATGTAGCGCTTGTCCGTGGACAGCGCGATCTCGGGCTTGGCGAGCTTGACCTGGATGAAGCCGCGGTCGTAGTAGAACGACGTCAGGAGCAGAAGGTCGCGCTGGAAGGCGTCCTCCTTGTAGGTGCCGCTCGAGGTCATGAACGAGAAGTACCCGCCCTCCTGCGTCTGCATCGCGCCCCGGAGCTCCTCCTCGGTGACCGCCTTGTTGCCGATGAACCGGATCTGCCGGATCTCGACCTTGCTGCGCTCGATCACCTTGAAGACGATGTCGACGTGGTTTTCCTCGCTGGTCTTGGCCTCGCCGCCCTTGCCGGAGTAGACGACGTTCTTGACCTCGTAGCTCACCTCGGCCAGGTAGAAGCCCTTGTCGACGTAGACGTCGTGGATCTTCTCGACGCACGCCTTGACCTTGGCCAGATCGAGGATCTGCTCGCGCCGGATGTCGATGACCTCGTTGATCTTGTCGAGGCCGACCTCGTCGTTGCCGTCCACCTGGATGCGGCGGATCGCGGGCTTCTCGCGCACGAGGTACGTGATCACGACGCCCTTTGGCGTCTGCACCGCGTCCACCTGCACGTCCTCGAAGAAGCCCATGCGCCAGAGCTGCCGCACGTCCTCGCGCACGCGCTCGAGCGAGTAGGGCCCGCCGACCCGCGTCTGCAGGACCACCTTCATCGCGTCCGGCTCGACCTTGCGCTGGCCCTTGAACTGGACCCGCGCGATGACCGCGCCGATCTTGGGGACGAGCGACTCGGGCGTCGGCTCGGCCTTCTCGCCCGGCTTGTCGGTCGGCTCGGCCTTGTCGGTCGGCTCGGCCTTTCGCTCTTCGGCCGCAGGGTTCTTGAGCTCGAGCTTGGGCACGAGGCCCCCGCCGCGCGGCGGCTGTTGCGCGTGCGCGGGCAGGGCCGCGAGGCCCCCAAGGAGGCCCAGCAGGAGCGCCCGGGCCGCCCATTGGACGGGCGGGCTAGGCACGGGCGGCCTCGTCGAGGACGATCTCGCCGTCCTTCATGCGGAGCTGACGCTGCATGCGGCCGGCGAGCTCGGGGTTATGGGTGACGACGAGCATGGTCATGCCGAGCTCGGTGTTGAGCTCGGTCAGGAGGTGATGGATGTCGGCGCCGGTCTTGGTGTCGAGGTTGCCGGTCGGCTCGTCGGCCAGCAGCAGGCGGGGGGCCAGCAGCAGGGCACGCGCGAGCGCGACGCGCTGCTGCTCGCCGCCGGACAGCTCGCCCGGGCGATGGTCGAGGCGGGAGGCGAGGCCCACGCGCTCGAGCATGGTGCGGGAGCGGCGCTCGGCCTCGCGGCGGGACAGGCGCTGGATGAGGGCCGGCATCATGGCGTTCTCGACCGCGGTGAAGTCGGGCAAGAGGTGGTGGAACTGGAAGACGAAGCCGATCTCGCGGTTCCGGAAGTCGGCCAGCTGCGCCGAGCCCATCCTCGTCAGCTCCTGACCCTCGAACAGGATGCTCCCCGACGACGGCAGGTCGAGCGCGCCGAGCACGTGCAGGAGCGTGCTCTTGCCGACCCCCGAGGCGCCCACGACCGACACCATCTCGCCCGGCCGGATCTCGAGGTTCACGCCGCGCAGGACCTCGATGCGCCGCGCGACGGGTTCGCCGTGGGCGTAGAGCTCGTAGTGCTTTCGGAGGTCGCGGATGGCGATGTGAGCGCCTCCGCGCGCGGGACCCTGGATCATGGAAGACGACGGAACATAGCGGCCGAGGGTCCGGCCATCAAGGCCGCAAGCACCGTTCGCTTACTGGAACCGCAGGCCCTCGATCGGGCGCAGGCGCGCGGCCAGGACGGCGGGATACACGGTCGCGAGCACGGAGATGCCGAGGGCGGCGAGCGCCACCATCACGATCTCGGCCTGATCCACGTGCACGGGCAGCTTCGAGATGTAGTAGACCTCGGCGTCGATCGGGATGCCGTAGACGTCGAGCAGCCAGCAGTAGCCGAGGCCGAGGCCGATGCCGACCAGGGTCCCGAAGATCGAGATCGCGAGCCCCTGCAAGAGGAACGTGCGCACGATGCCCGCGTCGGTCGCGCCCATCGACTTCAAGATGGCGATCTCCTTGCCCTTCTCCACCACCACCATGATCAGGATCGAGACGATCGAGAAGGACGCGACGAGCACGATGATGGTCAGGATGATGAACATGCCCACGCGCTCGACCGCCAGCGCCGAGAACAGCGCGCGGTTGGTCTCCTGCCACGACTTGACCTCGTAGGCGGGGCCGATGGCGGTGGCCACGCGCGCGGCGAGCTCGGTGGCCTGGTCGGGATCCGAGGCGCGCACCTCGATGCCCGTGATCTCGCCGGGCTGGTGCAGAAACTTCTGCGCGGCCTCGAGCGTCATGTAGGCGGCGATGACGTCGTGCTCGTACCAGCCGGTGTAGACGAGGCCTCCGATACGGTAGGGCTTCTGGTTCGGCACCGGTCCCACGGGCGAGATGCCGCACGCGGCGCAGCTCACCTGGAGGTCGTCGCCGACGTAGAGGCGCAGGCTCTTGGCCAGCTCCTGGCCGACGAGGAGCGCCGGCAGCACCTTGCGCGGCTTCGGGGCGGGCCGGTCGGCGTCGAGCTTGTCGAGTGGCTTCGGCTCGAGCATCGGGCGCAGCTTGGCCAGGGCCTCCGGCTTCTCCAGGTACTCGAGCTTGCCGACCATCGTGGCCTTGCCGAGGGAGGTCGCGCCCGCCACCGTCTTCGGGTCGATGCCGCGCAGCATGGCCGCGTGGTTGTTGGTGTCGTTGTGGAGCATGACCTCGGCCTCGAGGTACGGCGTCGCGCCGACCACGCCGGGCACCTTCTGCACCGCAGCCAGCACCGGCTCCCAGTCCCGCATCGGCATGTCGTTCGGCTTGGTCACGCGTCCGTGTGCGCGGATGCTGGAGATCTTGGTCTTGATGTCGGTCTCGAAGCCGGACATGACCGAGAGCGCGACCACCGGCGCGAATGTGCCGACGATGACGCCGAAGGTCGAGATGGTGGAGAAGATCGAGAAGCCGACGCGCAGAAGGCCCCCGAACAGGCCCACGAAGAAGCCGAGCGAGCCGGCGATCACGCACACGATCTGCAGGATGCGGCGCTTCTGGTCGGCGCCGAGCACGCTGATGTCGAGGTTCTCGCCGAGGTGATAGGCCCACGCGCCCGCGCCGATGGAGACGAGGACCAGGCCGGCGGCGACGATGAGCGTGACGAAGCCGCGCCGATCGCTGTGGCGCAGGTAGCGCCAGGCGACGAACCAGGCGAAGCCCGCGCCCGAGGGAGAGCCCGCGGTCACTTCTCGGGCCGCATCTGCGGGAACAGGATCACGTCACGGATGGAGGGCGCGTCCGTGAGCAGCATCGCGAGGCGATCGATGCCGATGCCCTCGCCGGCCGCCGGCGGCATGCCGTACTCGAGGGCGCGGCAGTAGTCCTCGTCGTAGTCCATCGTCTCCTCGGCGCCGCGCGCCTTGGCGTCGAGCTGGGACACGAAGCGCGCGCGCTGATCGTCGGGGTCATTGAGCTCGGAGAAGCCGTTCGCGTGCTCGCGCCCGACCACGAAGAGCTCGAAGCGGTCCACGAAGCGCGGATCGGCGTCGCGGCGGCGCGACAGAGGCGAGGTGGCGGTGGGGTAGTCGACCACGAAGGTCGGGCGTGTCGGGTCGAGCAGCGCCTCGCCCGCCGCGTCGAACGCGAAGCCGAGCAGCTCGCCCCACGACGCAGCCTTGGCGACCGGAGGCAGCCGGTTGGCGGACGCGATCTGGTTGCAGAAATGGCGCAGGCGCTCGACGCCCTCGGGCGAATCGTCGAGGGGATCGGCGCAGCCCGCGGCGCGCACGAGCTCGGCGATCGAGCGGCGCGGCCACGGCGGCGAGAAGTCCACGACGTGCTCGCCGTACTTGAACGCGAGGCTGCCTTGGCACTCGCGGGCGAGCTGGCAGAAGAGCTCCTCCGTGCACGCCATGAGGTCCTCGTAGGTCCAGTAGGCGCAGTAGAACTCGAGCATCGTGAACTCGGGGTTGTGCTGGCGGCTCAGGCCCTCGTTCCTGAAGTTGCGGTTGATCTCGTAGACGCGCTCGAAGCCGCCGACGACGAGGCGCTTTAGGTACAGCTCCGGCGCGATGCGCATGTAGAGCTCGATGTCGAGCGCGTTGTGGTGCGTCGCGAACGGGCGCGCCGCGGCTCCCCCGATGATCGGGTGCATCATCGGCGTCTCGACCTCGAGGAAGTCGCGCTGGTCGAAGTACTCGCGGATCTTGCGCACGATCTTGCTGCGCACGCGGAAGGTCTCGGCGACCTCGGGGTTGCAGACGAGGTCCACGTAGCGCTGGCGATAGCGCGTCTCGACGTCCGACAGGCCGTGCCACTTCTCGGGCAGCGGGCGCAGGGACTTGGTGAGCGGGACCAGCGACTCGGCGACGAGCGTCAGCTCGCCGGTCCTGGTGACGGTGACGAACCCCGAGAACCCCGCGAAGTCCCCGCGCTCGAGCTTCTTTCTGCAGAGGTCGAAGGCGGCCTCGCCGACCGTGTCCTTCTTGACCGCGACCTGCAGCTCGCCCGAGCGGTCGCGCACCCGGACGAACATCATCTTGCCCATCTGGCGCACGGTGAGGATGCGCACCGCGATCGAGAAGCGCTCGGGAACGAGCGGGTCCATCCCACCCTCGCGCGGCCTGTCCTCGCCGAAGCGCGCCCGCAGCGCGGCGCAGGTCGAATTCGGCGCAAACCCGTTGGCGTAGGGGTTGCGGCCCTCGGCGCGCAGCTCCTCCGCCTTGCGGCGGCGCTCGGCCATCAGGCGGTTTTCGTCCTCGTGCGACGGCTCCGGGGGCTGCTGCTCAGACATGCGCGCGAAGATTAGCCGATCGGGCGGTTCGGGTCAGGCGACCTTGGCGAGCAGGGCCGCCTTGATGAGCTCGTCGAGCTCGCCGTCGAGGACAGCGTCCACGTTGCCGACCTTGAGCTCGGTGCGGTGGTCGCTGACCATGCGGTAGGGCGCGAGCACGTACGAGCGGATCTGCGAGCCCCACTCGATGTTCTTCTTCTCGCCGGCGATGCCCTTGGCCTTGGCCTCGTTCTCGCGCTGCTTGAGCTCGAACAGGCGCGCCTTGAGCATCTTGAGCGCGGTCGCCTTGTTCTTGTGCTGGCTGCGCTCGCTCTGGCACGCGACGATGACCCCGGAAGGAAGGTGCGTCAGGCGTACCGCGCTGTCGGTCTTGTTGACGTGCTGCCCGCCCGCGCCGCCGGAACGGTAGGTGTCCACCTTGACGTCTTCCATGTCGATCACGATGGTGTTGTCTTCCTCGAGATCCGGCATCGCGTGCACGGCCGCAAATGACGTCTGCCGGCGCGCGTTGGCGTCGAACGGTGAGATGCGTACCAGGCGATGCACGCCGTTCTCCGCGCGCAGAAGGCCATAGGCCCACTCGCCCTCGACCGTGATCGAGCAGCTCTTGATGCCCGCCTCCTCCGCGGGCTGCAGGTCCACCACCTCGGCGCGGAAGCCTCGGCGAGCGCACCAGCGCAGGTACATGCGCATCAGCATCTCCGCCCAGTCCTGCGCGTCTACGCCCCCGGCCCCCGCGTTGATCTCGAGGATCGCGTGGTTCTGGTCGTAGGGGCCCGAGAGCATGCGAGCGAGCTCCATCGCCGCCACCAGGCCCTCGAGACGGCTGGCCTCGCCGTCGGCCTCCTTGACGCTGGCCTCGTCGCCGGCCTCGGTGGCCAGCTCGAGAAGGACCCTGGCGTCGTCGAGAACGCGCTCGACCTTCTCGAACCGGTCGACCGTGGCGCGCAGGTGGGCGGTCTCCTTGACCACCGCCTGCGCCTTCTCCTGATCGCTCCAGAACTCGGGCTGGCCGGCTCGCGCCTCGAGCTCGCTGATGCGGGTGCGCTTCTGATCGACCTCAAAGATGCCCACGGAGCGTCACGAGCTGCGCTCCGAGGGCCTCTAGCTTTTCCTTGATGGGTCCGGTTTCCATGGGCCTTTCCAAGAACCTACGATGCGGGGACGACCTGGAGCGTGGGGCGCTCGACCTCGCCGGTGCGGCCCGGCCCGAGGCGGATCGGGTAGTTGCCGGTGAAGCAGGCGTCACAGAAGCCGGAGTCGGCCTTGCCGCTCGCGCCGACCGCGCGCAAGAGGCCCTCACGTGACAGGAACGCGAGCGAGTCGCTGGTGACGAAGGTCCGCATCTCCTCGAGCGTGTGTGACGACGCGAGCAGCTCGGCGCGCGTGGGCGTGTCGATGCCGAAGTAGCAGGGGTGGGTCGTCGGCGGCGAGGAGATGCGCAGGTGTACCTCCTTGGCGCCGGCCTCGCGGATCATCTTGACGATCTTGCGCGACGTGGTGCCGCGCACGATGGAGTCGTCGACCACGACCACGCGCTTGCCCTCGAGCGCGGCGCGCACTGGCGCGAGCTTGAGCTTGACGCCGAAGTGGCGGATCGACTGCTGCGGCTCGATGAACGTGCGACCCACGTAGTGGGAGCGCACTAGGCCGAGGGCGTAGTCGATGCCGCTCTCCTGCGCGTAGCCGATCGCGGCGGCGATGCCGCTGTCCGGCACGGGGATCACGACGTCGGCAGAGGTGGCGTGCTCGCGCGCAAGCAGGCGCCCCATCTGCAGGCGCGACTGGTAGACGCTTCGCTGGTCGATGAACGAGTCGGGCCGAGCGAAGTAGACGTGCTCGAACACGCAGGCGCGCCGCGGCGGCGGCTGGACGTCCGGCTGGAACCGCCGCGACGACAGCGCGTAGCTCGCGGTCTGGCCGGAGAACAGGCGCGAGATCACGACCATCTCGCCGGGCGCCACCTCGCGCTCCACGCGCGCCCCGAGCAGGTCGAAGGCGCAGCTCTCGGAGGCGACCACGTGGGCCTCGCCCATCCGGCCGATGCACAGCGGGCGGAACCCGTTCTGATCGCGCGCCGCGATGAGCTCGTGCTCGGCCAAGAACACGAGCGAGAACGCGCCCTCGAGCTGCGGCAGCACCCACGCGATGCGATCCGCGAGCTCGGGGTGAGGGGCCCTGGCGAGCAGCTGCACGATGACCTCGGTGTCCGAGGTCGACCGGAAGATGGAGCCCTCGTGCTCGAGCTTGTCGCGCAGGGCCTCGGCGTTCGTGAGGTTGCCGTTGTGGCCGACGGCGACCTGGCCGTGGCGGTAGCTGACCACGAACGGTTGCGCGTTTTCGAGGCCCGACCCGCCTGCGGTCGAGTAGCGCACGTGGCCGATGACCATGCGCCCGGGCAGGCGCGCCAGGGCCTCGGGCGTGAACACCTCCCCCACCCGGCCCATGCGGCGGTCGCTGTAGAACCGCCCCGCGTCGTCGACGGACACCATGCCCGCCGACTCCTGGCCCCGGTGCTGCAGCGCGTGCATGCCGAGGTAAGCGATGTTGGCAGCTTCCGCGTGATCGGCGACCCCGAAGACTCCGCACATCTTGCGCATGCATGTAGCACGAGAACGAAGCCGAGGCAGCCAGGAAGGGGGGAAACGCGACAGAGCGGTCGAGCTCTGGGGCCTGCCCCTGACTCTCGCTGTTTCTCATCCGTTTCCGCTCCCGTTCCCGTTCCCGCTCCCGCTCCCGATCGTGTAGGAACCTGGCCGCGTTGCTGGCGAAGCGACGCCATCGGGCTAGACCGAAGAATCAGGCTGGGGAGGGCGGCCTCGGGAGCGGGTACGGGAACGGGAACGGGGCGTTTCCAGAGGCGCAAAACCGCAGCCGCAGTTCGAGAACTCGAAGCCATGGGGGAAACGCGACAGACGACGGGCGACAGGCGATCCTGGGCGCGTGAGGCACGAGGTGCAGGGGTTCTTCGGCGTGCGGGCGGCGAGCCTCGCGGGGCTGGCCCTGGGGGCTGCGGAGACGGCGCTCGTGGTGGGGCTGTTCGGGACGATCGAGCGGGCCGTGGCGCCGTCGTTCGCAGAGGGGCTCGTCGTGCTCTCGGGGCTGTG
>JAHFDS010000220.1 GCA_023248855.1 Myxococcales bacterium
GAGACGCTGCATCCGTGCCTGGTGCTACTCGACTGGTGGATGCCGCGGATGGATGGTGCGACCTTCATGCAGGCCTGGCGGAAAGCGAGCTTCTACGATCCCGCGATCCCGATCGTGCTGATGACCGGCGCCTCCGATCCTGCGGTGGTGGTGGCTGGGCGCGCCGTCGCGAATATCCTGCGAAAGCCAGTGGAGCTGCCGGACCTGTTGGCCGCGATCCAGAAGCACGTTCTGGCTTCCTGATCCGCAGCATGCTTGGTGCCAGGTGGGTGCAGCACCTCGCGCACTCCCGCGATCGTGAACTCGATCGCGATGGCGGCGAGGAGCAGGCCAAGTAGTGGACCGAGCAGGTCGAGCACGCGCCGTGACAGGCGAGACTCGATGGCCTGGGCGCCCCGCAGGGCGAGCCAGGTGAGCAGCATCGTCACCGCGATCGCCCCGAGGACAGGTAGGACCCACACCCAGCCCCGGTGACGCGAGGTCAGCACCATGACGGTGGTGATCGCCCCGGGGCCAGCCAGGAGTGGGACCGCCAGGGGGATCAACGAGACGTCCACCGGGGATGGCGGTCGCTCGAGGCCAGGGGTGGGTCGAGGGCGTGGCGCCAGCATGTCGAGGCTGATGCGCAGGAGCAGGAGTCCGCCGGCGATCTGGAAGCCACCCAGCGTGATGCCGAAGAAGCGGAACACCAGGCCGCCGGCCAGCGCGAAGACGGCCAGTACGAGGCCTGCGGTGACCGCGGCGCGACGGGCGATGGCACGGCGCTCGAGGGGGCTCTCTCCGGTCGTGAGGGCCAGGAAGACCGGGACGGCGGCCAGCGGATCTACGATGAGCAGGAGCGCGGGGATCGCCAGGACGCCGCTCGCAAGCACGTCCCACATCAGGGGGTGCCCCGCTCGGGCTCGGTGGCGACGTAGGGCGGCGGGGAGATCTCCTCGTCGCCCTCGTCCGGGATCGAGGGCAGCGCGGTGGCGTCCTCGATCGTGATGTCCCCGTGCCAGGGATGCCCCATGCGCTCGGCAAGCGCGATGCGCGCCATGAGCTTTCGAGCGCGTGGTGAGAGCAGGTCCTCCAGGCTTCTCGCGCCCTCGGCCGGCCCCTCCTCGGCAGCCCGGTTTAGCAGGCCGAGTTGCTGGAGCACGCGGCCACGGTCCTCGGTGAGGCGGCGGACCGATTCGAACCAGCGATTGGCCGCCTCGAGCTTGCCGCCCTTCGCCGCCGCATCGAGGTGCTCGCGGGCCTCGCGCTCGAGCCGGTCGAGGCTGTCGAGCAGGCTGGCGAGCGCTTGCTTGGGCTGGAGGTAGTCAATGTTGTTCGGGTCGGCCGCGATGGCGCGCACGTCCGCGTCCGCGACCTCGGGCCGGATGCCGAGGTGCTCGGCGATCTCGGTGGCCAGCACGCCCTCGGCGAGCAGCTGGGCGATGCGGCGCCTGCGCGTGCTGATCTCGGAGCGAGGGGTCATCGTCGGGTTCTCCTCTCGCGCAGCAATTTCATTGCAGCGAGCCACCTCGGCGAGCGCCTGGTGCGCGAGCGAAGCGTGATGCCCTGGCGACGCAAGACGCGCCAGATGGTCCAGGGGTGAGCACGGTGGTGGCGGGCGATGGCCGCGATCGAGTAGCCAGCCAGGTAATCGCGTCGCACCCGTGCACGCTGCGGAGCCCGGCCAGCGCGGCGCCGGGGTCGCTTCGGTAGGGGTGGCGTAGGTGTGGGGGACGTGCGTGCGCGCCGGGCCTGCTCGAGGCGCAGCTGCGTGTGCAGGCCGGGCATGTGCCTGCGCATCCAGGTCGACAGGTGGTCCCTCGACAGCCGCAGCTCGCGTGCCATCTGAGCCAGGCTGAGCAGGCGTCCGCGCAGCAGATGGATCCGGGCGCGCCGCATCTCGATGGCCAGCTGTTCTTGCCGATTCGCTCTGCGCTGGAAGTGCAGGCCACGCCGATTCAGCCGAGCGTGTACTGCCTGCACCGTGACGCCATACAACTCTGCGATCTCGCGAGCCGCCGCACCTGCACGAAACATCCGCGCGAGGTCGCCGTCCTGCTCGGGGGTCAGCCGGGCCGGTCGCCTCATGGCTTCTCTCCGCGGCGGCTGCGCTGAGAGAGCGCCTCGCGCTGGGCAGCCAGCATCGCCTCGGCGTGCTTGATGAGCGCCTTGCCGATCCACTCGCCGGAAGTGGCCATGCCGCGCGCGAGCTGGCAGGCAGCCAGGTAAACGACCGCGCCCCAGAAGAGGTGCAGGTAGATGGCCATCAGCCTGCCCTGGCCACGGGGGCCTCGGCCATGAGCGCATCTACTCGCTCCTGCAGCGCAGGCACCCCGGTCGCTCGCCGCAGCACCTGCGCGAAAGCGGCGTCCGGCAGGTGGTCGCAGGCGACCTCGCTCGGGTCGCGATCGCCCGAGTCCGGCACGTCGGTGCGCACGAGGCGCCAGACCTGGCCGCCGAGTTGCTCGAGCGCCTGTTTCTCGTTCGGGTAGCGGACGTCGTCGACCACCACCCGGGGCGCTGACGAGCGCAGGTACGCGTTTCGCCAGAGATCGATCCACACGGTCGGCGATAGGTGCGTCCGCGCGCCACCGCCCACGACCTGCATCACCTCCCGAGGGGTGTAGAGGCGCGCGCCGCCCTGGAACAGCGGTGCAAACACCAGGCGCCAGCGCTCCACGAGCTGCGAGACCTCCATCCCGTAGGGCGCCGGGGCGTCGCCAAACAGCAGCGCGACGGTCTGCTCGGCGAGCGTCTCCGCGCGCAGGCTCGCAAGGTCGACGCAGGGGGCCTCCTTGAGGAAGCCGTCGGTCTGCGCCTCGGTCATGCCGAAGAGGTGGGCGCCGATCGCCTCCTTGAGGGGCGCGGCGAACCGGATGCGCTCGAAGCCGTGGGTGGCCACGAGGCGCTCGGCCACCGTTGTCTTCCCGTGCCCCTTCTTGCCGTGGAGGCCCACGAGCAGACGGGCTGGGCAGGTCTGTTCGCGCGGGCGCCCCTGGGCGAGCAGGCCCCGGCGCAGGTGCTCGCTCGTCTCCTCGACCTCCACCTCGGCGCGCACGCTCGAGCTCGCGGCATTGGGGCACCAGCAGCGCTCTGCCTCCTGCAGCTCGAGGCACCGGTCATTGGCCAAGAGGCCGCCCTTGCGCGGGCAACGCACGCAGTTGGCCGGCTCCCACGCCTTCCGGGCATCCGGGTCCACGCTCGCCTGGAGAAAGTGCGCCGGTCTCACGGCTTGTTCTCCCCTGGGGCAGCAAGCGCGAGCTCGGGGACCAGGGCGCGCACTTCTTCGTCGTGGGCGGCTCGGTCGCGCACGAGGAAGAACAGCGCGTCTCGGACGTACTGCACGACTGGCCGATGCTCTTTTTGCGCGATGAGGCGCAGCGCCTCGGCGTGACGAGCATCGACCTCGATCGAGATCCTCATGGTGTGCCTCCCCTCGCGTGTGCGAGCCGCCGCTCGGCCAGGGCGAAGTGCCCCGGGTCGCGCTCGATGCCGATGAATTCGAAGCCCTCGTGCAGGCACGCCATGCCGGTCGAGCCCGAGCCCATGAATGGGTCGAGCACCACGGCCCCGGCTTGCCGGCCACGAGGCGCACCAGGTGACGCATCAGCTCGAT
Organism: Myxococcales bacterium; assembly: GCA_023248855.1. Lineage (GTDB taxonomy): Bacteria > Myxococcota_A > Polyangia > JAHFDS01 > JAHFDS01 > JAHFDS01. The sequence goes on from JAHFDS010000220.1 coordinate 3,596, forward strand.
CGGCTTGACCGTGGGATGCGTGTTCTCGTCGCCACCGAGGCCTGCGTCGCGCTCCTTGCGGCTCGCCTTGGGGATGACGAAGAACCGCGTGACCGGCCCGAGTAGCCCATCGCCAGCGCGCTCGCGAAACTGGACGCGGCTCGTGCGCTGGTGGCCGTGGAGGCCGCCGCTTCGAGAGAACGCGCCGGACGGGCCGCGGCGCGCGGGGAGCGCCCCCGTGTGCGTGCCTGCACCCGCGCTGACGACCACCCCCTCGGCCGGGCCGACGCCGGCGACCGCCTCGACGAGCACGTTGGCGGGAAAGCGGCCCTGAGGCGCCCAGGACGCGCGGGGCCGGGTGTCCTGGTCGTAGACGCGGTTACGCCGCGGCGACTCCCTGAAGCGGCCGTGATCGTTGTCGGCCACGGCGCGCGCGCGATCGCGGGCGTTGGCGAAGGGGATCCGGCAGGCCTCGATGTTCAAAGCACCCACGCCGTGGCGTGCGACGTTGCTCTCGACCGAGCCTTCGGGTGGCCTGCGCGCCAGGACGATGAGCTCGACGGCAGGCTTGAGCCCCGTGCCGAAGCCCTTCCACTGCGCCCCGAGGGCACGTGACTTCGGTAGGCCGTTCGTGTGGATCCAGCAGAGGGTGTCGCGGATTACGAAGCCGGCCTCCTCGATCAGCGTCACGAGACGGTGGAACGTGCGGGTGCCACCGAAGGCGAGCAGATGTCCGCCCGGCTTGAGCACGCGCAGGCACTCGACCGCCCATGCCCGGTCCGGGAGCGCGGCGTCCCAGTCCGCGCCCAGGAACCCGATGCCGTAGGGTGGGTCAGTCACGACGGCATGGACGCTCTTGGCCTCGAGCTCCGGGAGCAACGCCACGCAGTCGCCCTGCAGGAGGCGCATGGTCACCCTCGCGCCGCCTTGCGGGCCCCATGGCGGAACACGGCAATGCGGGGCCTCATGTCCTCGCGGGTGCGCAAGAAGACCTTGCGGGTCCACTCGATGCCGTTGGCGGCTGTGATGCCGTGGATGAGCTGGACCGGCGTGTTGGCCTCGACGATGACCTTCGAGAAGGCGTTGGCGCCGATCCAGTTGCCGTTGACGATGGCGTCTCCGAGGCTCGAGGAGATCGCCGCTTCCGCGTGGAAGTGGCCGATGTGGAGGTAGTTCACCGGCTTCTGCAGGACCTGCTGGTACTTGCCGACCGCGCGCTGCAGGCCATAGAACGGGAGGCCACCCCAGCCCTTGATGTCGTCGCCGTGGACGAGCAAATGCGTCCAGCCCCAAGTCTCGACCACCTGGAACCAGGCCTGCGGGAAGTGGCACACGCAGTTGCCGAGCCCGAGCGCGCCGAGGCGCAGCTCGATGATGTGGTAGAGGATGAGGTCCCAGTTGCAGCGGTAGGGCGCCTCGCCGTAGCTGCCCACCCGGCCGTGGTTGCCGCCCACGCCGTAGAGCGTGAACTTCAGGTCCGGGAAGGTGGCGACGATGCGCGCGAAGGCCTGGGCGAAGTCGTTGGCGCCGTGGACCACCTGCTTGTAGACGTCGAAGTCGAGCTCGTAGACCTGACCCTTGAAGATGTTGTGGCCCTCGACGATGTCGCCGAGGAGCGCGATCACCACGCCCTCGATCGGGGCGGCCAGGCGGCGCTCGCGGATGGTGGCGGTGACGGTCTCCTCCCAGCGCGCGAGCTTGGCGAGGAAGATGGTCCAGTCGTGCTGGTTGAGCCCGCCCATCTTCTCGAGCTCGACCTTGGTGCCGAGCTGGACGTCGCTCACCTCGCACCAGATGAGCTCCGGGCTGCCGGTCGGTGTGCGCTCGGGTGGGAGCTCGGGGACCACCTGGAGTACGTCGGGCGCGATCTTGGTGAGCGCGGCGTCGACCTTCTCGAGGATGATCTCGGTCATGCCTTGGGTGCGGCGCTGGCGAGCGCGGTCCTTGGCCTGGACGCGCGCGTAGAGCTCGTCGCGCGGCGTGAGCTCGGCGCGCTTCTTGTCGGCCTTGAGGAAGCTCGCCGGCGTAGGCTCGCCGTGGCGCTTGAAGGCATTGGTGAGCGAGTCGAGCGTGACGGGCAGGCCGGTCGCCTTGGCGACGTCGGCGAGCGCGTCGCCGAGCTGCGTGTGGTGCCGGAGCACCTTCTTGGCGGCCGCGAGGAGCTTGCGGTTCCAGATCATCATCGCGGGCCTCACGTCAGGACGAACGCCATGCGCTTGGCGAGGCGCTCGGCGGCGAACACCGCGTAGGTCGCGGCGTCCAGGAAGTGCGCGTCGCCGCGCGTGTAGATCCAGTCGTAGGTGTAGTCGCCGGTGTGGATGCGCTTGTGCTCGTCATTGAGCGCCATGCGCTCCCGGCGCTGCCGGATCACCGAGGTCATGTGGTCGCGGAAGTGCGCGTAGAGGTTCATGGGGCCCATCCGGCCCCGGGTGTCGCGCAGCACCTGCTCATAGCCCTCAGCCGGTGGAATGGCGACGCGCCGACTCTGGAACTGCTCGAGCGCGAACTCGATGGCCGTGTACTTGTTGAGTTGCACGAACCACGGCACCTTCGTCATCGCGGTGGCGCGGCGGAGCGGGATCGGCTGCTTGCGCCGATCGGACCACTGGACCATCTCCTTGGCGTTCGGGTTCCACCAGGCCAGGAACACCTTGCGCGGGAACGCGCGGGCGAAGTGCGCGGCCTCGTTAAAGTTGGGCATCGCGTCGCACACGCACACGTCGATGTGGTGGCTGGCCATGAGCTCGTGGCAGCGGCGGAAGGGGTCGTCCTCCTCGATCACCTCGAGCCGTACCAGGCGGCGGTGCGTGCCGGTCTGCTGGAGGACTACCAGGTAGTTGAAGCCGGCCATCTGGTCGACGCCCATGCACATGCGGCCCTCCGGCTTGCCCTCGCGCAGGGTCGGCTGGTCCCAGGTGAGGCCCTCGGTCAGGCACGCGTCGAGCTCGTCGGCGGTGAGCCCGATGTTCTTCGGGTCCACGAACGGGACGCCGAGCTTGGCGTTGTAGAACTCCTGCTTGTTGTCGGTCTCCTGGAAGGCCTGCCAGATGCGACGCGGTGCCAGGTACCGGCTCAGCATCTGGTGGACGTGGTAGCCGCGCAGCGCCGAGCCCGAGTTGTGCGGGACAAAGCGGCCGTTCTGTGGATCGTCGATGCGGTGGCTGCAGCGCGGGCAGCGGTAGTAGCAGTCGCCGCTCGGGGTCACCGCGATGCAGTCGGGGAACACATCCGAGAGCACGACGCCGTCCGGGCAGCCGCAGCGAGTGTGGAAGTAATGCTGGTCGCTGCGCAGGAAGCGAGCGTGGATGTCCGCATTGGGTAGGCCTGCGGTGCTGGCGAAGTACTTCGCCTGATACGCGGAGTGGGAGACGCGCTCCTCGGCCTGGCTGATGTCCCGGCTCTCCACGAGCCGCACCTCGTCGAACGCCAGCACGTCGAGTGGCGTGGAGTCCTTCGAGGCGGTGCCGCCGATGTGCTGCAGGTAGAGCGAGCTCGGCCCGAACTGCTTGAGCGACAGCGTTCCGCCCTCTCGCAGCCTGGCGCGGAGCGGCGCGTTCTCCTCGATGAGGGGCGCCAACCGGTCCTTCGAGAGCTTCTCGACGCCTTCCTTGGTGGGGAAGTAGAGGCCTGCCTTGACCGTGTGGTTCGAGACCCACCACAGGAGGCGCAGGAGGAGCCAGACGGTGGCGCCGATCTGCGCGGCCTTGAGGAGCACGATCTCGTCGGAGTCGTCCTCGTAGAGTGGCAGGAGGTAGCGGTGTGCCTTCCAGTCGAACGAGCGACCGTCGACCCGGAAGTCGCTTTTCATGAGCCACTCGAGGAACGGCGCGGCCACGTCAGGTCCCCGCCCCCGGCCGCGCGAAGCACATCCGCGCGAAGTCGGTCTCGATGTTGACGATGCGGCCTTTGCGCTCCGAGCGGTTCTTGGCGAGGAAGAGCCGCATCTGCGGCGGATCGAGCTGCTCCTCCTCCTGGGTCTGGCAGAGGGCGATGACGACGTCCGCGATCATGGCCTTGTCGAAGCTCTCGGACAGGTCCTCGAGGCCGACGACCTCCTTCTTGAGCGCGGAGCGGTTGGCCTGCGTGGCCGTCCAGACCGGGCAGTCGTGCTCGACGGCCAGCCCGCGGATCTGCTCGAACGTGGTCGCGAGCTCGTGGCGGCGCTCGTGGTAGCGGGCCTCGGGCTTGAGGAGGTCGCCGTAGTCGATGACGACGAGGTCAGGGCGGAAGCCGGTCGCCGCGAGCTGCTCGAGGTGGGCCTGGATCATCTGCACGGTCGCGGCGTGCGGTGCCCATTGCTTGATGATGAGCGCGTCGCCGAAGGTGTCGTGGAGGCGCGAGAGCTTGAGCGCGACGTCCTCGGCGTGCTCCTCGAGCTCGCTCATGCGGAGCCCGGTCCAGCCGGCGTCCGCGCGCGCGGCCACCGCGGTGGCGGACATCTCGAGCGTGTAGAAGGCGACACGGGCGCCGCTGACGAGCGCGCGCCGTGCAAATGAGAGCAGCGCGATGCTCTTGCCCCGGTTCGTGGGAGCGAGGACCAGGCCCATCTCGCCGGCGGACAGGCCGCCGCGAAAGAGCAGCGCGTCGAGCTCCGGTACCCCGGTCGGGAAGACGCGGCGCAGCGAGTCGTCGTGGGCGCCCATCAGGCGCGCGCGGGCGTCGCGGAAGTAGTGCAGCCCGAGGTCGAGATCCCGCAGACCCGAGTCGAGCGCCTTGGACAGGAGCCTCCGGATCTCGTGCCAGTTGCCCTTGGGCATGAGCGTCAGCGACTCGTCGAGCGCCTTACGCAGGCTCTGGAACACGATGAAGTCGGAGACTTGCTCGAGCACGTAGGCGCGCTCGCCCGGCAGCGCCGCGGTCTCGAGGCCCGCGATGAGGTCCACGTGCCCTGGGATGTCGTCGCGCCCGAGGTCGCCCGCATCGACGGCGCGACGGAGACGCTCGAGCAGGATCGGCATGGTCAGCGGACCGCCGTAGTCCTCGAGGTGGTCGCGCATCGCGTGGTAGACGAAGGCGCACGCGGGTACGTCGAAGTGATCGGGGCGCAGGCCGTGCGCCACGCGCGAGAGCGCGATTGCGTCCTGGAACAGGACTCGCGCAATGAGCCCCTGGAACCGCGCGTCGAAGCCGAGCGTGGGCGCGCTCACTGGAGGCCCCCGGCGCGGGCGCGCTCGCGACAGGCCTGGAGCGCCGCGATATCCGGCCCGGGGTTGCGCGCGAAGTGCCCAGCGACCTCGAGCACCCTCCATGCCGGCTGGGTGCGCAGCCACGTGGGGTCGAACACCCCGGCGTCGGGGCCACCGAGTGCGGCCAGCACCTCGTGCGCTGTGGCGCCCCAGCGGGTGCAAAGCTGCTGCAGGTAACGCTCCTGTACCGCGAAGTGCTCGGGGCGGCGGATGGGCTCGGCAGCGCCCGAGGCCAGGACGGCACCCTCCGGTGCCTGCGCCTGCGTCTGCCGCCAGGCCGCCACCCGCTCGGCGGCGCCGAAGCCGCTCCTTCGGTGGAGGAAGCGGATCTGCGGGTGCCGCCCGCGCAGGCGCTGCTCGACCCAGAAGTGGGCCTCGACGTAGTCGTCGTAGGGCACGCCGAGCTCATCTGCGAGCTCGGCCGAGAGGACATGGTGGACGAAGTTGGTGTCGTCCGGGGACGGGCCGCGGCGGCCGAAGGCGCCCACTGGGTACGACCGGCGAAGGAACCGCCGCAGCTTGCGGTGGTAGGCCCACGCGAAGGTGATTCCGCGGGCGATCTGCTCGGCCGTGTACGTCCGCATGCCGATCCCCTCGAATCGCTAGCGTCTGCCCCCACGCGGTAGGGCCAGGCACTAGGAAATCGAGCCGGAGGTATGGGACCTCGTGAAATCCAGGTTGCGCTCTCCGCGCTCGGCTACGACCTCGGCGCCGTGGATGGTGTCCTCGGCCCGCGGACCCGCGCGGCCGTGCAGCGATTCCAGACCGACCGTGGGCTACCCGTGGACGGCAAGGTGAGCGGGCGCACCGAGGTTGCGCTCCGCGAGCTCGAGGGCCAGCGCAAGCAGGCGTGCCTGCCGCCGAGCTTCGAGCACCTGAGCCGGTTTCGGCTAACCCAGTACGTGATCGCCGAGGAACCAGGCGGGGGCAGGGCCACCGTTCCAGTACTCGGCGCAAGCGGCGCGGTCCTCGCACGAGTGGCTCCGAGCTTCTTCTGCGACCTGGCACTCCAGGGCACCGGCAAGCTCAAGGACGGGCGGCTACTCAATGTGACCGGCCAGTACGTCGACGTGCGCGCGCGACGGGAGTACGCGGCGGTGCTCGCGGCCGCCAAGCGCCTTCTGCCCAACAAGATCGCCTACGCCGGCATCCGCACGAGCGGCGACACGGTGACGCAGGCCCTCGCCTTCTCGGTCGTCCCGCCCGAGCGACTTGGCAAGGGCTGGACCGTCCAGCGCGGCATCCCGCTCGACCCGTTCCGCACGCTCGCGGCAGACGTCGGCGCCTACGCGACCTCCGACCCGCGCTACCGCGGTCGCGGTGGCCTGGTGCCCGCCGGCACGCGGGTCTTCATCCTGGAGCTCGTTGGCCAGCAGCTCCCGGATGGCAGCAAGCACGACGGCTGGTGCACCGTGAACGACACCGGCGGCGCCATCTTCGGCGCGCACTTCGACGTGTTCGCCGGCACGCGCGCGCTCATGAAGCAGGTGCCGATGCCGCTCGTCGGACACACTTGGTTCGAGGGAAGCGAGGCACGCTGCCTCCGGGACTACGCGTACGGCATCTGAACGGCGCGTGGCGGATCCGCCGGAATCTTCTGTCAGACCGGGCTCGTACCCTGCTCCATCAGTACCAGCGCCATGATGCTAGAGGGAGCGCCCTGGATGGAGCATGATCGGGAGGAGTCGGACCGCATCATGTCGTCTTCCTATCATCCGCCCCTGTCTTCGGCCGTCCAGGAGATCCCCTCAGATCGAGCCGGGGTAACCAATGGGCTCTTCCTTCGGTTTCCCGTGCTCCACACCGTGGGAGATCTGTCCCTGCTGGACCGCCCTGGTGTGGCGATCGTGGGGGCACGCAAGGCGACGCGAGAGGGGGTGCGGCGCGCAGAGCAGCTTGCGCGCGATCTTGCTCGAGCCGGCATCGTGGTGGTGTCGGGCCTGGCCGCAGGCATCGACCGTGCGGCCCACCAATCGGCGATCCAGAACGGGGGCCGGACGATCGCCGTGGTCGGTACCCCTCTGGACAAGGTGTACCCCAAGGAACATGCGGAGCTGCAGGAGTTGATCTACCGGGATCACCTGCTGGTCTCCCAGTTTCGGTGGGGCGATCCATTCGTTCCTGCGAACTTCCCGGAGCGAAACCGAGTGATGGCTCGGCTCGCACGAGCCACGGTCATCGTCGAAGCCAGCGACACCAGCGGATCGCTACACCAGGCAGCCGAGAGCGTCTTGGTGGGCCATCCGGTGTTCATTGCAGAGTCCGTCGCGAAGAACCCAGCGCTCAAGTGGCCGAGCCGGTTCATTGGCAAGCCGTACGGGTTTGTCCTGTCATCGTCGGCCGACGTCATCGACGCCGTTCGTAGGTAATCCGTGCGTTCGATCCCCGGGCTCGCTCTGGGAACCTACTACGCCGTCAACGCCGAGGCGGCGCGCTCGAGCGCGCACGCTTCCTCAATGAGGGAGCTGGTCTATCTGGTGAAGAACAACCGGGTACCACCGCTCACTCCACGGAAGATCCCGCACCCAGAGCTCAAGCAAACCGTGAGCGTCGAAGATGCACCCCGCTACATCGCGGACCTCATGGCTCCGCACTTCGACGAGCACGCGGCGATCCTGGGCTTGGCTCGTGACGAGAACCTCAAGCTTGTCCCGATCCCTTCCTCATCCGTTACCTTCGACACGATCGCCACGGACCGCTGGCCCGCCTACAAGCTCGCACAGGAGCTTGCGCGGAAGGGACTTGCGCCGGCGGTTCCCGCGGTCGTCAACCAGGTGCCTTCGAAGGCGAAGACGACCGGACATCGCCGGAGCCCACAGGTGATCGGCAGCGGCTACAACGTATGGCGCCAACGAAGGCCGGAGACCTCCGTGCTGTTCATCGACGACGTGCTGACCCATGGCGACAATCTGATCGCGATGGACCGAGCTCTTGGCTGTCCAAACCACGTCGCAGTCCTGGTCGTCGCGCTCACGGATAGTCTCCCGGTGACCGACTGCTTCGATGTTCGGCGCTTTCGCGTTGAATACAACGAACAAGACGAGCAGGCGAAGCCGGTCTGCCACGTGGAACGCTAGGGACTACCCGTGAGCGCCCGGCGCGTGCTCAGCGCAACAAGGCGTTCCCCGGCTGCTTCCATCGTGTGCGCGGGGCACTGTGGGCGGTAGCCGCAGTGCTCGCAGAAGCGCGAGACGACCGGCTGCGGGTCGGGATTCGACGCGCGCGCGGCTGCCTCGTTGATCCACGTGACGAACCAGGCGCGGAGGGAGTTGCGGATCTCGTCGGCGTTCGTGGGGCGGCCCCAGACGATCTCTCCGCTCGCGACGAAGTGGATGGCCGGCCAGACCTTGCGCAGGGCCGGGAAGTGGGCGAGCGCCATGATCGCGTAGGCGCGCAGTTGCTCGGCGTGCCACTTCAGGTCCTTGGTGCGGCTGGCCTTGTGGTCGACGATCGCGACGCGGCCGTCGGCGAGCACGAAGCCGAGGTCCCAGGCGCCGCGGAAGAAGACGTCGCGGGCCGAGAACCCGGTCGGCTCGAGGTTCTCGTCGAGGCCGAGGCGCTCCTCGCACAGCTCGCGGTCGATCGTGCTCCTGGCGCGGAAGTGCGCGAGGGTCTCGATGAACCGGAGGATGCCCTCGAGGAGCGGCTCGAGGCCGGCGCGCTCCTCGGTGGTCAGCTCGAGGGTGCGGTGCGCCTCCTCGAGGGCTGCCGCGGCGGGCGCGCCGCGCTCCATGCGCTCGAGCACCGCGTGGGCGCCGAGACCGACACGCGTCTTCGCGCCTGGGTGCTCGGTCAGGTGATCGACGTACTTGTACTTCCAAGCGAGCCCGCAGGTCTTGACCAGCTTGGCCTTCGACACCGACCAGGGAGCCAGCGCTCGTGCAGCTTCGGAGAATGTTGCTTCCGGCGTCATGGCTTTCACCCTATGCAGCGGACGGACATGAAACCGACCGGGCGGACCGGGCGGCGAAGTCGGCGGCCCATTGAAGGCCGTGAATTCGGGCATTTGCGACGGCCGCGTAGGCCGGCGATCTTTCGAAGCCGAGGAACTTCCGGCCGTGGCGCAGGCAGGCCTCGGCGGTGGTGCCCGAGCCCATGAACGGATCCAGCACCAGGTCGCCGGGACGGCTGGCCATGAGCACCATGCGATCGAGTACGTCGACGCCCTTCTGGGTCGGATGGCTGCGCGCGGTCGGCGGCGTGTAGGGCCAGACGTTGCAGGCCTGACGACCCGCGAGGCGCTTGAGGAGCGAGTAGTCGAAGCACCAGTCGCGGCCAGAGGGCGAGGCCCAGATCGCGTAGAGCGTTCGCTCGTAC
>JAHFDS010000640.1 GCA_023248855.1 Myxococcales bacterium
ATGCCGTGGCCCGAGCACGCCACGCCCGCGCACGAAGCCGGCCGTGCGTCCGGCGCCATGCCCGCGGCATCGCCAGGGCGGGCATCGGCGCGACCGGGCGCGTCACGGCCCGGGGCGTCACGTGCGCCGCCGTCCTGTCCGGACGGAGCTCCCGCCGTGCCTCCCGCCGCGCCTCCCGCCAGGCCCCCCGCGCCCCCCGCGCCCCCCGCCGACTTGCCCTCACAGGCGCCCGCGAGCAGGAGCGCAAGGCAAAGCGTGCACCGAGCGACCTCACGGCTATTCATTCGCGCTCCACATGGGTCGGTCCCCTGTCACAGCACGGCATGTGCCAGCCAGAGGTCCGACAACCCCGCGGGATCTGGTCCCTCCGTCACGCGGCCGTTGCGCGCGGGCAAGTCTTGCGCAGGCCCGGCGAGGCGTCTCGCCCCAGTTGTGACAGGGCCCTCTCGGCATCCCCTTGCGGTCGCAGTCCGCGGCGACCGATCGTCAAGACAAACGCGTAGACCCCGCGCCAGCGCTCTGGGAGGGTCCCGGTCCGGTCCCCTTCCCGGTCCCGAGCGTCCGGCTCCTCGATCGCGGCTGAGCCAGCTCGAATACCGACTCGGATCGGGACCGGGAGCGGGAGCGGGACCGGCTTCGGATGGCGCCCGATCAATGCGACTCTGGTCAGATCGGCGCGAGATGGCGCAGGTGCTGCCAGTCGCTCCACGGCGATTTCTGGCCGTTGCCGTTGACCGCGCGCACGCGCCAGTCCACGAGCTCGTATTGGCCGAGAAAACTCGCGAAGATCTTGCGATTGCCAACGTCGCGCGGGTCGGTCGGCAGGACCTGGAAGCGCAGCTGGCCCGTAGCGAGCCCGGCCATCGGCGTGGCTTCGGAGGCGCGCAGCACGAAGCGCGGGTACTTCGGTGGGAGCTGGCCGGTCTCCGCCCAGTTCTGGTTCACGAAGCGGCCGTCTATCTCGTAGATCACGAGGCACTGCGCCGGCTGGTTCGTGACGCCCGCGAGGACCACGTTCGACGTGCCGTCCCAGTAGCCTGTCTTGATCGGCCCTGGCGTGCTGGGCGAGGGCGCGCCGTCACAGCGCGGATCGACGACCAGGTTGAACCGCGACAGGAGCGGCGCGAGCGCTTGCGCCGAGGGCGCGATCGGGCGCGGTGCCTGCTCGGGCCGCTGCGGGCAGCCGCGAGCGTCGGTGGGCTGCAGGTCGGGCGTCCCCGGGCAGCGATCGCGATCGTCGGGGACGAGGTCGCCGTCGGCGTCGCCGCGCGCGACGGCTGCGGCATAGCCGGGGGTCTGGCGCGCGAGCCGAGCCTTCTGGCCGCGGTCGCGGGCGCGCAGCACGAACTGCTCGGGCGTCGAGGCGCCGGCGATGACCTGGCGCGAGGCGCGGAACAGGTCCACGCGGATCGTGGCGATGAAGCGCGCGGTCGCGGCGTCGGTGACGCCGAGGCAACCCGCGACCAACGTCTGCGTGCGCAGCTCGACCTGGGCGCTCGGCATGCCCTGGGCCGCCCAGGCCTTGGCCTTGGCCTGAGCACGCTCCATGCAGGCGTCGGACGTGAGCGCCCCGACACCGGACGCGACCTCGGCCGCGTCGTCCTCGGGCTCGGTGGGTGCCTCGCACGCGGCGCAGGCGAGTAGCGAAAGCAAGAGGAAACGCGAGCGCATGATCAGACCTCCATCGCGGAAACGAGGAACGCGAGCGTCATCGCGACGCCCTTCTGAATGAGAAAGCGCATGCCCGGGACACTCTGGGTGTGGTCGCGGTAGTAGGAGGTCGACAGCGCCTTGAGGCCGTCGGAGCCGATGTCTCCGAGCAGGAAGAGCGATGACTGGGTGCCGTCGAAGGGCCAGCCAGCTCCGTCGGTCATCTGGCCCGACGCGTAGTCGCGGGTCTCGATCGCGAGCGTCGTGATGAGGTCGCGGATCGGCAGGTCGGTCTTGCCCTTTGCGTGCGCGGCGCGCCACGCGAGGATCTGCTGCCGGTAGTCGAAGGCCAGGCGCAGGATGCTCTTGGCGTGCAGGAGCTGCGCGATGCGCTCGGACGGCGAAGCGGCGTCCTCGGTGATGGGCAGGTGGTGGTAGCGGAGGGTTGGCCACAGCTCCGACTCGGCGTCCTCGTAGGGGCGATGGCCCCAGCCCGTCACGCCGATGACGTGATGCGGCGCGAAGGCGTCGCCGATCGCGTGCAGGGGAAACTTGAGGTTGTCGAACCGGCTGTACGAGGTGTCGGCGCGGAAGCGGTCCCAGCCGTACTTGCCGAGGTTGTCCACCGGCTCGAGGGGTGTCAGGCCGAGCGGGAGCGACTGCCACTGGGCGCGATCGCGGTGCTTGGTGTCGCGGTGGAAGTCGGCGCCACTGCGGATCTCGTAGTGCTTCGGGCCGTCGCTCTCCCCGTAGTTGATCGAGAGGCCGGACGCGCTCGAGGCGAGGTAGATGAGCAGATCGACCGGGTCGACCTGCGGTACCCCGATGGGTGCCGCACCGAGCCACGCGGCCTGCAGGTAGTAGAGCCCCTGATGGTCGTCGAACTCGTTGTCCAGCATCGGGCTGTCCTGGACGTTGATGAAGTGCCAGATGGTCGTGAACGGATCTCCGGTGAGATCGCCGAAGCCGGGCAGCAAGCCCTCGATCTTCGTGACGAGGTCGACGTCGGAGGCCATGTCCGTCGCGTCACCGAGGCAATCATCGCCGCCGAAGAAGAGCTCGTAGCCGCACACGAACGGCGCGAGGAGGGCCCCGACGGACGTCTTCCACGCGTCCTGCCACAGCTTCTTGGCTTCTCCGAGACCCCCGGCGCTGGTGGGCCGGAACCACAGGTGCGAGTCGCCGTCGTTGTTGTCCACGGCCGCGGCCTGCTCACCGAGCTGGCGACCGACCCGGGGCGAGCTGCCACCGAGGCCCGAGGGCGGGATCTCGTTGTAGACCCCGCCGGGGCGCTCGGAGGGCGCGGCGGCAGCACCGGTGCTGTCGCGCGCGGACAGCTTGAACGTCGCGTCGATCACGTCGGACACGAACTGCTCCCACTTCGCCGCGTCGACCCCGGCGGGGAGCGCGCCGACGACAGGCACGCGAGGGGAACCGGGGGGCGGAAGGATTCGCTCGTGGGCGACCCAGCGCGCGATCTGGTAGGCGAGGTCGACGGAATCGCGATGGACGTCTGGGTTGTGGGCGAACGCTGGCGCAGGGACCGCCGCGACGGCCGCCAGAACCGAGACGAGGAGCGCGGTGCCGGGTGCGTAGCGCCGGCGAGGACGCGAGGGAGCGATCGGAACGGACATGCTGGCCTCCAG
>JAHFDS010000221.1 GCA_023248855.1 Myxococcales bacterium
CCGGTGGCGCAGCCGGCGCGGGCGGCATGGCGGAAGACCAGCAGGGCTGCCCGCCGGACTTCTGGGTGCACCACCTCGAGCACTGGCAGGGCCTCCACGCCGACCAGGCGCTCGGGGTCGTGTTCAGCGCAGCCTGCGACTACTCGGAGGTCACGCTCGAGGTGGCGCTGCGCTTCAAAGGGGGTGAGGACCTGCTCGGTGGGATCCGCATCCTGCTCCGCGAGGCCGTGGCCGCCTTGCTGAACGCGGGCCACGGGCTGCGCTTCGGCATGAACAGCGCAGAGATCACCCTGCGCGTCGTGGTCGCCATCACCCACCTCGATCGTCGCGAGATCTTCGCGCTCGGCGCGCAGCTCGCCGCGATGAACCGCTGCACTTGCCCGCTCGGCTGAGCCCCTCCCGGCCGGCTATGCTCGGCGCCTGATGACGCCGAGCATCCGCCGGATCGCCTTTCTGACCTTCCCCCAGCTCACGCTGCTCGATCTCGTGGGCGTCTACGATTGCCTGCGCCGGATCGCGCGGATGGGCATCGACGCGAGGGTCTCGCACCGCATCATCGGCACCGCGCCCGTCGTCGAGGACGATGAGGGCCTTCCGATCGTGGCGCAGGGCGTCTACGAGGACCTCGCGCCGTTCGACCTGCTCGTGGTGCCGGGCGGCCTCGGCACACGCACCCTCTGCCACGACGCGCGCTGCCTCGACTATCTGCGCGGCTGGGGCACCGAGCGGCCGGTGGCGTCGGTGTGCACCGGCTCGCTGCTGCTCGGGCACGCGGGGCACCTCGCGGGCCTCGCGGCAACGACGCACCGCAGCGCGTTCGACCTCCTGCGCCCGCTCTGCCGCGAGGTGGTCACGGACCGGCGCATCGTCGACCAGGGGCGTGTCGTCACCGCGGGCGGCGTCGCGAGCTCGCTCGACCTCGGCCTCTACCTGGTCGAGCGGTACTGGGGCGCCGAGGCGAGAGCGCGCATCGCCGCCCAGATGGAGTACCGAGGGTACTCGGCCGTGTAGGGTATCCTGCGCGACCCCAATGACGACTTCGCCGGCGCGCCCGCAGACGTTCTTCCGGGCGTTCGCCGATCTGCTGAAGCTGCCGCGGGCGTTCTGGATCGTGAACCTCACGTACGCGCTCGATGGGTTCGCGTACTTCGGCGTGCTCGTGCTCCTGGCGCCGTTTCTGACGCGCGGGCTCGGCATCTCGGATGCGCTCGCGACCAACCTCACGGGCGCGTTCGCGATGTGCGTGACCCTGTTCCAGTTCGGCTTCGGGTCGTTCTCGGAGCGGTTCGGCGTGCGGCGCGCGCTGACGTGGTCGTTCGTCATCCTCGCCATCGGGCGCCTGCTGCTCGTCGCGGCGGGCAAGAGCGGCGGCGGCGCGGCGGGGCTTTGCATCGTCCTCGGATCGCTGCTCGTCATGGCGATCGGCGAGGGCGTCATCCAGACCGCCAACTATTCGGGCCTCAAGCAGTACACCGACGAGCGCACGAGCGCGCTCGGCTTCGGCCTCAACTACGCGCTCTACAACGCGGGCATCATGATCGCGGGCTTCGCGTCCTCGTGGGTGCGCGTGGGGGTGGACGACCTCCTCGAGGGCAAGCCGGCGGACGCCATCCTGACGCCGCTCACGCGCACGGGCGGGGGCATGGCAGCCGTCTTCTTCCTCTGTGCGGTGGTCACCGCGGCGGGGGCGCTCCTGTGCTGGCTGTGGTTCTCGCGGCGCGCGGAGGCGGACAAGCTGCGACCCGAGGACGAGGCGCGCATCGTGGCGAGCCGGACCAGGGCGAAAGAGCTCTCGCTCCGCGAGCGCTTGCGGCAGAGCCCGTTCGCCGACGCGCGCTTCTCGTTCTTCGTGTTCATGCTGTTTCCGGCGCGGACCCTGTTCGCGCATCAGATCCACACGCTCGGCCTCTACATCCTGCGCGCCTACCCGAAGGAGGTCGGCGACAGGATGGAGTGGTTCAACAACGTCGCCAATCCCCTGGTGGTGTTCGTCAGCGTGCCCATCATCGCGGCGCTCACGCGCGGCATGGGCATGGTCAGGCTCATGCTCGTGGGGACGCTCGTGACGGCGCTGCCGACCTTCCTGCTCGTCCTGCCGGAGCGCTGGGAGCTGCTGCTCGCATACGTGACGATCTTCTCGCTCGGGGAGGCCCTGTGGCAGCCGCGCTTCTACCAGTTCGCGGCCGACCTCGCGCCCGAGGGCAAGATGGGCGCCTACATGGCCGCGGCGAACCTGCCGTGGCTGCTTGCCAAGTGGAGCACCGGCTGGTACGCGGGCGCGATGCTGACCGCGTACTGCCCCGAGACCGGGCCGCGCCACCCCGGCGTGATGTGGGCGGTGTACGGCGCGTTCGCGCTCGTCAGCCCCGTGGGCCTGCTCTTGGCGCGGCGCTGGCTCGAGGCGGGCGTCGGCGTCAGAGCGACCCTCGCCAAGGAGGCCCCGTGAGATCCGCGTTTCTCCTCTCGTGCGCCCTGATGGCCGCGTGCGATCGCAAGCCGAGCAGTCCGGTGACGATCACCGTGGCCGATCGCAAGGACGCGCTCGCGGTGTTCCAGAGCCGCTGCGTGACCTGCCACGGCGCCAAGGGCGCGGGCGATGGACCCGCGTCGGCGGGCCTCTCGCCGAGGCCACGCAACTTCCAGGACGCGGCGTGGCAGGGCGGCATCAGCGACGGCGACCTCGAGAAGATCATCCGCTACGGCGGCGCCGCGGCCGGAAAGAGCGTGGCCATGCCGCCGAACCCCGACCTCCAGCCCGGGACCATCGCGGCGCTGCGCGAGCACGTGCGAAGCCTCAAGAAGTAGGCAAGCCGCTGAGCGCTCGCTGGCTCGGCCGAGTCAGCGTGAGCGCAGCCACTGGTCGAGCTCCGCGAGGTGCTTTCGTCGCTGTTCGGGCGGTTCCTTGTCGAAGTGCGCGCGCGCCTGCTCGACCACGACGCGAGCGCGACGCCGATCGCCCCGGGCCCACAGCCGCTTGGCGAGGGCAGCCTCGAGCTCGGCGACGTCGGGGAGCTCACCGGCCTTCGGGTGGGCGACCGCGCGCTCGAGGGCGTCGTCGGCGCGCTTCCCCTGCCCGAGTTGCTCGAACACGTCGCTCAGCACCGCGAGCGCGCTCGGCACGTCCGGGTAGGGCGTGTGGATGCGGTCCCCCAGGGCGACCGCACGCTCGAGCACCGGTACGGCCAGGGCCGGCTGGCCGGCCCACTTGAGCGCGTCGCCGAGCTGGACCAGCGCCTCCACGACCGACACGTGCTCGGGTCCGCGTGCGGCTTCGCGCAACGCAAGACCCTTCTGCAGCGCGGCGATGGCCTCGTCGCGGCGGTCGAGCTTGCGCAGGATGAAGCCCATCTGGAGCTGACCGTCGACCAGCAGGGGATGGTCGGGCCCGAACAGACGCTCGAACAGCTCGCACGCGCGCTGGATCGCCGCGAGCGCATCGGCCGGGTGGCCGGCTTCGGTGAGGGCGCGCGCCAGGCCAAGGTGCAGCTCGGCCATCGGCAGCGACGCCTCGCCGGTCAACCCGCGCTGCAGCTCTAGGCCCCGCCGGAACGCCAGGACGGCGTCGTCGAGCCTGCGCTCGTTGGTCAGGACCGACGCGATCTGGCGCTGCAGGAACGCCTCGAGATCGGTGCGGTTGCCGGCGTGCCGCAGCGTGGCTCCGGCCAGGTCGAGGGCGAGATGCGCCGCCTCGAAGCGGCGCTGCTGCGAGCCGAGCATGAAGCCCAGGAAGGCCAGTGCGCGCGCCGTCAGGTCGTCCCGCCCGAGGGTGGTCGCCTCGGCGGCGGCGCGCTGCAGCGTGGCCACGCTCTCGGTCACACGGCCGAGCTGGTACTCGAGGACGCCCGCGTGGTAGCGCGCCTCGGTCAGCGCCGCCGGCAGGCGCTCGCGTTCGGCGGCCGCCATCGCCTGGGCGATCAGCTCCGCGCCCTCCTTGTACCGGCCCGCATGCGCGTGCACCTTGCCGCGGGCGATCAGGTCATCCACGGCGGCGGCGCGCTCGCGCGCCGGGCCAGCGGCGGGCAGCTGCTGACCCCTCTTCGTCAGTCGATCGGCGGCGCAGCTCGTGGGCGGGTCGAGCCCGCGTGTCGCCGCGATCGCGCGGTCCACCATCGCGCCGTCGGCGCGCGAGAACAGGTCGACGAGAGAGCGCTCCTCGGCCAGGAGCGCTGAGAGGCACGCCATCCGGAGGTCGAGCATCTCCTCCGACTGCTCGCCGCGCAGATGCGTGGCCTCGCAGCTCTGGGTGTGGGCGGCCGTCCACTCCGTCGCCCAGGCATCGAGCGCGGCGGTCGCGGTCCTGAGCGTGCTCCGGGCGTTGGCGCGGCCGCTCGCGAGAAACGCGCGCTCGACGTCGGCGCGGC
Organism: Myxococcales bacterium; assembly: GCA_023248855.1. GTDB lineage: Bacteria > Myxococcota_A > Polyangia > JAHFDS01 > JAHFDS01 > JAHFDS01. The sequence continues at coordinate 4,362 of JAHFDS010000221.1, forward strand.
GGGCGGCGTCCCAGACCCCGACGAGCTTGCGCTCGGCGCCCTGGCAGAGCTGGGCGTCTCGGCTCGAGAACGCATGCAAACCGGCCGCGACGCCAAGGAGCGCGGCGAGCGCACCGAGGCCGAGGCCCAGCCGGCGCCAGCGTGCGCCTGGGTCGCGCGAGAGGTCGGTCAGCATGGCGCGCATGCTCGGGTAGCGATCCGCGGGATCGAGCGCGAGCCCGCGCATCACGACGGCCAGGAGCCAGCCGGGGCAGGGCGTGCGCTCGGGGACGACGGGGTGACCGGTCGCGATGACCTGGCGTAGCTCGTCGAGGGTGTTCGCAGAGAACGGGCGCTGGCCGAACAGGGCCTCGAAGAGCGCCGCAGAGAAGCTATAGACGTCGGCGCGCGTGTCGGCGACGGCGCCGTGGAACAGCTCGGGGGCCATGTAGATCGGCGTACCCACGAGCGCTCCGGTCGCCGTCAGCGGCGTGGCGAGCATCTGGGAGCGCAGGGTCGCGCCGGGCCTGGCGACCGTGGGTGGCGCCGCGTCCATCGCGCCCTGTGCGCGGGCGAGCCCGAAGTCCGTCACGACCACCTCGCCCGCTCTCGAGACGAGCACGTTGTCGGGCTTGAAGTCGCGGTGCACGAGGCCCGCGTCGTGCGCCGCCGCGAGGCCCGCGCCAGCCTGCAGGTAGATCGCCACGACCTCGCGCCAGGTCCGCGGGCGCTCGCGCAGCCACGCCGCGAGCGTGCCGCCGTCCACGAGCGCCATCGCCACGAAGAGCTCACGCGGTCCGGTACCGACGTCGTACACGGCGATGAGGTTGGGATGGCGTAGACGCGCCATCGCCTGCGCCTCGCGCCTCAAGCGATCGAGGGACTGCGCCGCGTCCGCGGCGTCGACCTCGTGCAAGCTCTTGAGGGCGACCTTGCGATCGAGCTCCGGATCGTAGGCCGCGTAGACGACGCCCATGCCGCCGGCGCCGAGCACGTCGAGGATCACGTAGCGCCCGAGTGTTTGGCCGCGGCGAAGCTGCGTTCCGCGCGGAGGGCTCGAGGCGGGTGCGGTGCGATCCAGCGTGACCGTGCGGGACAGGGCCAGGGCAGCCCGGCACTTGATGCAGGTCTCGAGGTGGGTGCGCTCTTCTGTCGCGTCCGCAGGCGGTGCGCCGGCGATCCACGCCTGCAATCGTGCCGTCGGCAGGCAACCCACGCGTGGACGTTACCGCGTTCGGGCGACGGTCGGGTCACCCGCGCTGCAAGAGGCGGATGGTGCGATGCGACTGGTCGAAGGTCGCGACGAAGCGCTCGAAGAAGTCACTGCCGAGGCGCGGGTGTCCACGGCCCGCACGGATGGAGCGCGCCGGGATGTGGTGGCCACCAACCCGCGCGGTCTGGCCGGCGCGTGCGCCGCCCGGCAGGGTCAGAAAACCGTCGGCGCCGCTGTCGAGCAGGAGCGACAGGGTGCGCTCGCCGATGCGGACGTCGATGGTGGGCACGCCCTGCAGGTCCGACAGCTCGAGCACGGTGTTGCCGTCGGCCTCGGGCAGGCGTCCCGGCGTCAAGAGCAGGCGCCGATGCGGCATGTCGAGCGTGGCGAGCACGCCCGCGAACACGTTCATCGACAGGACGCCCCCGAAGGGCACGCCGAGGATCTGCGTGGGTCCGTCGAGCTCGCTCACGACGGCCGCGAAGCGCAGGAAGCGCGCGCGACCGAGCTCGATGCTCGGCACCTCGACCACCCGCGCGCCGGCGCCGGCGAGCTCACCGCTGTCCTCGGCCGAGAGCACGGGGAGCCCGAGCGAGCGGGCCACGGCCGGAGAGATCACGCTCATGGAGGTGCCGGTGTCGAGGCCGAACCAGTAGGGTCCCTGATCCGACAGGCGCGCGCGCACGAGGGGCAGGCGCATGCCCGTGACGAGCCGCACCTCCTCGGTGGTCACGAGGTCGTGGTTCGACGGCAGGCTGCGGTCCTGGTGGGCGCACGCGCTACTGGCCAGGATCAGCAGGGCGGCGGCCGGGTGCACCGATCGGGAGCTTCTGGATGGGCGCATCCTCGATTGTGACACGTGCAAAGCCGGCGCGCCCGTCGCGTGCGAGGACGATCACGCGTCGCGGCGCGTCAACCTTGAGACGGCGGAGCGAAGCGGTCGGCGAGGAGCCCCTTGAGCCAGCGCTGGAAGCGCAGGCGAAGCGCGGCGGGATCGCCGAGCCCCGCGCGCGTCACGATGCGTTCGCCGACCACCGCGCTGCCCAGCGTGACCAGCACCACGAGCAGCACGCCGAACAGCGAGTCCTCGAGCGAGATCGGTGCGCCCGCGGCCTCGGCCAGGCGGCGCCCGTGCACGGCTGCCGCGATCTCCGTGAGGCGCTGCGTGCGCGCGAGGGCGGCGGTGGCGGCCTCGTCCTCGGACAGGAGCAGCCAGGCGACGAGCCTTCCGTGGTCGGCCCGGGCGAGGCGCTCGAAGGCGCGCTCGAGCAGGGCCTCCGGGGGCACCCCCGGGGTCTCGAGCAGCGAGAGCAGCTCGCGCTCCAGGGTCTCGATGGCACGCCGGGCGACCTCGGCCACCAGCCCGCCGCGCGAGCCGAAATGGTGCAGCACCGCGGGATGGGTGATGCCCGCGTCGGCGGCCACGTCGGAAAGGCGCAGCGCCGCGGGGCCGAGGGCGGCGATGCGCCTCTGGGCGGCCTCGAGGATGGCGTCGCGAGCCTCGCCCGCCGAGCGGCGGGGAGCGCTCGGCCGTCCTTTCGAGCGGGTGCGCGCTCGCTTCACCATGTCCGGGAGCCTAGCGCATCATTGACAACATTGTCAGTATCTGTTGACAACGGCGTCAGTAGTATTTACAGAATTGTCAGCAGGAGGCCCCATGTCGCTCTTTTCCGATGTCACCCTTCCCTACTCTCGCCTCGAGGCGTGGGCCTACGACACCTTCATCGCCGGCGCCGTGCTGGAGCTCGTTTCCGGGCTGGGCGACGAGCTCTTGCGCGAGGTCCCCGCCGGCGCGCGGGTGCTCGACGTGGGCTGCGGCGGCGGGCAGGCCCTCGTCCACTTCTTGGGCCGCCGACCGGACCTACGCGGAGCTGGGCTCGACCTCGCGCCCGGGCAGATCGCCCGCGCCACGCGCAGGGCCGCCCGCGCGGGCCTCTCGGACCGCGTCGAGCTCGTGCGCGGCAGCGCGATGGCGCTGCCCTGGAGCGATGCGAGCTTCGACGCGGTGTTCTCCTGCGCGTCGATCAAGCACTGGCCGGATCGTTCGCAGGGGCTGGCCGAGTGCGTGCGCGTGCTCGCGCCGGGCGGGCGGCTGCTCGTGGCCGAGGTCGATCGCGGCGCGCGGCTCGACGACGCGCGCCGGTTCGTCGATCGCTGGGCCGTTCCCGGGGTGACCCGCGAGCTCGGACACGCCCTCTTCCAGCGCGTCGCCGCGATGCCCTCGCTCGACGCCGCGGACCTCGAGCACCTGGCGGCCGCCCTGCCGCTCGAGCAGGCCCGCGTGGTCCGGCGCGATGGCGTGCCCGCGGTGTTCCTCGAGGGCGTGCGCAGAGCCGCGGGGTAGGCGGCGGTCTCCGGCGGGCGACTTGAAGGCGAACCTCGACTACTGCAACCAGGCGCTGCGCGAGGTGTCGCGCACGTTCGCGCTGCCCATCGAGGCGCTGCCGGAGCCGCTGCGTCGGACCGTCACCTGTGGCTACCTGCTGTGCCGCGTCGCCGACACGCTCGAGGACCACCCGGCGCTCGCGCACGTCGACCCTGACGTGGCGTTCTCGCGGCTGCGAGCCGCCCTCGACGCGGGGACCCCCGAGGCCCTGGCCGCGTTCGCGGCGAGCACGGGGCCGGTCTCGCCCGACGACGCCGAGCTCGCGCTGCTCGTCTCCGTCGGGCGTGTGGTGAGCGTCGTCCACGCGGAGCTGGCGGGGGCGCGGCCCGTCCTCTCGCGCTGGATCGGCGAGCTCTCCCGTGGCATGGCGCTGTACGTGGCGCGGCCGCGGCGCCCCGACGGCCTGCGGCAGCTCGAGGACCTGGCCGACCTCGAGCGCTACTGCTACTTCGTGGCCGGCACCGTCGGGCGCATGCTGACCGCGCTCTTCCTGGACGCGCTGCCCGCGCTCGCGCACGATCGGCGGGTCGCACTCGAGACCCACGCCGAGGCGCTGGCGCTCGGCCTGCAGCTCGTCAACGTGCTCAAGGACATCGGCGAGGACCTCGGCCGCGGCGAGTGCTACGTGCCGCGCGCCCTGCTCGCCGCGCACGGTCTCGACGCGCGCGACCTCGCCATACCAGCCCACCACGCGGCAGCGCACCAGGCGCTCGAGCCGCTCTTCGTCCGGGCGTGGGCCGCGCTCGACGGTGGGCTCGCGTACGCGCTCGCCGTGCCCGCCGACGCCGCGGGCATCCGCACGTTCTGCCTGCTGCCGATGTGGCTCGCGGCGCGGACCCTGGAGCTGGCCCGCGGAAGTGACGCGATCTTCGGGGGCGGCGTCAAGATCGATCGCGCCGAGGTGGCCTCCCTTTGCGCCGACTGCGCCGTGCGGGTGGGCGACGACGACGCCCTCCGCGCCGGCTGGCGCCGGATCAGCGGGTCGCGCTGGTGACGCGGAGCCAGCGGCCGAGCGCCATCAGCGGGAAGTAATGCCGGTACAGGTGGTAGCGCAGGTAGAAGTGGTTCGGGAAACCGGTCGCGGTGAACTCCGGCTCCCGCCAGGTGCCCGTCTCGGGTCCCGCACCGACGCACTGGCGCGCAAGCAGCCAGCGGACGCCGCGCGTGATGGCTGCATGATCGGCAGGCAGATAGGCGAGCAGCGCGAGCAGGGCCCACGCCGTCTGCGAGGGGGTCGAGGTGCCACGGCCCATGTGCGCTCGGTCGCGGTAGGCCAGGACCGACTCGCCGAAGCCGCCGTCGGCGTTCTGCACCCGGCGCAGCCAGTCGAGCGCGCGCGTGACCTGCGGATCGGCGCGCGGCACACCCAGGCTCGCGAACGCGCAGAGCGCGGCGTGCGTACCGTAGAGGTAGTGGACGCCCCAGCGGCCGTACCACGCGCCCTCGGGCTCCTGGGTGCGGCGCAGATACGCCAGGCCACGCGTGATCGCCGGCTCGCGCTCGTCGGCACCTCGGGCGGTGCGCAGGGCCCCGAGCAGCTCGAGCGCGTGCCCGGTCACGTCGGGGGTCGACGGATCGCACAGCGAGTCCATGTCCGAAAACGGGATGTCGTTGAGGAACGTCTTGTCGTTGTCCGCGTCGAAGGCGCCCCAACCTCCGTCCCGGCTCTGCATGCCGAGCATCCAGGCGAGGCCGCGCTGCACGGCGTGCGAGCCGAGGGCGCCCGGGCACCGGCGCACGAGCAGCGCCAGCACCGCCGCGGTGTCGTCGACGTCGGGGTAGAAGCGGTTCTCGTACTCGAAGGCCCAGCCACCCGCCGCGAGCGCGGGGCGGAGCACGCTCCAGTCCCCGCGCACGTCGAGCACCTGGCGGGCCTCGAGCCACTCGCACGCCTGCGCAACGCGCGGTTCGTCGGCCGGCACGCCGGCGTCGAGGAGCGCGGCGGCGGACAGGGCGGTGTCCCAGACCGGCGAGACGCACGCCTGCATGCGCAGGCCGTCCCCGTCGTCGAGCGCGAACCGCTCGATGGCCGCGAGCCCGCGCTGCATGGGCCCGGACGAGAGCGCGTGGCCCTCGAGGTGCAGCGCGAGCAGGCTGTTCATCATCGGCGGGAAGATGCCGCCCCAGTCGCCCCCTGCGTCCTGGTGCGCGAGGATCCAGCGGGTGCACGCGCGGACTGCGCGGGCGCGCAGCGTCCTCGGGGGGCGCCGGTCGTAGGCGGCAAGGAGCGGCTCGAAGAGCGCGAACAGAAAGCGCGTGCCGGGCCCACGCCTGGCAAGGACGCCGAGGGCGGAGGCGCGCAGGCGCGCCGGCTTCGCGCGGGGCCCTTGCCACAGGGCATCGAGCCACGGGTTCTCCGCCGAGCGGCCGTTCGGCAGCGCGAACGTGGGGCGGTGGTGCGCGATGACAAAGAGCGGGATCAGGGTGGCCCGGGCCCAGCTCGCGAACGAGTAGATCGAGACCGGCGCGCGGCCGGGCAGGAGGATCAGCTCAGGCGGCAAGACGGGCACCGCGCTCCAGGGCCACAGGCCGAAGCACGCGAGGTGGATGCGCGTGAACACGCGCACCTTCGCGAGGCCCCCGAGCGAACGGATTCGGCTGGCCGCATGGGAAAGGCGCGGGTCGTCCTCGGCCACGCCGCAAAGGCGCAGCGCCAGGAAGGCCTCGGCCGTGGTCGAGACGTCGGAGGGTAGACCCGCGGCCAGGGTCCAGCCGCCGTCGCTCTGCTGATGCTCGAACAGCCAGCGCGTGACGCGCCCCGCGCGATCTGCCAGCGGAAGGCCCAGCATCTGGCGCAAGAAGACGTACTCGGCGGTGAGCGTCGCGTTCGACTCCAGCTCGGCGACGAGGTGCCCGTCGGCGCGCTGGATGGCGAACAGGTGGCGCGCCGCGCGGTCCGCCGCCAGCCGCGCCCGCGCGACCAGGTCGTCGTCCTGCAGCACCACCTCTCGCGTCGTCATCCGTCGCGCGAGAACACCACCGCGCCGGCAGGCGGTCAAGCGCGCGCGCCTCGGCGCTGGCGCCGTATGATCCCACCGTGCACGTCCCCCGCCTCTGGCTGCTCCTCGGCTGTGCGTCGGGCCTGTTCGCCTGCGACCAGGCGCCCGAGCTCGCCGTCGAGCAACCGCTCGCGCTCGAGTGCGGCTTCGGGCCCGGGGCGCGCGTCACCGAGACGCTCGGATTCGGCGCCGCGGAGCGCGCGCGGCTGCCGCTCCGGCACGTCATCGTCGTCATGATGGAGAATCGCTCGTTCGATCACCTGCTCGGTCACATGCGCGCGCTCGGCCGTGACGTAAACGGCTTCGCGGACGACTTCTCGAACCGCGAGGGCCGAGGGCGGCGCGTCCTGCCGGCGCACGCCGCCTCCACGCGCATCGCGCCCGACCTGCCGCATCGGGCGGCCGAGATGCGCCGCGCCTGGAACCGCGGCGCGATGGACGGCTTCTTCCTCGAAGCCGCCCGCACGGGCGACGGCCGGCGCGCGCTCGCCTACCTCGACGAGCGCGATCTGCCGTTTCACTACTGGCTCTACGGCACGTTCGCGATGGCGGACCGCGCCTTCGCGTCGGTCATGGGCTCGACCTGGCCCAACCGCGACTTCCTCTACGCCGCCACCAGCGACGGCGTGCACGACACCGACGAGCGCGAGATCCACCTGCGCACGCTGTTCGATCTGCTCGACGAGGCAGGCGTGTCGTGGGCGGTCTACGAGAACGGCGCCTCACGCCAGCGCTGCATCGGCTGGCGCGACGGCCACGCGGGCCTGCGCCCGCTCGATCGCGTCTTCCAGGATCTGGGCGCGGGCACGCTGCCCGAGGTGGTGTTCGTCGATCCCGACTACGACGATCACCCGCCGCTCGACGTGCGGTTCGGCGAGTCCTGGGTGCGGCGCCTCGTGGTGGCGCTCTTCGCGAGCCCCGAGTGGCCGACCACGGCGCTGGTCCTGACGTACGACGAGGCGGGTGGCTTCTTCGATCACGTGCCGCCGCCCCAGGCGTGCCTGCCGTCGCTCGCGCAGAACCAGCTCGGCTTCGATCAGCTCGGCTTTCGCGTGCCGCTCGCCGTGGTCTCGCCGTGGGCGCGCCGTGGCTTCGTCTCGCACGCGCGGCACGAAACCGCCTCCATCACCCGCCTGATCGAGCTGGTGTTCGATCTGCCAGCGCTGACCGTGCGCGACGCGAGCGCGTCGGCGCTGCTCGACCTGTTCGACTTCGAGTCGCCCCCGCGGCTCGAGGTGGGCGAGGTCCCGGCGGCTGGCGGGGACGCCGGCTTGCCCTGACGCCCCTTCCGACTTTCTCGCGAGGGACGGTCACGTGCGCGGCCCGAGCGGCATCTTCTGGTTCAAAGGAGGAGCAGCTCATGAACAAACGCAACGTGTCTCGCGCCTGGGCGATCACCCTGATGGGGCTCGGCGGCCTTCTGACCGTGGGAGGCTCAGGCGAGATCGCGAACGCCCTCGTCCCGGGCCTCTTGCCGGATACGCCCGAGATCCCCTTCATGGCCAAGCACCACAGCGAGCCGATCCTCAGGGGGTGGGTGCTGATCGCGAACCTTTTGCACCTCGGCTGCGCTTGGATCTTCGCGCGGGCCGGCCTTGGGCTGTGGCGGGACGAGGTGCAGGGTTGGCGGCGCGTTCCTGCAGCTGCGCTCATCATGGCCGCCTCGGCGCTCCTCGGCACGGCGGTGTGCGCGTGCTACCTGCTGCCGCTGCCCAGCGATCCGAAGGCCTTCGCGGCCAGTGGGGCCCTGGGCATCATGATGCTGACGTCGACCGTGATCCTCGTCGCCCTGATGTCCCTCTTGCGCTTCGCGGCGCTGCGCAGGCTGCGCCGTGAGCAATACTAGCTCGAGATTGCCGGCCGGGCGCTACGATGGGCGCCGGATCCATGCGCGCCGCCTTGGTCGTGCTCCTCGCGGTGGGCTGCACGTCGGGGGCGCCGCGGGCGGTGCGGCTATCGGCCGCGGGGGACCTCCAGATCGGCAGCCAGCAGGCGGCGAGCCCGCTCGAGGGCCTGGGCGCGCTCCTCGGCGGTGAGGTCCGCCTGGCCAACCTCGAGGGGCCGCTGACGGCGCGCGGCCACGAGGCCCTCGGCGGCGCGGAGCCGCGCTTTGGTGCACCGCCCGAGCGCGCG
>JAHFDS010000641.1 GCA_023248855.1 Myxococcales bacterium
ACGGTCGCAGCTTCACGCGCGTCACCGACGGCACCGTGTTCGCGGGCATCGAGGCCGGAGCGACCTGGATCGCGGCGATCGGGGAGCTGCCCCGGATCTCGATCGATCGGGGCGCCTCATGGCAGACCGCCACGGCGCCGATGGGCTTTGTCGGCAACCTCCGCGCGACGGGCGGCGGCACGGGGGCCTTCGTCGCCGCGGGCGGCGATTCGGTGGGCGCGGTGATGGTGAGCGACGACGGCCTCGCGTGGCGCCGGCCGGCGGAGCTCCCCGCGGGCTGCGGCGGGGGCGTCACCCCCGACGGCATCGGCGAAGGCGGCGGCACTCTGATCATCACGCACGACTCGGGGCGCGTCTGCGTGACGAGTGACGGCGGCAACCATTTCTCGTCGGCGATGGTGGACGCGCACTTCGCGGGCTCGGTGCTCTGGACCGGCAGCGAGTTTCTGAGCTGGGGCCAGTCGAGTGGCGGCACCCCGGTGCGCCTGCGCAGCACCGACGGCCTGGCCTGGACCGCCACCGACCTCAAGGCGGAGGCGGCGGACGGCGCGCCGGCGGCCGTGCCCAAGATCGAGACCGTCGCGCGCAGCGCCCAAGGCACCTTCGTGACGGTCGAGGGGGAATGGGATCAGTGGTACGAGCGCCAGCGTTTCTACCGCAGCACGGACGGCATCTCCTGGCGGGAGCTGCCACGAACCGCCTTCGTGGGCAGCCACCCCATCCGCTTCCTCACCTGGGGCCTGGTCGACCGCAGCGCCTGCCCCTGATCCCCTCCCGCAGGCGTCAGCCGGCGAACGCGATGTAGTCGCGCAGGAGCGTGCCCTCGAGCTCGAGCTCCTCCATCCGGTGCTTGACCACGTCGCCCAGGCTGACGATGCCCTGCAGCCTGCCGTCCGCCATCACGAGCAGGTGCCGCGTGCGGAGCCCCGTCATGAGCGACTGCAGGTGCGCGAGCCCGTCGCTCGCGTGGCAGGTGATCGCGCCGTGCATGACCCTGCGCGCCGGGATCGCGAGCGCTGCGGCCCCGCGATCGGCGACGGCCGCCACGACATCACGCTCGGAGAGGATGCCGAGCACCCCACCGTCGAGCGCGCGCACGACGACGGCGCCGATCTTCTGGTCGCGCAGCACGCACGCGATCTCCTCGAGCGGGGCCTCCGGGTGCACGGACACGACCGTCCTTCCCTTTGCGAACAGGATCGCCTGCGCCGTCATCGGGACCTCGCTTTCGAGCAGCCTGCGAAGAGGCGGATTCAAGCCGCATGCCGCGGCCAGGCGCGCGCAATGGCCGGGCAAATCCGCCGCCTTCGCGACGCCAGGTCGCAGGCCGGGGAGGGCGCCCCCACCCGGACCGAGGCCGGGGCGACGACGCTGGCGCCCCGCACCCTCTTGATGGATCGGACTCCGATCGATCTCGGCAGGCGCCAGGCGCGGGAGATCCGCCGTGACGCCGGGGCCGATTTCGCCATAGTCGCCGCGTGCAGGCGCTCGAGCAGAAGGCCGCGAGGAGCACCGACGCGCGCACATCGAGCGTCTTCCAGGCTCGCTTGAGGAGGAGAAAGATGTGAGGCTCGAATCGTAGAGAAAGAGGCCGGGAAACAGGAAGACGACGACCCACGACCAGCGCGCGGAGCCGCCCGCGATCCTGCGCACCAGGACCGAGGAGCCCGGGCACCACTGCCCTATTGCAGGGCCACCCGCAGGTATCGCCCGCCCGCATCCGGCGTCACCGCGCCGGGGCGAAGCGCGCCGCCGAGTGATGGCAGGGCGAGCCGGGCGCCGCCGAGCAGCGCCGCCGCGGAATCGCCGAGGCGCGACTGCACCACCGCCTCGAGCGCGGCGTCGTCCGCGTCGGCGACGGGCTCGGACAGAAGGTGCACCTCGGCGGTGCTCGTAAGGACCGTGGGTCGTAGCGCCCCCGTGTCAGGCTCGAGCCCGAGGGTGAGCGAGATGCGCGCGCCGAGCTCGAAGAGCGTCGCGTCGCCGACGTGCAGGCGGATGCGCAGATCGCCGAGCTCGACGATCATGGCCGGCGCGGGGCGACCCATCGCGGGGGGCGTCATTGTGGCCGGCGCCGCACGCACGACCGCCGGCAGCTCGCCGTCGATGTCGACGTCGACCATCGTGCCATCGGGCCATCGGCCGCCGAGCGCGGGCACGAGCGCCGCCAGCAGATCCAGCGGCACCTGCTGCTGCGACGGCTTGGCCAGGCCCCCCGCGCGCCAGGCCGAGAACAGCGCCTGCGACACGAGGTTCGTGTCGAGCAAGAGCGCCCCGGGCACCGCGCGCGGGGGCGCGGCGTCGAGCTGCGGCGCTCCTGGCGCGAGGCGCGTGCCGCCCGCCGAGACCTTCGCGCCCACCGTGGCCTCGAGCGCGCCGCCCACCGGGGCGAGCGCCACCAGGCACAGGTCGAGGGCGACGTTCTGACCGAGCAGGGCCATCGGCTGCGCACCACCGAAGAGCGACACCGTGGCGAGCTTCTGGCCGAGCAGCGCGTCGGCCTGGGTGGTGAATTGCTGCAGGAACTCGTCGTGTACCTGGCCCTCGCGGAACGACGCCATGAGCGTCACCAGAAAACCAGTCAGAAAGCCGGTGCCGCGGATGTCGACGGAGAATCCGGGCAACGAGACGTCGGGCGCGGTGTGCGATAGACCGGTCACGCAGCGGGTGCCGTTTCCGTCCGCGCCGAGCCTGGTCTCGACGTGGAGGCTCGTGACGATCTGGCCCTCGATGGGCGCCCTCGAGAGCACCGCCTGACACTCGCCGTCGAACTGGATGACGAGCGAGGGGATGTCGATGCTGATCCAGAGCGAGCCGTCCCGCGCGATGCCGAGGTCGAGCTCGGCCGGCTGGTGCTGTGCGAAGCGAGGATAGGTGACGCAGCCGTTCGAGTCGCTGAGCACATCGCGCGCCATGATCTCTCTCGCGATGTCGATGCCCTGCACGTCCGCGCGCAGCGGCGCCGCGATCTGCTGGAGCAGCGCCTCGGTCAGCTGCAGCCGCGCGGCCGCGGGGTTGACCTGGCCCTCGGGCAGAAAGCGCGAGCGGATGAGCGAGCGGTGCGCGCTTCGCGTGTGCCCCGCGCGGTCGGTCGCGACGATCGGCACCACCGAGAGGCCCGCCGCGACCGACACCGCGCGGGAAAAGGTGCCGTCGGGCGCGAGCGTCGCGTCGGCGTCGCCCACCCGGACCGCGGCGGCGCCGAGCGAGGCCGAGACCCGGCCGGCGATCGTGCGCTGCGTGGTCGCCGCAGGGACGAAGCGGTCGAGGCCGCTCGTGTCGACCGTGAGC
>JAHFDS010000642.1 GCA_023248855.1 Myxococcales bacterium
GCGTTGGTCAGGAGCTTCTCGAGCGGGTCTGGGATCGAGAGGAACTCGCTGAAGATGACGTGGCCGGCCTCGTGATCGAGGGTGCCGTGCACCGCGGCCAACGAGCTCGGCGGGCGCGTTGTCCGGCACCGCCGGCAGGACGATGCGGCGGCCGTCCGTGTAGGCGTCGGTGCCGCGCATGATCACTTGGATGCCCCAGCGCTCGGATAGCAGCTTCGCGATCTTCTCGAAGACTGCGGCCCAGGCGGCCGAGGGCTTGTCGCTGCTGTCGATCCCGGTCAGGAGGGCATCGCGGAGGGTCGGCTTCGTTTCCATGCCCACAGTAGCGCAATGGGCTTTGGACTCCACCAGCTTCGGCACGCTCGAGCGACCCACCTCTTTGAGGCAGGCATGGAGCTCGTTTCGATCCAGCATCTCCTCGGGCACGAGTTCCTGGCGACGACCCAGAGGTACGTGCACGTGAGCCCTGCGCTGGTCGCCGAGGCGCATCAACGGATGGTCGCCAGAGCGCTCCGGCAGAGGAATTGACGCATGAAGATCTCGTGGAACCTGAGGATGCTGTGCGCCGAGCGAGGGCTGTGGACCGGGGCCGCACTGAACCGTCGTCTCCGTGATCGCCTCGGCCTCTCGCTGACGTCGCAGACCCTGAGCAACCTGATGACGAAGGAACCGAAGCGCCTGTCCCTCAACCTGCTCCTGGCCCTCTGCGCCGCCCTCGAGTGCACACCCAACGACCTCATCAAGGTGGATGGCGCGATCAGCCAGAAATCGGCCCGTCGGCTCGTCGAGGAGATCGTGAGCGCGAATCAACCGAAGGCACCCCGGCGACGGAAGCTGGGAGGGAAGAAGCGGCTGGCCCCGCCGCCTTCCACCCGAATCTAGATCATGGCGGGCGGCATTCGTGCATGTGTGGCGTGCGGCCTGGTGAAGCAAGTCATGGCGCACGATCGCTGCGGTCGCTGCTACCGGCAGGTGCACAAGACGCCCCCTCGCGTGTGTGGCACCTGCAAGCGCGTCGCCAGAATCGTGGCGCATGGTCTCTGCACGATCTGCTACTGCCGTGTACACCCGCGCCCCGTGCGTGAGTGCGTGCAATGCGGTAGGCACGAGCGACATCAAGGGAAGGGCCTGTGCAATCGATGCTACCTGCGCGCGAAGGCTCCACGATGGGTGGCCTGTGCGAGCTGCGGTCGGCAGACATGCAGACCGCGCCAGGGACAGCGCTGCTACGGGTGCTACTGGCGTTCGCATGTCCCGATGGAGCGCACCCTCGACGGATTGCGCGCCGCAGGGAATGGCCGCACGAAGCCGCGTCAGGTGGCTGACGACCTGAATGCCCTCCAGCGCCTCCTGGCCTTCCTGAAGGTCGAGGGGCGCTTGTTCAGGAACCCGCTTGCAGGAGTCCTGTCGCCTGCTCAGCCCGGCCTGCAGGAGCGAGTCGTCGGTGGCGACGACATCCGGCGATGGCTGGCTATCCTCACCGACTCCGAACGTGAGCCGATGCTGCGCGTGATCGGCCTGCTCGCGATCCTGCACGGGCTCAACTCCGTGGAGATGAGCGAGTTGCGCATGGGCGACTTCCAGCCGAGGGCGCGGAAGCTCCACGTGCGGCGTCGCCGACTGGCACTCGCACTCGACCCGCTCACGCACGATGCTCTGGTCGCGTAGGCGACCACGATGTCTCCGTCGAGGACCGGGAGGATGACGCGCCCCTCGTAGCGGCCGAGCAACGCGCAGCCGATCCGGTGGCTCGCGATCGCATCGGGTGGAATGCGCCTCCGCGCGAGGTAGGTGCGGAACGGAGCCAGCGCGCGCTCGGTGGTTGCGTCGGGACGCACGGCGAGCGGCACGTACGCGTCGGGCAGCGCCATCTCGGGCAACGCGAAGGGGCGGGGCTGCATTGGGCGTGCGCCGAGGCCGAGCACGCGCTGGCGCAGAGCGGCCAGCGCAGGGAGGGTGCTCGCTTCGTCCTGCGCGCCGATGCGACGGGCGATCTCCGCGCGCGGTAGGCCCTCGAGATCAGCGAGAAGGTCGAGCAGGCCCGGGGACGAGCCGCACCGGAAGCAGTGGCCGCAGCGCTTGTCGGCGTTGACGTAGAGGTGCTCGCGGCCGCCACATCGCGGACAGGGCAGGCGCCACTCGTCGGATCCGGCGCCCGCACGCGCGTCGCGTACGCGCGCGCCGAGGTAGCCGCCGAGGTCGAAGCTCGCGATCGTCACCAGCGCGCCCCTGGGCCGCCGGACGCGGCCCGGGCACACCGGACCGCGCCGCGGCTGGGCCGCTACGGGATCTGCAGCTCGCGAGAGAAGGAGACCGGCGCCTGGTCCTTGACCTGGCGGATCTCCTCCTTGTCGTCGAGACCGACCCGTCTGGCGAGCGCCGCCAGCGCGCTCTGCCAACTGATGGATTTCCGGGACACGACCCGGACGGTCGGGCAGAGGTCACCGACCACCTCGGCGCCGGCCTCGAGCCGGGTGATGAGGTCCTCCTCGCGCTCGTCGAGGTTCTTCAAGAGCGCCTGCGCCTGGACCTTGAGGGTCTCGAGCAGCGCGCGGTCGCGCTTGAGTGCCGCCAGCTCGACCTCGGTGATCGGAGCGACGCGGTCGGGGGTGAAGGTCGGGATGCTGTGGGCTGCTGCGGACTTGGCCATCTTCCTGCTCCTCGTTGGGTCTGGCCGAAGTCGAATCGCTAGCGCCGGGGCCAATGGCAGGAGGCTAGGGAGCGAAGCAGTCCACGACCGGGCGCCCGCCGTCGTCGCGGCACGTACACGAGCCGAAGGAGCCGCCCAGGCAGGCGCATGCGCTGCAGCCCGTCGGGAGGTCGCTGCAGGAGTACGTCGGCGTGCCTCCAGGAATGCCCGGGTGGACGGTGGTGCAGTACTGGCCTGGAGCACACTGCGCGGTCCCGCACGCGAAGGTGTTGGGAACGACGCTGTGGCACCGGCCCATCGTGCACTCGGCGACGATGGTGGACTCTTGGCCGAACGGCGGGCGGGCGCCGTCCTCGGCGATCGTCGGCTGGGTCGCGCAACCGCACGCGGGATACTGCGCATCGCAGATCGCCTCGGCTGCCGCGAACGCTTGCTGCTCGGAGGCCCGGATCGCGATCCGCATCGCGCTGCCGCAGCAGTTGATCGTGTGATCGACGAGGACGCAGTCGGCGGGCGACGTGCAGCTGCGGTCGAGCTCGGGGAACGAGCCGCCCCCGCCCGCCGTGCACATGATGCCGCTGCTTCCGCCCGCACCCGCGCCGCCCGCGCCTGCGCCGCCCGCGCCTGCGCCACCCT
>JAHFDS010000643.1 GCA_023248855.1 Myxococcales bacterium
CGCGCCGCCGATCCGCCGGCGCCCCCGCAGCCGACGCAGACGAGGACGACCACCAGAGACCCAGCAACTCGCATGGGCGCGGACCCTAACATCATTGGTCGGACCAATCAAGTCGCGACCCGGAGGGTCGGTCCGCCGGTTACGATACCCGCGTGGCGGTCTGTTCCAAGAGGGAAGGATGATGGTCCAGGCTGCCGTTCGCCGGGTGACGCTCGCCACCCTGCTGCTTGCCTGCAACCGATCGTCGCCGCCCCCGCCGGCCGCGCCTTGCCACGACGGGATGACCGACGCCGAGCTGGCCGCGGTGCGCAGCATTCACGCCGGCGTCGCCGCGCGGATCCGCGAGGCCCGCAGCCTGTCGAACCGCCAGATCTGCGAGCTGCCACGCGCGCGCCTGGCGCGTCTTCTGGAGCGCACCGATCCGCTGGCGGCCGACCACCCCGCCGAGGCGGCCCGGCTACGCCGGCGCCAGCAAGAGGACGAGCACGGCCGGATCCCCGTCGGCGCGATCATCGACGCCAAGGCGCAGGCCGACCGGCTGCGTAGCGCCACGACAGGCGCGCCGGCGGCGGGCATCACGCGCGCGAGCTGGACGTCGCTGGGCCCGGGCAATGTCGGCGGCCGCATCCGCGCCATCGCGTTGCACCCCGCGCAACCCTCCCGCATCTTCGTCGGGGGCGTGGCCGGTGGCGTGTGGCGGTCGACCGACGGCGGCGCCAGGTTCTCGCCGCTCGACGATTTCATGGGCAACCTCGCCGTGAGCTGCCTGGTGGTCGATCCCGCCAACGCGAACCGCATCCTCGCCGGCACCGGAGAGGGCTTCTTCAACTTCGACGCCCTGACGGGAAACGGCCTCTTCGGCAGCGAGGACGGCGGCGCGACCTGGACGCAGCTCCCGGCGACCAACAACGCCAGCTTCGCCTTCGTCAATCGCATCGCGACCGGTGGTACCACCGCGCGCTTCCTGTACGTCGCCACGCGCGCGGGGCTGTTCCGCTCGGTCGACCTCGGCGGCACGTTCCAGCAGGTCCTCGCGGGCGAGGTCCTCGACGTCAAGGTCGACCCCGGCAACGAGGACCGGGCCGTCGCCAGCGGCCGTGGTGCCGCGCTCTTCACGCTAGACCGCGGCCTCACCTGGACGTCCGCGGCGGGTCTTCCAGCGCCCGGCTCGTTCCCCGGGGGACGCATCGAGCTCGCGATCGCCCCGTCCGATCCGTCGACCGTCTACGCGTCGATGGATGTGGCGGGTGGCGAGCTGCACCGCAGCACCGACGGCGGGCGGACCTTCGCTCGCGTGAGCACGGGGGTCGGATACCTCGGTACGCAGGGCTGGTACGCCAACACGATCTGGGTGGATCCAACGCGGCCGCAGACGCTGATCGTCGGCGGCCTCGACCTCTACCGCAGCACCGATGGCGGCCTGACGCTGGCGCAGATCAGCGACTGGCGCTTCGCGCCGGACTCCGCGCACGCCGATCACCACGTCATCGTCCCGCACCCGGGTTTCAACGGCACCACCAACACCACCGCCTACTTCGGCAACGACGGCGGCCTCTACACCGCCCAGAACGTCTACACGGTCGCGCCGCGGGCGGGCTGGCAGGCCCTCAATCACACGCTCGGCATCACGCAGTTCTACGGGGGTGCAGGCAACGCCTCGGGGGTCATCGTCGCCGGCGCGCAGGACAACGGCATGCTGCGCTTCTCGGGCAACCCCGAGGGCTGGACCCCCTGGGCCGGGGGAGATGGCGGCTTCGCGGCCGCGGACGCGAGCGATCCAGCGCGCTTCTACGGCGAGTACGTCTTCTTGCGGATCGAGCGATCGGCGGACGGGGCGCTCGGCTCGGAGGAGATCGCCGGCAGCTATTTCGACGCCGGGACGGGCCAGTTCGCCTGGAAGCCCGTGCCGTTTTCGATCCCCGACGCGCAGAACCAGCGCGCGCTCTTCATCGCGCCGTTCGTCCTCGATCCCAACCAGCCGACGCGCCTGTACGCGGGCGGATGGTCGCTCTGGCGCAGCGACGACATCCGCACGGCGAACAGCGAGCCGCCGGCAGCGTTCGGCGGTCCCTCGTGGGCCAGCGTCAAGCCGCCCACCGCCGGCAACGCGGAGATCAGCGCGATCGCGGTGCAGCGAGGCGACGCCGACGCGATCTGGGTCGGTCACACGAACGGCGACGTCTACCGCACCGCGAACGGCACGAGCGCAAGCCCGACCTGGACGCAGCAGGACGGCGTGACCCTGCCGAACCGGTACGTGTTCCGTATCGCGCTGGACCCGACCTCGCCTGCCACCGCCTACGTGGCGCTCGGCGGCTTCGCGCAGCCGAACGTCTGGCGCACGATCGATGGAGGAACGACCTGGGCCTCGGCTTCCGGCAGCGGCGCGACCCAGCTGCCCGCGGCGCCCGTCCGCGCGCTCGCGATCCACCCACAGCGCTCGCTCGCGCTCTACGCGGGCACCGAGATGGGCCTCTTTGCCAGCGAGGACGGTGGGGCGTCGTGGTCGGTGCCGCACGACGGCCCGACCAACGTCTCGGTGGAAGAGCTGTTCTTCGTGGGGTCGCAGCTTATCGCCGTCACGCACGGCCGGGGCCTGTGGCGCGCCACACCCACGGTGTGCAGCCCTGCCGGTGGTGGCTGTGACGACGGCAACGCTTGTACCAGCAACGACCTCTGCGGCGCTTCCGGCCTCTGCACGGGGACCCCGGTGCCGACCAACGACGGCAACCCCTGTACCGTCGACGCCTGCGACACAGTGACCGGCGCCGTGACCCACCTGCCGGGCAACGCCGGGGAGATCTGCCGCGTTTCCGCCGGGGCCTGCGACGTCGCCGAGACCTGCTCCGGCGCCAGCGCGGCTTGCCCCGCCGACGCCCTGGCCGCACCAGGCGCGGTGTGCCGCGCGGCGGCTGGCCCCTGCGACGTGGCCGAGACCTGCACCGGCGCCAGCAGCGCCTGCCCCGCCGATGCCCTCGCGGCCGCCGGCAGCACGTGCCGGCCGGCCCTTGGCGCGTGCGACGTCGCCGAGCTCTGCACCGGCTCGAGCGCCGCCTGCCCTGCCGATGCCACGGTCGCCGCGGGCACGCCGTGCGACGACGGCAACGCCTGCACGGTGACGGATGCGTGCTCGAATGGCCTGTGCAGGGGCACGCCGGTCGCGGTCGACGACGGCAACCCTTGCACCGTGGACGCGTGCAACCCCGCGACCGGGGCGGTGACGCACCTGCCGGGCAACGCGGGGGCGCCATGTCGCGCCGCCGCCGCCGCGTGCGACGTCGCCG
>JAHFDS010000644.1 GCA_023248855.1 Myxococcales bacterium
CCGCCCGCGCCGGTCCGGCCCGCGACGCCGGCGCCACCTGCGGCGCCGGCTCCGGAACCGCCACCGGTTCCTGGGCCGCCCTGCCCCGCGCCACCCTTGCCATCCGAGCCGCAGCCGAGCAGCAAGCTCGCCGCGAGCAGGACCCCTTTGGAAGCCGTGGAAGTCGAGCGCATGGGTCATCTTGCTGAGCGGGCCCGGGAGCCGTCAACTCGGGCGCATAATGGGGTCATGCAGCGGGCGCTCCTCTGCGCGCTCGTGCTGGCGGCGGCCGAGCCGTCGGCCCGGGCGGCGTGTCATACGCTCGTGGTGGAGCTCGAGCCCGTGGCCTATCCGGCGGCGCTCGATCCGAAGGGCGCGCGCGAGGCCGGCGGGCCGCAGCTCGCGGTGTGGCTCGCCGATGCGGCGGGACGCTGGGTCGCGGACGTGGCGGTGACGCGCCTGGTCGCCACCCTGGGCCTTGGCAACCGGCCCGGCGCGTGGAACTTCGCGTCGTCACCCAAGTTCCCGTATGGGCGGCGCGTGCAGGCGCTGCCGGTGTGGGCCCACGCCCGTGCGGCGGCGCGCGGCGTCGACTATCCGCTGGTCGTGTTCAACGACGGCGTCGAGACCTCCACGCGCTTTCACAACGCCGTGTCGTCGAGCGAGCCGTACTACTGTCGGCCGCTCTTGCCGCAGGAGATCGTCGACGCCGTCACCTGCCCGACGCCGCGCTTCTCGTCGTGCAAGGGCAAGCTCGATCCAGCGCTGCGAAGCCCCTATCCGCCGCGGGGCGACCTCGCCTCGTTCGAGGCGGGCGACGCGCCGGACGCGGAGCAACTGGCCGCGCTCGACGACCTCGACGCGGTCGCGACCGCGACGCCGCGGCCGGGGACCCGCGCGCGCTGGGCAATGCCGCTCGGCGGGGCGATCCCAGCGGGCGACTACCAGGTGCTGGTCGAGGTGGGCAAGGAGTTCGACACCAACGAGCACCACCGCTACCCGACGCAGGCGGACTCGCTCATGAGCGTCTCGTACGGCGATCCCGAAAACCTCGGCCAACCCTCCATCGTCTGGGCGGTGCCGATCCACCTCGGGGACGCGGCCGCGGCGGTGCGCGCGACCGAGGCGCTCGGCTACGGCCCGCCCGATGGCGTGATGGCTCGCCCAAGCGCGATCGCGGCCGAGCTCACGACGCCGATCGACGCGACGATCTCGGATACGCCGGGCTCGGGCCTGGGGCGCCTCTTGCTCGTGCTGGATCCCGCCGGCGCCTTCAAGGTGCTCGCGCGGACCGCCGACTGCGACGGCGACGGGCAGAGCGCGTGCGGCGCTGCGCCGGCCTCGCCGCGCGCCATCGCCCCTTCGGAGGGCGCGCTCGGCGCCACGGCCGTCACGCTGCGCATCGACGTCCCGCCGGGTGACCTCGCGGTGCGCTACCGCGCGGGCACCTCGATGACCGAGGCCGAGTTCGCCGCGGCGACGCCGGCGCCTGCGGCCGAGCGTGACGGGGATACGGCCTTCGTGCACATCGACGGCCTCAAGCCCGAGGCGAGCTACGCCGCCGGCGCCCGCGTGGTGGCCCCGTGCGGACAGACGAGCCCGCTCGCCGTGACCACCTTCCGCACGCCCGCCATCGCGTTCAAGACCGTGGACGGCTGCTTCCTCGCGACCGCGGCGTTCGGCTCACCGCTCGCGGCCGAGGTGGGAGCCCTGCGCACGCTGCGCGATCGGGTGCTCCTTAAGAGCGTGCCCGGTCGGATCGCGGTGGCGGCCTATTACCAGGTGAGCCCGCCGCTCGCCCGCTGGCTCGCCGGCTCCGACGCCGCGCGCGCGGTGGCACGGGCGTGGCTCGCCCCCCTGGTGCGCCTGGCCGGACAACGCTGACGCCGGGCGCGCGTCAGAGCAGGATCTTGCGCCGGCGCAGCGAGTGCCAGAACAGGCCGGTCGAGACCGCGGCCACGACGCTCACGGCGACGAGGAGCAGCAGCACGGGCTCGACGCCGCCTCGCCGCTTGAGCCAGCCGATCACGGGCTCCTCGACGATGGGGCCAATGGCGCCGAGGCCATTGATGATCGCGGCGGCGATGACGGCCTGCTGGCGCGTGCCGACGTCCATCGCGCCCGCGCCCGAGAGCAGCGAATCCGGCCCCATGTTGAAAAAGCCCACCGCACCGAGCAGCACCACGAACGCGGTGGGCGAGCCGAGCCCGAGCTTCCACAAGAGCACGGTCGAGATGGCCAGGCCAATCGTCATCATGAAGACGACGGGCATGCGCGCCCCGACGCGATCGGACCACCAGCCGCCGAAGATGACGCCGAGAAAGCCGATCCAGTCGAACGCGGTGGACAGGTAGCCCGCGGTCGAGGTGCCGAGCGTGAAGTGCTCGGCCAGCACCAGCGCCGACCAGCTGTCGAGCGAGTAGCGCAAGAACTTGTAGCTGAAGTAGAGCAAGCCCATCGTGATGATGAGCCGCAGCACCGCGCCGTCCACGCGCGTCTTGCCGTCGGTCCCCTTCGGGGCGTCGTCTATCTCGTCGTCGAGCGGCGGCAGGCCGCACGCCGCCGGGGACTCGTGACCCCACGCGTAGAACAGGAGCGCGATGAGCAAGAGCAAGAGCGACGAGCCCCAGAACGACCACGCGAGGCCCAGCCAGCCGAACATGAACGCGGCGAAGGCCTTGGCGGCCACGGCACCGAGCTGATAGCAGGTGCCCCAGAAGGCCATCACGCGGCCGCGCTCGTGGCGCCTCGTCCACTGCGTCATGAGCGCGACGTTGTTCGACCAGCCGGCCGCCTGCGCGAAGCCCTGCACCACCATCGACACCAGGAAGAGCACGTAGTCGTGGCGGCTCGGCGAGAGGAACGCGCCCGACAGGACGTTGGCGGCCGCGGCGATGGCCATGCCGCCGAGCAAGACGCGGCGGCTCGACAGGCGCTGGCCGAGCCATGCGGCCGCGAACTGGCCGAGCATGTAGCTGACGAGGTAGGCGGTGAAGAGGTGCGAGACGCCGAGGTCGTCCACGCCGAGCGAATGCTTGAGCGGACCCTTGACCACGCCGAAGACCTTGCGGACGAAGTAGAAGCCCGCGTACGAGAGCCAGGTGGCGGCGAAGACGCGGGCGCGCAGCGGCCCGAGCCGGGTCCCGGGGCTCACGAAAGGGCGTCCAGCGCGGCGCGTCCGCCCCGGGCGAGCGCGGCCCAGAAGCCGTCGGGCAGCGCGCGGTAGTCGGCCACGGCGCGGTCCGCCAGGCGCCGGCAAATATCTGGCTCGGCGCATGCGTGGAGCACGGCGATGCG
>JAHFDS010000222.1 GCA_023248855.1 Myxococcales bacterium
GCCGTGCCCGATGCGCTCGCTGATGACCGCGGCGAGGATCGGATTGGCCGCCAGCAGCCAGCGTCGGGGCGTGACGCCGTTGGTCTTGTTGTTGAACTTCTGGGGCCAGAGCTGGTGGAAGTCGGGCATCACGTCGCGCGCGAGGAGGCGCGTGTGCAGCTCCGCCACGCCGTTGACCGAGTGGGCTCCGACCACGGCGAGGTGCGCCATGCGCACGTGGGGGACGTGGCCGTCCTCGACGATCGACAGGCGCTGCAGCCGGTCGCTCTCGCGCGGGTACTTGTTGAGCACCTGGCGCAGGAACCGCCGGTTTATTTCGTGGATGAGCTGCACGTGGCGCGGCAAGAGGCGCTCCATGAGCGCGAGCGGCCAGCGCTCGAGCGCCTCGGGCAGGAGCGTGTGGTTCGTGTAGCCGACGGTCGCCTGCGTGATCTCCCAGGCGCGCTCCCAGCCGAGGGCGTGATCGTCCACCAGGATGCGCATGAGCTCGGGCACCGCGAGCGAGGGGTGCGTGTCGTTGAGCTGCATCGCGACCTTGGTCGGGAACTCGTCGAAGCCCTTGTGCTGCTTCAAGTAGCGCCGCACCAGGTCGTGGATCGAGCACGCCACGAAGAAGTACTGCTGCTTGAGGCGGAGCTCCTTGCCGGCCGACATGCTGTCGTTCGGGTAGAGCACCTTGGAGATGGTCTCGGACGCGTTCTTGTCGAAGACCGCCTTCTCGTAGTCGCCCTCGTTGAACTGCTGCAGGTCGAACTCCTCCGAGGCGCGCGCGCGCCACAGGCGGAGCGTGTTGACGTGGCGACAGCCGTAGCCGGCGATCGGCGTGTCGTAGGGCACGCCGAGGACGACGTTGCCGCCGCGCCAGCGCGCCCGGTAGAGCCCGCCCTCGTCGACGGTATCCTGCACGTAGCCGCCGAACCGCACGCGCACCATGTTCTCGGGGCGCTCGATCTCCCAGGGGTTGCCGAAGCGCAGCCACTCCTCGGGGTGCTCGACCTGCCAGCCCTTCTCGATGTGCTGCTCGAAGATCCCGAACTCGTAGCGGATGCCGTAGCCCATCGCGGGCAGCCCCAGCGTCGCCATCGAGTCGAGGAAGCACGCGGCCAGCCGCCCGAGGCCGCCGTTGCCGAGGCCCGCGTCGTTCTCGAGCTCGAGCAGATCCTCGAGCCGCAGCCCCTCCGGCGCGAGCGCCTCGCGCGCCACGTCGAACAGGCCCAGGTTGATGAGGTTGTTGCCGAGCGCGCGCCCCATCAGGTACTCGAGCGAGAAGTAGTAGACGCGCTTGGGGTCGGCCTCCATGTAGGCGCGCTGCGTCTCCATCCAGCGATCGGACAGCCGGTCACGCGCCGCCAGCGAGACCGCGAAGAGCCGGTCGAGCGCCGTCGCCGCGCGTTCGTCCTTGGCGCGCGAGAAGCGCAGGTGGTCGAGGTAGGCGCGGCGGAAGGAGTCGACGTCGTGACCGGTGCGGACGGAGCTCATCGGCTGCAGCTTAGCGTACGCACGACGTGCGACCGAAGGCGGATCGGCTATGCTCGAGGGGCGCACGGCACCCTCGCGGACCGGCGGGAGTCACCCCCGCATCGCGCTTGCTCCATCGAACCGGCCTCGCTCCGCAAGGCGCGCGGCCCGCGGGAGTCACCCCCGCAACAGCGACCACGATGCGGAGGAGCCATGACGAACGATTCATCTGCAGATCCAGATATCTCCCCGGTGCTCCCGGTGACGCTCTGCAAGCGCGTCATCGCCGTGCACGACCTGGCCGGCTTCACGCGCGCGGCGCAGGGCCGCGACGCGCTCGACGTGTGGGCCTTCCTGGAGGCCTACTACGCGCTCTGCGCCGAGGTCGTGGCCGGCGGCGGCGGGCGCCTCGTCAAGCTCGTGGGCGACGCCTGCCTGGCGATCTTCCCCGCGGACCGCTGCGTGGAGGCCGTCGACGCGATGACGTCCCTGCGCGCGCGGGTGGCGCCCCTGGCCGTGCGGCACCGTCTGCCCGTCAGCTCGGGCCACGCCAACCTGCACCTCGCGACCATCGCGGAGGGCGAGCTCGGCCCTGCCGGCGCACGGCGCTTCGACATCATCGGCGAGGGCGTGAACCATACCTTCCTGCTCGGTGGCCGCCTGGGTTCGGGGTTGCATGTCAGCGAGCCGGTGTACCGGCAGCTGCCCAACGAGCGCCGTGGCGCGTGGAAGAAGCAGCGCCCACCGGCGACCTACACGATCGGCTGAAGCGCAAGCAAGCCGCTTCCCAAGCAACTCTTCTGGAGACCTGCCGAGAACCCTGGCATGTCGATCGCCCACGATGCTCTCCATGAGGGTCCCTCCACTGTCCGCGACCGCCTCACCCTCGATCGCGTCCTTGGCTCAGCCTGGCGCGCCTGGGGCCGCCATCGCACCCGCTTCCTCCTCGTCGGCCTGGGGTCCCTCCTCGCGACCCTCGTGGCGGACCTGGTCGTCGCGAGCGGGTTCGCGGCGCTCGGCAACGGCGCGCTCCTGCTCGCGCCGCTGCGGCTCGTGCCGCTTGGCATGCTTTGGACGGGCATCGCACCGCGCATCCTCGACGACCTGCGCGGGACCCGGACGCCGTTCGACCTCCGCGTGGCCTGTCTGCTCATGCTGCGCTCGATGCTCGGGTGCTTCGTCTGGGCCTTTCTGGTCGGCCTGGGCGTCATGGGCCTCATCGTCCCTGGGATCGTCATCGCAGTCCTGCTCTACGTGCTCGTGCCCTGTCTCATGTTCAACCGCGGCAAGCAGGCCTCGCTCAACCAGGCGGCCCGCATGACGCGCGGCTACCGCGGCCGGCTGTTCGTCCTGGGCCTGACCCTGTGCGGCCTTCGGGTGCTGATCGAGCTGCTGAACCGGCAGGTCCTGACCGCCCTGGGCGCCCTCGTTCCCTGGCTCGGGGGCGGAGCTGTGGGCGTGCTCACCATGGTGGTGGCCGCCGCCGCCGCCTCACTCCTGGTCGGGCCCGTGGTCGTGGTGACGACCACGATCGTCTTCCACGAGCTGTCGCCACGCGATCCCCAGGCCGACATCGACCGGGTCTTCGGCTGAGTCGGCGAGTCGTGCCGCGCTATGCGACGACGGCTGCCCTAGAGCTGGACTGCCCTGAGGGGATGCCGCGCTGGGGTGCGGCGGCGAAGGCGGTAGGCCAGTCGACCAGCTGCACGCCGAGCGGCGCGATCGACATCTCGACCTCCTCGCGCATCCCGACCGGATCGCCCCCGATCTGGAACGGCACCGGACGCGAGAAACGCATCCTCACGCGCTGCACGAACATGTCGTGCATGCCGGGCTGGGGGTGCTTGCCGCGCCAGAGCGCGCGCATGTTCCGCACCGCCTCCAGGATGGGCCGGTCATACACGCGCAGGTTGAGCCAGCCGGGCAATGCGTGCGCATTGGGGTGCGCGCGAAATCGAAATCCCCATTCGGGGCTGGTCGCGCAGCTCGCGACGCTCGAGGGACCGCGGTAGATGACCGAGCCGGTGCTCCCACCTATGACCGGCACCGGCTTGCCGTCCGCGCCTGCGCGCATGGCCGGTGGACCGAGGTTCGTGATCTCCACCTCGGGCTGCCCCTCGGCCTTGAGCAGCTTGTGCTCCTCGGGGATCGTGATGGTGAAGAGCGCCCACAGGTACCCCGCGAAGCTCTCGTGGAACCGCCGCGCCCTGCCGGTACGCTCGCTGAAGTTGCGCCGGTAGTCCGTCAGGATCCGCGCGTCCCAACCGGTGCCGGCGAAGTGCGAGCGCCGCCCCTCGACATCGACCAGGTCGAAGTGCCGCGTGGGCGGGGGAAGGGGCAGGCCCGGCAGGCGGTCCACGAGTTGCCGGTACGATCCCGAGCCGAGGACGTTGGCCAGGCCATTGCCCGTACCGAGGCGCAGCACGCCGATGGGCGTCTGGTCCACCTGCTGGAGCCGCGACAGCAGCGCGCTCACCGTGCCGTCGCCGCCTCCGCAGAGCAACAGGGGCCGGCTGGCCACGTCGTGCTTGGCCAGCGTGTCCTCGACCTCCTCGATGCAGCGCGTGTGCACCACGTCCGCCGCCGGCAGGACGCTCCGCAGCGCGGCCACCGCCGCGTCGGTCGTCTTGCGGGCGTTGGCGTTCAGGATCGCGAGCACGTCGTGCCCGCGGCCCACCCGGCGCACATCGGTTTGCATGGAGCGATCCTGGGGGCGCGCGGCGGCCATGTCGAGTCGGCGAGGACCGCGGCGCCGAGCCGTGACAAGGCGATGTTCGAATGGTGACACTTGCTCCCGCCTGGCCCTCAGGGCGAGGACCGAAGGCGCTACTCGAGGATCGGTTGCGGACCGGGGACGATGCCTGCGATGTCGGGATCTTCGTCCGTTGCGGGCGTGGCCGGCCCGCCTTCCTTGTCGTCCCGCTTGCGTTGCGCGCGTTTCTCTTCCTTCTCGCGTCGCTTGTCCAGCTTCGATAGCTCCCGGTTGCGCTTCGCTTGTGTGGCTCGTGTCGGCTTCGCCATGAGGGCCTCGTGATGATCGTTGCGAGGATCTAGTCCTCGATGAGTGCTCGCAGTTGCTGGGCGCGCGCGTCGCGACGCAGTCGAGCCAGGGCCTTGGCCTCGATCTGCCGGATGCGCTCGCGGGTGACGTCGAAGCCCTGTCCCACCTCCTCTAGTGTGCGCTCGTGCGTCTGGCCGATGCCGAAGCGCAGCCGGAGCACCTTCTCCTCGCGCGGCGTGAGCGTCGCCAGCACCTTGCGGGTCTGCTCGGACAGGTCGTCCGAGATCGCCGACTCGATCGCGGACGACGCGCCCGGATCTTCGATGAAGTCTCCGAGACGTGACTCGCCGTCGCTGCCGACCGGTGATTCGATGGACACCGGCAGCCGGGTCAGCCGCGACAGCGCCACCACGCGGTCCACCGGGATGCCCATCTGGCCCGCGACCTCGTCGGCGCTGGGCTCGCGGCCGAGCGCCTGCACGAGCGAGCGGGTGGTACGGCGCAGCTTGTTGACGCTGTCGTGCACGTGCACCGGCAGCCGGATTGTGCGCCCTTGATCCGCGATCGCGCGGGTGATGGCCTGGCGGATCCACCACGTGGCATAGGTGGAGAACTTGAAGCCCCGCCGGTAGTCGAACTTCTCGACCGCCCGCATCAGGCCGATGTTGCCTTCCTGGATGAGATCCGACAGCGGCAGGCCGCGCGTCGCGTGCTTCTTGGCGATCGCCACGACCAGGCGGAGGTTGGCCTGCACGAGGTCGTTGCGCGCCTTCTCGGCGAGGCGCTCACCTTCGCGCAGCGTGGCATACGCCAGCCGGAGATCCTCGGTGCTGTGCGACTGACCGCGCACCACCGCGAGCCGCCGCTTGGTCGCCGCGCGCACGGTCGCGTCGATCACTTCGAGCTCGGCGAGCGTCAGCCCGAGCTTGGTGCGCAGGGCGCGCTCGTTGGCCGGCGACGCCTTGGCACGCGCCAGCATGCCTCGCAGGTCTCGTGCCGAGAAGCCCGCCTTGCGCTCGCACGCCGCGATCTCGGCGTCCGCTTGCTCGATGCGCCGGATGCTCGCCTTGAGCGCGTCGCCGATGCGGCCGACGACGCTGCGGTGCAGCCGCAGATCCGCCAGCGCGGTCAGCATCTCGCTGCGCCGCTCCTCGAGCGCCGCCTGCTTGGTGCGCTTGGAGCGCACCGACAGCCCCCGCTCGGCGAGCGCGTCGGAGAGCTTGGTGCTCTCCTCGTGCATCGCCTTGACGCTGGTCAGGGTCCGGACGAAGTGGCGGATGTGCGAGGCCTCGTCGAAGTCCTCGGCCTCGTCGTCCACACAGACGACGTCCTGGACTCGCACCTCCTGCCGAGCGAGGCGCTCGGCCAGCGCCACCAGCTCGCCGAGGGCCACCGGGCTCCGGAGCACGGCCTCGAGGATCCGTCGCTCGCCGTCCTCGAGGCGCTTGGCGGTCTCGACCTCGGCCTCCCGCGTCAGGAGTGAGATCGCGCCAATGCCTCGAAAATACGGGTGCAGCGGATCCGAGGAGGCGCCCTGCGCGCCGCGGTCCTCGTCGTCGGCCGGGTCTTCCTCGGGGGGGGACTGCTCGGCGTCCGGCTCGGCCGCCTCGAACAGTCCCTCTTCCTTGTCAGACCCCGCCACTTCTCGATCCATTCGGGTGTCCTCCGGCTCTTGCGTCTCGCCGTGGATCAATCCCTGGGATTGCGGCAGTGGCGCTAGTGGACGGGCACCATAGCACGTAGTTTGGCGGTGCGCCCGAAACTGCGGCGTCCCTGTCAGGGGGGCTGGTGGACGCTCATTTCCTGGGGCGTGGACTGGCCTTGGCGACCGCCGGCGGGGCGCCGCCAAGAGGCATCCCAGGCTTGTGCGCATCCGCCACCGTCAACGGCTTGGCCACACCCACCCGCAGCAATGGGTCATCAGCCGTCAGTGTTTTCGAGTGCTTGACCACCTTGGCCTGCTTGGCGGTGGTGGTGCGGCGCTTCTTGGCCCTGGCCTCCGCCGGCTCGGGCGCGACGAAGCCCGGTATCACGGTCAGCGCGAGCACCCACGACAGGATCCGCATGCAGGCATGTGGAGCAAATCAAGGGCCAGGCGTCGCCACCCGGGTTCGCGTGCAAACCTGCTGAATAGGCTGATCCTGATGCTGCTCGCCGGCGGGGTGGGCCGCCCCAGGATAGAAAGGGCTGCCGGGCCGGGACCGCACTCCTTCATCGACATCCGCGGCCCACGAGCCCGTTGACCGATCCCCCCACCTCGGGCAGACTCCTGCCCCTCCGACCCCATCGTCTAGCTGGCCCAGGACATTGCCCTTTCACGGCAACGACGCGGGTTCAAATCCCGCTGGGGTCGCCACCTCAGATGCCCCTTAACCCCCGGTGATAACCGGGGTTCGGGTGATCCGAGGGTCGCCCTCGAGATCGGCGTTGTCAGCTGGTTGTCAGAACGGGACGACTCTCGGGGGGGCTGGAGGCATGGCGGGGTGGTGGACCCTTCGCGGAACGGGCTTCGTCACCAGGAGCCGCCCTTCCGTGGTCCGGTCAGCCGACCGAGACCTTGTTGTCGTCCCGCCAGCGCTGCGGCCTTCTGCAAGTCCGGTGTCTCCCCCGACCCGGCCTCTGCGGCTTCCCCGGCAGAGTCCTCCGCCTGATCGACGGCGGCCTCGCCCGACTCCTCCCGCTCCTCAGTGTCTCTTTCGTCGTTCATCTCGATCCTCCTTCGCGGTCCCACGTCAGCTGGGGGAGCTCGAGTTGCTCTCCCTATTTCAGGCCTCGCTCAGACGATTATTTCGGGGAGGACGACAACGGACTCGAAGCCGAGCGCCGCCTCGTCGCGCTTGCCGGCATCGAGGGCGGCGGTCGCCGCCCTGACCTTCGTCTTCGTCTTCATGGGGCGGGAATTTACCCACGTCGGCGGAGTCCGCCGAGAAGTAAGCGCCGTTGCCGGGTCTATGCTTGCTCGGGCGCACCTGCGGCCGTTCGCGGCAGGAGCGATCGCAGGTGTCGAGAGGGAGAGGAGCCTGATGGGCGAGAGGTTCAGCGCAGGCCGTGCCGGCTGGTGGAAGGACAAGCGGTTCGGGATCGGCTTCGCGCTGGTCGTCCTGGCCGTCGTGAGCGTCCCCGCGTATCTCGGCTACCGCGATCACGGCGGCCAGCTCGCCGAGGTGTTCTTCTACGACCTCGGCGCCGCCCCGCACGCTCTGGCGATCGACAAGTTCAGCCCGGAGGGGGGCGTCGACAGCATCGGGTTCCCGTACTCCGGTCTGAGCGTGATCGACCTTGGGACGGGCGCCGTCAAGAGGCGGAGGGTGGTGCGCGAAGCGGAGTCGTTCCTGGGCGTGACCGGCGACCTGCTGTGGTTCGGCGCCGGCGCGCCGGTCGCGCGCGACGGCGAGCGCCTCGAGGACGTCGTACCGGCGGGCCAGGCGGCCGGCCGCATCGTGGCCAACAGTCCCAGCGTGCGCGGCGTCGCCAGGCTGGAGGTCGACTCCGATTCGGCGCGGCTGCTCGCGACGTCGAGCGACGGATACCGGTACTGGGTCGATCCGAAGACGTTCGCGGCGACCCGTGCAGAGCCCTCGGCGCGGGTCGCCTACCATCGGCCGACGCTCGACCGCCCCTCGGCCGACCTGCGCGGCGGGCAGGCCCTGAGCCTGCAGGGGAGCCCGAGGAGCGTCCTCCATCTCGCGCGGCGAGGAGACGCGGGCCTGCGCGGCGGGCCGATCGGCGCGGACTCGTACCTGGGCGGCGCCTTTGTCTGCGACAGCCCCTCCGGTCGGGCGATCGAGCTCGACCGTCCGCCCAGCGTCCTCATCGCACACCAGGACGTGATGGGAGACGACAGCCGGTTTCGCCTGTCGCGCGTCGCGCTGGACGGCCGCGCGCTGTGGACGATCACGCAGGAGCAGACGGGCATCGCGCGAGGCGTGCTGCTGTCCGCGCGCCTGCTGGCAGACCGCGTCGTGCTCTTCACGCAGGGAGACCAGGCGCGGGGCGGGCTCCGGCCGGAAAGCCCGAGCTGCGCGTTCGCGATCTCGGCGGAAGGGAAGGTGCTCTGGCGGACCGCGTTCTGACCCTTGCGTGAACCACGCATGGGCGACGACGAGACGGGTCCAGCCGTCTTGGGACCGGTGATCAGGAGGCATGCTCCGCGGCGTGTTCGGATACCTCCGGCTCGATCGCAAGGAGCGCGCGCAGGCGTGCGTGGTCTTGCACGTCCAGT
Organism: Myxococcales bacterium; assembly: GCA_023248855.1. GTDB lineage: Bacteria > Myxococcota_A > Polyangia > JAHFDS01 > JAHFDS01 > JAHFDS01. The sequence goes on from JAHFDS010000222.1 coordinate 8,682, forward strand.
GCGGGCTCTGCGCCTCGCCCGGCCATGCGCCTGTGCGTCAGCGACGACGCCGCGATCCTGGGCACGCTGCTCGAGGGCGTCGCGCCCCGGCAGGCGCCGCGTTGGGAGGTGCGCGGCCCGTGCCCGCCGTTCAATTCAAACGGCGCCCCGCCGTGGCTCCTGCCTGGGCCCCGCTCCAGGCGGTGGGCGCGCTGCACCTCTTCTTGCTCGGCGTCCTCGACGACCGCCTCGACGGCGGTGGTTGGCTGACGGGCGTGCTCGGCCGCTGCTACGCGCGTGCGACCGCCCGGGCCTCGGAGCACCTCGCCGGGGCCGGGTTCGACGTGCCGCGGCTGCGTGCCCACCGACTCCTGCAGCGCCGGCGCCGGCCGCGCCCTTCTCCGAGCCCCCGCACGCAGACGCCGCCAGGATCGCGCACAGCACGCCACGCATCATCGCCACCTCGCGCCTGGATGGTACTCGCCTCGCGCGTCCTCCAGGACCACGAAACGGTGACGCGGCCCGATCCGCTCGAGGGCTGACGATCCGGCGCCGTCCACGGCGGACGTCGGGTAGGGTAGAGCGCTCGAAAGGAAGGTGGCGATGTCCGGACACGAGGCGGCCCGCGTCGCGCGCGATGCGGCCACGAACCAGGACCAGACCTGGGCCACGCTCAGCGGTCTGATGTGCTGGGACGCTGTGGTCTACTGCCAGGTTGCGGCGGGGCGGCTGCCCCCCGCCGCGATCACGATCGGCAACCACGGCGAGGTGATTTCGGAGGACGACACGCGCGTCACGACGTCGGCCGGCATGCGCGCCGTGCCGCAGGGCGCGTTCATTGGCTTCTTCGACGTCGGCCGGCTGATGCACGCGATGATCGCGGTCGGGCACGGCCTCGCGGCCGGCAACAAGAACGAGTGCATCGGCATCGGCGCACCCGTCGGCTGGGAGATCCTCGATCTCGCGAACCGGATCGACTGGAACGCCGACGGGACCGCCGGCTGGCGCCACCTCCGCGTCTACTACCGCGCCATGTAGTGTTTGTGCGCGGCGGCGAGAACCCCGACGCGCCGCCAACCTTCGTGGCGCTCGAGCCGCCTCGCGACGACGAGATCGCAGCGATGCTCGACCGCATCATCGCGCGCGTCGTGCGATTCCTGCGGCGCCACGACCGCCTCGTCCAGCCCTGGCGATCCGCATCGAGCACGCCTTGGTAGAGCTCGTAGAGGACCCAGTTGTCGCGATCGATGACGATCACGTGCCGATCCGGTGGCCCCTCGATGGGCGCCTCAGGGGGAATGGGATACCGGATCGTCAGGTCGGCGGCTCTGGGGTAGCCGTCCGCGGCCAAGCGGAGGGTGACTCTCGGCTGACTCGGACGCCGATGGCATCCCGGCGGACGGTCGGATGTGGGAGGTGCACGCTGAGGCGACTACGGGCCCCCAGGCGCCGGAGACAGGTGCTGCGCGGCCCAGCATTGGTCGCTCGTGCGGCAGGCGACAATGGCCGCGATTGCGGAGTGCAGGCGCGCGACCTGGGCCGGGGTCAAGCTCGACGCCGTGTTCTCGAGCTCGTCGGGATCCGTGCGGCGATCGTGGTACTCGGTCTCGCCGCCCGAGTACTCGACGTACACGGCATCGGTCGTCCGCAGGGCGGCGTAGGTCGGCGGGCCCGCGATCCCGGTGTGGACCGCGTCCGGGTCCGTCGGATCGAACTTGGGATCGTGGTGCTCGACCAGGGCCGCGTCGCGCCAGCCTTGCACCGCGCGGCCTTGCAGCAGAGCGACCAGGCTGCGACCGTTGATGGTCGTGGGGGCCGCGGTCTGACCGAGCTCGGCGAACGTGGGGCAGAGGTCGATGTTCTGCGTGATCTCGTCGATCGTCATGCCCGCGGGGATCCCCGGCCCCGTCACGATGAGGGGCACGCGGATGTCGGTGTCGAAGGCGGTCTGCTTGCCCGGACGCTGCGATCGCTCGCCCATGTGGTAGCCATTGTCCGAGGCGAAGAAGACGTAGGTGTCGCGATCGTGCCCGGTCGCGGCCAGCGTGGCCTGCAGCGTGCCGATCATCTCGTCCACGGCTTGCACGGCCTGGACGCGCTTTCTGAAGCTGCTCTCGATCTTCGTGATCTCGGTGGTGGTCAGCGCCGGCACGGCGCGCAGCCACGCGGGGTCGCTGGCCTTGGGTCGGGCTGCGAAGGCCGGCGTGCGCGGGTACTTGAGGTCGGGGAAGAGCTGCGCGTGCCGCGGCGCCGGCGTGTACGGGGCGTGCGGCGCGAACGTCGCGAGCTCGATCAGGAAAGGCGCCTGCGATTGCTCGCTGATGAAGGACTTGCCGAGGCCGGCGATCACGTCGGTGAGGTAGTCCGCGGGCTGGTTGCCGTAAGGGGTCAGCGCGTCGTCCTGGTTCAGGCTGTAATTGAATTCTGGGTAGCCATTCCCGGCCACGGCCCAGTGGCTCCATCCCATCGCGGGTCCGTCCATGGCCGGATCGTAGCCATTGAGGAACTTGCCCATCATCGCGGTGCGATAGCCATTGCCCTGCAATGCCACCGCGAAGGTCTGCGCGTCATTGCCCTGGCTGAGGTAGACGGCGTAGCCGCCGTCGTCCCCGGAGTTCGTGAAGACGCCGCTCGCGTGTGGGTACTTCCCGGTGAACATCGAGGTCCGCGACGGGCAGCACAGGGAGTCGGTCACGAAGTAATGCGAGAACGTCACGCCCTGCGCCTGCATCTGCTTCACGTGGGGCATGAACTCGACCAGGTTCCAGGCCAGGTCGTCGGTGAGCACGAAGATGAGATTGGGCTTCGAGCCCCGGGGCGCGCCGCCATCGGTGCCCGGGGCCGAGCCGTCGACGCGACTCGAGGCCGCGTCGTCGACCCTGGCCGCGTCATCCGGCGCGCTCGCGTCGGCGCGCGTGCCGCCGGCGTCCGCGGTCCCGCCCGCAGCGGGGCCGGACCGCTCGGTGCCGCCGCAGGAGGCCGCGAGGACCAGGAACCAGGGCCCCAGGCCTGAGCGCGGATCGCGCGGGCGGTGCGGTGCGGCCACGGTGGGAGGTTTGTCGTCCATGTCCCTGAGACGGAGCGCGGCTCCGCCAGGTTCCCACCTCGAGGGACTACCGGGTCGGCGCGCGGCGCGCCGCCGCAAGGACGCTGCAGCGAGCAGGAGGGCGAGCGCCGGCGTCGTGCGGTCGCTCCTGGCGGCGTTGCAGCCGCCCACCACCTTGTCCGCCTGCCGGGACCGGTGGGCGCGGCCCCTCCGGCACCCCCATCGGCCGCGGCGCGCGCGGCGTCGTGCGCCACGAACAAGCCGTCGTGAAGGCCCTGAACGATCCGCTGATCGACGTTGGCCGGTTCCTTTCGTATCGCGGGTCAACAGCGCCCGTTGGCCTCACCATCGCAGACGCGCTCTCAGGTTGGCACAATCCAGCCACCGTCAATCGGTACTTCAAGGCTCTCGGCGTTGCTCGCGATGCTTTCTCTAACGTGGTCCTGGATGACCTACGCGTCTTGTGGCAGCTTGGGCATTCAATCGTTCATACTGGCGGCTGGCTCACTCTTCCGGATGCCCAGAAGGTTGGTCGCCTCCGTGGACATGGAGATTGCGCCGTTTCGTTCGAGGAGACGTTCGTGCCAGCGGTTGCGCGACGACTGCACAAGATCGTCAAGGCGGCGAATACGCAGCTTCTCCAAGGGGCCACGGCGGCTCTCGGTACCGCTCCGCCAGCCACCGTCCAGCAGGACATCACGGCGTTCCTCGACGTGAAGTCTCCGAAGCCGACCTGGTTGTAGTGCACCGGATGGCCTGTGGTCGCGACTCAAGGCGCCATCAGCGGCTGGGCATTCATGATGCGTTCTCGGCACTCCGGGCAGCTCGGGGCCATAGCCCCAATTCGCACCTTCCCGCGAACGAGCTCGTCCAAGGTACAGACGCACGCAGTCCGCGTCAGGCCTGAAATGGGCACGCAGCTCAGCGCGTGGTTCCCAAACATGAAGCGAGCCTGACGCAGCAGAATCCGCCGGGCCCAATCTGCGAAGGTGCTGCCGCCCGCTTCGGCGGCTCTCGTGAGCTCGGTCTCCTCGTCTGGGGTCACCAGGATCTTCTTCTGGACGACTCGCTTCGGCGGCACGTCTCTCTTCTGCTGCTGTCTCGCCATGGTACCTACTATGTACCTATTAGGTACCATACGCAAGCGGTTGGGCAGTTGGCCTGCGTGAGCCGCTTCGATCCTCGGCGGCAGTGACATGTGGCATCGCAGCTGCGTCCGCCGTTGCGGCGTTGACTGACTGAGGTGCTGCATGCGGCGATACATGGACCCCTCCTTCGCG
>JAHFDS010000223.1 GCA_023248855.1 Myxococcales bacterium
CCGCCGAGGCGCCCGGATCGAGCTCGAGCGCGAGGCGGTAGAGGCGCCCCGCCCGCGCGAAGGCGAGGGCCTGGCCGGCCTCCTCGGCTGCACGCACGGCGTTTTCGGCCGCGCGCCGGGCCTCGCCCGCACCGCGCCAGTGCGTCGCCAGCGACTCCGCGTCAGCACCACCCACCTGCTCGAGCGCCACGGCCAGGCGACGGTGCGCGGCGCGCCGGACCTCCTCGGTCATCCCCGTGAGCGCCGTCTGGCGGATGCGGTCGTGGTAGGGCTCGAGCGTCTGCTGGCCACGCACGCCGCCCGACCGGAGCAGGTGGGACACCCGCAGCATCGCCACCGCGCGGGCGAGCTCGGAGGCGCCGAGACCCGACGCGTGCGCCGCGGCCTCGTGCACGAGCGGCGCGCCCGCGAGGGACACGAGCTCCACGAACGCGCGCACGGGCGGCTCGAGCGCCTGCAAGCGAGCGGCGAGGGCATCCTCGAGCCTGCGCTCGCCCGGGTGCGCGCCTCCGATCACGGTGTGGCGCACCAGCTCGTCGATGAACAGGGGATGCCCGTCGGTCTCGCTCGCGATCGCCGCGGCCACGGCCGCATCCGCGGCGCCGAGTCGGCTCGCGAGGGTTCGGGCCAGCTGCTCGGCGTCGGCGACTGCGAGCCGGCCGACCGGGATTCGGCGAACGTCGCCCGGAATGCCGAGCGACCGCACGACGCCCTCTGCGTCGTCGGAGACGCGCACATTGGCCACGAAGAGCAGGCCCGCGGGTGCCGGGGCCCGCAGGATCTCGTGCAGGAGCAGCAGGCTGTCGGCGTCGGCCCACTGCAGGTCGTCCACGACCAGGACCAGCGGGCGCGCCGCGGCGATGCGCTCGAGCAACGCGCGAAGGCCCAGGAACACGCGCGCGCGTAGCTCGAGGGGGTCGAGCACGTCGACCGAGCGCGGCGCATCAGCGATGGCCTCCACGCGGCGCAGCGTCGGGAACACCTGCGCGACGAGCGGTGCCTGCCGCGGCAAGAGCGCCTCGACCTCGTTGCGGGGACGCCGGCCGAGCCAGCGCGCGAGCTCGTCCACCACGCCATCGAGCGCCTTGTAGGGAACGCTCTCGCGCTCGAAGCAGCGTCCTTCCAGCACCACCGGCCCCTCGGCGCGCTGGGCTCCGATGCCGTCGAGGAAGTGCCTGACCAGCGCGGTCTTGCCGACGCCGGACTCGCCGAGCACCAGCACCGACACCGCGCGGGCGCCCGCGTCGGCGAGGGCCTCGGCCAGCTGGCGCAGCTCGGGCAGTCGCCCGACGAAAGGCACCGCGTCCCCCACGCTGGAAAGCGTATCGAGCGACGCCGGCTCGCCCTCCGGCAGGCCCAGCCGGCGCGCGAGACGGCGGCCGCTCGGGCGCTCGGCCGGATCGAAGCGCAGAAGGTGCATCGCCAGCTCGCCCAGATCGTCCGGCAGGTCCTCGACCAGATCGTGCGGCGCGATCGGCTCGTCGGTCTGCTTGCGCAAGAGCACCTGGTGCGCCGGTCCGTCGATCGGCAGCCGCCCGGTGAGCGACTGGTAGAGCAGGACGCCGGCGGAGTACCAGTCCGCTGGCGGCCCCACCTGCTTGCTGGCGGCCTGCTCGGGGGCCATGTAGGCGGGCGTGCCGACGAGCGTGCCCTCGCCCCGGCGCGCGGCGTCCAGGTCGGCGACCAGGCCGAAGTCGAGCAGCACCACGCGTCCGGTTGGCTCGACGAGCAGGTTCGACGGCTTGATGTCGCGGTGCACCTTGCCGCCGCCGTGCAGCGCCGCGAGCCCGCGCACCAGCTGGCCGAACGCATCGCGCAGGCGGCGCTCATCGAAGCGTCGAGGCTCGCGCGCGACCGCCCTGACCCGGCGCGCCGGCGCCTCGCGCTCGAGCTGATGGAGCGGCACCTGCATGGTGTCCGCGCTCGGCGCCTCGATGCGCGCGGGATGGTCGGCGGGCCGAACCCACTGCAGGAAGTCCACGCCGCGAATGAGCTCCATCGTGAAGAAGTAGTCGTCCCCGTCGATCACCAGCTCGCCGAGGCTGACGAGGTTCGGGTGCGACAGGTCCGCGAGCGCGCGGAATTCGTGCTTGAACGAGAGGATCGCGTCTGGCGACAGGCTCGGAAGGAGCTTGAGCGCGACGCTGCCGCCGCGCTGGTGGTCACGCGCCTCGAACACGACGCCCATGCCGCCCTCGCCGAGGCGACCGAGCAGCTCGAAGCGCTCGGTGCCGCGAAAGCGAGCGCCCGCCGTCATCGCGGGGGCAGGACGCGCACCAGCCGGAACCCGAAGTCCGACCGTCGCAGGCCCGGCGACGCGCGCAATCGCGCCGCCGCCCGGCACTCCGGACCCGACGCCGCCCACGAGCCTCCACGCAGGATGCGCACCGCGCGTTCCACCGCCGCGGAGTTGCTGTCCTCGGGTGGCGGCGCGATCTCGCCGTCCACGTCGCTCACCCACTCCCGCACGCCGCCTGCCAGGTCCGCCACCGAAAACGGCGACAGGTCAGTCTCGAACATCCCCGCTGGCTCGGGACGCGCGATCCCCGCGCGCGCGTCCCGCATCTTGCAGAAGGTCGGATCGAACGTGTCCCCCCACGGGAAGAAGCGCGCGTCGGCGCCGCGGGCTGCCCGCTCCCACTCGACCTCGGTCGGCAGACGCAGCTCGGCGCGCTCCGCTTGCGAACGCCACGCTGCGAAGTGGCCGGCATCGAACCAGCTCACGCTGCACACGGCGAAGCGCAACGCCCGCTCCAGGTCCTCGCCCGACAGGGCCTCGTGCTCGAGCGACCGACGCCCGCCGAGCAGCGACGCAGTCGGCACCCAGTGCTCCCCGACGCGGAACGCGAAGCGGCCGAGCGCCTCCTCCATCTGCGGCGCGCGCCGCTCCGCGAGCGCGGGGTCCGTGCGGCCGATGTCCTCGAGGAACGCGAGGTACTCGCGGAACGTCACGGGCACGCGCCCGATCGCGAAGTCGGTCACGGCGACCCTCCGCGCGTCCAGGGAGTGGGGCGCGTCCGGGTCCCCGCCGATCGCCGTCAGCCCCCCTGGTACGTACTGGAAGCCCTCCCCGATCTCCGCCTGGGTGTAAAAGGCGATGTCCGCGCGCAGCGTCTCGCCCCGGTCGAGCCGCACCGGCAGCCGTACGTCCGGGTAGCCCTCGCGCTCGAACACGAGGAGCCAGCTGCCGGCCTGCAGATCACGCTCACAGGGTGTCGTCCCGACCTCGCGCGGCGGTCCGAGGCGGAACGTGTGTCCGCTCGGCATGTAGCGGTAGGCGACCACGCGCGCGCCGGCCGGCCGGCTCTCGAGCACCAGCCGAGCCCGCTCCCGCAGGCGCAGCGCGAAGCTGCCATCGTCGTGGAGCCGGAGCATGCGCTCGAAGTAGATGCGCTCGCCCGGGCGCCTGGCCTCCTCGGCCCCGAGCACGCGCACATAGTAGATCTCGGCCAGCGCGCGCTTGGCGTCGGCGCTCTCCGGGTCGCGCGCGAGCGCCTGCTGGAGCAGCACGATGGCCTCACCGGTCGCCTCTGCGGCCTCGCGCTCGGCCTGTGCCGCGCGCTCCTCGAGCGCCCAGGCGCCGCGCTTCTTGCCGAGCTCGTCGTACGGCGCCACGCCCGCGAGCTCCCAGCGCGCCTCGTGCTGCAGCCGCCGCTTCTCTTGCCCGAGCGCATCGGCGGTCGCGAGCAGCTTGTGCGCCTGGGCGACCAGGCCCCGCGCCACCTCGCGCTGCTTCTCGCGCTCCTTCGACCCCTCGAGGTAGGCCTCGAGCTCCTTGACGATCTCCGCGCACCCCGTGGGCCGATCCGTCGCCTCCTTGGCCAGGCAGCGCACGCACAGCTCCGAGAGCACCATCGGCGCCCTGGCGCTCACCGCGGCCGGGGGCGTTGGCTCCTCGCGCAGGGTGCGGCCGATCGCGAGCACCGGAGTCTTGGCCGCAAACGGCAGCTCGGAGGTGAGGATCTCGTAGAGGATGACGCCGAGCGCGAACACGTCCGAGCGCGCATCCACGCTCGACGCGTCGAGGATCTGCTCGGGCGCCATGTAGCCCGGCGTTCCGAGGAAGCTCCCGGCCTTGGTGCCCTCGGACCCGAGGCTCTCGCGTCCATCGCGCAACGCGCTCGCCTGCACCTGCGCGATACCCCAGTCGGTCACGTAGACCTCGCCGTAGTCCCCGATGAGCACGTTGTCCGGCTTGAGGTCACGGTGAACCACCCCGCGCGAGTGCGCGTAGCCGAGCGCCATGCACACCTGCGCGAACACCGACACCAGGCGCGACAGCGGCCAGTCGCCGCGCACGGCCGGATCGCGCAGCACGTCGCTGAGCGCGTGCCGCGAGATCACGCGCATCGTGTAGAACGGCTCGCCCGACGGCAAGACGCCGATGTCGTAGACCGGCACGATGCCCGGGTGCTCGAGCTGCGCCGTGATGCGCGCCTCGGTCACGAAGCGCCGCACGAGGTCGGGCGCCTTCGACGCGTGCTCGTTCAGGATCTTGAGCGCCGCGACCCGGCCCACCTCGACGTCCTCGGCCGCGAACACGAGCCCCACGCCGCCGCGCCCGAGCTCGCGCTCGATCTTGTAGCGCTGGATCTCGGGCTTGCGCGCGGTGCTGCGCTCTTCTTCCGTCAGCGCCTCGGGCTCGAGCCCGCCCACCATCGTGTCGGAGTCGCCCTCGCGCTTTAGCACCACGCTGCCGACTCCGGTGACGCGGGAGACGCGGCTCTCGACGTCGCGCAACGCCCCCGGGGGCCGGCTCGGCACCCTCGGCACGGCCGATTCGCGCGGCCCCTCGGCGGCGCGCGCGATCGCCCGGCCGGTGGCCGCCAGCGTGGGCATGACGCCCGTGCCGTGCACACCTTCGAGCGCCGCCTCGCGCTCGAGCGCCTCCAGCCGCGCCGTGCCGCAGAGCTCCCGCAGAAGGCCGTGCGCCTCGTCGAGCTCGCCGAGCGCGCCGAGGCCCATCACGCGATCGAGCCCGTCCTCGTCGAGCCAGCCCTGCCTCACGGCGCGGTGGACCAGCACCACGAGCGCGCCCCGGCTCGGCAGACGGCTCGGCGAGCTCACCCCGCCTCGACCTGCTTGCGCCGCGACAGCTCGACGAAGTCGTAGACGATGAGGCCGTCGTCGGTGATCAGCGTCTCGCACGCGCCCGCCTTCGCGAGCTGCTCGAGCGCGACCTTGGCCTCGGAGAACGACAGCGTCGACTCCGCGGCCACGTCGGTGATCGTGACCTTGCCACCGAGCTTGCGCGCCGCCTGCAGGATGGCCCGCTCGGCCTCGCGCACCTCGAGGCTCCCGGGCCCGGCCGGGGCGGCCTGGCCCGGGCGACCCGCGGCCGACCGGAAGAGGGCGGCGGCTCCGATGCCGAAGAGCACGATCATCGCGATCCCGGTGCCCCGGTTCTGGCCCTGTCCGGTGAAGAAGTGGTCGAGCTCGACGCCCGCGCCGATGACCGAAAACCCGAGCAGGATCCACGCGAAGACGCGCCTTGGGCCGCCCTTTCCGCCTGGCACCTGGCCGAGCAGGCGCAGCTTCTGGGCGGTGTACTCCGCGTCCGTCAGCGCGCCTTCCTTGCGCAGGGCGTGCAGGCGGCCGAGCTCCGCCGCGACGTCGCCCTGGGCGCCCGGCGCCCGGTTGAAGCGAACGTCGAAGTCGTGCTGCGACATGACCAGGTACTGGATGCCCTCGATGAGCCCGATGAGCGACGGGATCAGGCTCAGACAGAAGATCAAGTAGACGAGGCCGATGCCCGGCTGATTCAGGTAGAAGCGGTGCGCCCCGAAGCCGCCCAGGCAGATGGCCAGAAGGCCCGCGGTCGTCTTGTCCTTCATCCGCGCACCGCCTCTCGTCGCCAGTGGCCCGAGCGCCCGCCGCGCTTCTCCTCGAGCTGCACGCCCTCGATCACCATGCCGCGATCCACCGCCTTGAGCATGTCATAGAGCGTCAAGGCCGCGACCGAGACCGCCGCCAGCGCCTCCATCTCGACGCCGGTGCGGTCGAACGCGCGCACGGTGGCGACGATGCGCACCCCCGTGGGCTCGATCTCGAACGAGACCTCCGCGCCGGTGGTACGCACCGGGTGGCACAGCGGGATCAGCTCCGGCACGCGCTTGGCGGCGCCGATGCCCGCGACGCGCGCGACCGCCATCGCATCGCCCTTGGGTGCCCGACCCTCGACCAGCATCGCCAGCGTCTCGGGCAACATGCGGACGAAGCCGCTCGCGACCGCGACCCGCTCGGTCTCGGCCTTTTCCGAGACGTCCACCATCCGCGCGCGCCCGCGGGCGTCAAGGTGCGACAGCCCCCTCCGAGAGACGTCGACAGCCTTCGGTTTCACTCGACCGTCACGCTCTTGGCCAGGTTGCGTGGCTGATCCACGTCGGTGCCCTTGAAGTCGGCCACGTAGTACGCGAGCAGCTGCAGCGGCACCGTGGTCAGAAGCGGCGTCAGCGCCGGGTGCGTCTCCGGGATCAGCATGACCTCGTCCGCGATGCCGCCGATCTCGCTGTCGCCGCGCGTCGCGATCGCGATCACCTTGCCCTCGCGCGCCTTGACCTCCTGCAGGTTCGACAGGATCTTCTCGTACCCCGGGCCCCTGGGCGCGATCACGACGACCGGCATGTGCTCGTCGATGAGCGCGATCGGGCCGTGCTTCATCTCGCCGGCCGGGTAGCCCTCGGCGTGGATGTACGAGATCTCCTTGAGCTTGAGCGCGCCTTCGAGCGCGATCGGGTAGTTGATGCCGCGGCCGAGGAAGAGGAAGTCGCGCGCCTGCCCGTAGCGCCGCGCGAGCACCTGGATCTGCGCCGCTTGCCCCGCGACGTCGGCCATCTTGGCCGGGATCTGCAGGAGCTCCGCGATGAGCCCGTTCGCCGCCTCGGTGGCAAGGCCCCCGGTGCGCCGCCCGAGGTGGATCGCGAGCAGGACCAGCGCCGCGAGCTGCGTGGTGAACGCCTTGGTCGAGGCGACGCCGATCTCCGGCCCCGCGTGCGTGTACAGCGAGTGGTGCGACGCCCGCGGGATCGAGGAGTCCACGACGTTCGCGATCGACAGGATGGTCGCGCCCTTGCTGCGGGCCTCCTTGATCGCTGCCAGCGTGTCGGCGGTCTCGCCCGACTGCGAGATCGCGACCACGAGGTCGCCCTTCCGGATGATCGGCTCGCGGTAGCGGAACTCGCTCGCGAGGTCGACCTCGACCGGCAGGCGCGCGATCTGCTCGATCAAGAACTTGCCCACCAGGCCCGCATGATAGGAGGTGCCGCACGCGAGGATCGTGATGCGCGAGATGTTCGCCACGTCGAGCTCGATGCCGTCGATCGTGACGTCGCTCTGCTCGACCGACAGCCGCCCACGCAGCGTATCCGTCACGGCGCGCGGCTGCTCGTGGATCTCCTTGAGCATGAAGTGCTTGTAGCCGGCCTTCTCGGCCATCACCGACGACCAGGTGATGACCTTGGCCTCGCGCGTGATGGTCCTGCCCTCGAGATCGGTGAGCTTGATGCCGTCGCGACGGATCTCGGCGACCTCGCCCTCCTCGAGGAAGATCATCTTGCGCGTGTGCGCGAGGATGGCCGGGATGTCCGAGGCCACGAAGTTCTCGCCTTCGCCGAGGCCGAGGACGAGCGGCGAGGCGTTCTTGGCCGCCACGATCTCGCCCGGGTGCTTGTCCGAGAGGACGACGATGGCGTAGGCGCCGTGCACGAGCTTGAGCGCCGCGCGCACGGCGTCGCCGAGACCGAGGCCCTTTTGCACCTCCTCGTCGACCAGGTGGGCGACGATCTCGGTGTCGGTCTGGCTCGTGAACTTCCGCCCCTGTCCCGAGAGGCGCTCGCGCAGCGCCAGATGGTTCTCGATGATCCCGTTGTGCACGACCGAGATCGGCCCCACGCGGTGCGGGTGCGCATTCTCGTCGCTCGGCCGGCCGTGGGTGGCCCAGCGCGTGTGCCCGATGCCCTGCGTCCCCGGCGTCGGCTGCTCCTTCAAGATGGCCTCGAGCGCCGACAGCTTGCCCCGCGTGCGCACCACCTTGGCGCCGCCGCCGTTCGGCCCGCACACCGCCACGCCCGCCGAGTCGTACCCCCGATACTCCAGCTTCCTCAGGCCCTCGATGAGGATGGGCGTGGTCTCCCGGCTCCCGATGTATCCGACGATGCCGCACATAGGTGGATCAGTATATCCCTCGTGCTCGTGCTCGTGCTTGTGCTCGTAGCCCGATAGACTGAAGAGCACGTGGTGGCAGGTCGTATCGCCCTTTTCCTCGTCGCCCTGGCCGGCCTCGAGGCCGCCCCCACACACGCCTGCAGCCGCCGCAGCCACGAGCAGGAATACGGCTCCGACTGGACCGCGCTCCTCGACTTCCGCGACTCGCTCCGCGGCGCCGCCTCGACTGGCGTCGTTCGGCCCCTCGCCTACGTGCCGGGTACCGGCGCGCGGATCATCGAGGTCCTACCCCTGTCGTCCTGGGTCCAAGGCGCCGCGATTCGCAGCGTTCTCCTCTCGGAAGACCCCTGCGGCCAGCCCAGCTACCTACCCCTCGGTCAGCCCGTGCTCATCTTCGCCGGTCCTTCGCGCAACGAACCCCCAGAGCTGCTGACCTACCTCTCGCTCTCCGATGACCTGCAGTGGGTCCACTCCGGAACGCTCGCCCGATACCTGCCGCGCTGGGCCGAATCGCTCGGCTTGCGCCGCGGCCTGGGCGTGCGCCTGCCGCTCGCCATCGCCATCCTCGCGACACTCATGGAGCCGCCCTTTCGACGCCCTCCGACCCGCTGACCTGTCGCCGGCCGCCCGTCGCCTGTCGCCTGTCGCCTGTCGCCTGGTCTTCCCTTATTCTCCCCCTCCGTGACCGACTCCCGCTCCTTCTGGGACACGCTGCCCGAGCGTCCGCTCCATCTGGGCGTGCTCGCGTTCGTGCTCCTGCTCTACGTCCCGATGGCGGGCAGCTACGGCTTCTGGGATCCGTGGGAGACGCACTACGGCGAGGTGGGCCGCCAGATGGTCGAGCGCGGGGACTGGATCAGCCTGTGGTGGCCCGGCTCGAACCAGGACAACCCCCCCGCCGGCGAGTTCTGGTCCAAGCCCGTCTTCACCTTCTGGATCTTCGCCCTGTTCATGAAGCTGTTTGGCCTCGGCGCCGAGGGCAACCCCGCCGGCGAGATGGCCCTCTCGTTCAAGGTCGAATGGGCCTGTCGACTGCCCGAGATCCTGTTCGGCGCGCTCGGCGTCTACGCGGTCTTCTGGGCCACCCGCCGCCTGTTCGGCCGCCGCCCCGCCCTCATCGCCGCCGTCGCCACCGCCTCCTCGCCCATGTACGCGCTCCTGTCCCGGCAGGCGATGACCGACATGCCCTTCGTCGGCCCCATGACCGCCGCGCTCGCGCTCGCCGCGGTGGCGCTGGTCGAGGACGATGGCCCCGAACTCGGGCGCCGAAGCAAGGGCCGCCTGTCCTGGCCCCACCACCCCGCCTTCTACCTCGCCGCGGGCTCCTTCCTCGTCGTGGTCCTGCCGCAGCTGCTGGTCGACTCCCTCCAGCTCCGCGTTCCGGTCGGAGGCCGTCGCTTCGTCCCCGGCGTCGTCTACATGCTGCCGTTTGTCGCCACCTCGGCCGCCTCGCTGTGGCTGCTCGCCCGGGCCAGGCACCCGCGCCAGCTCTACCTCCATCTCGCGTTCACGCTGTGCGCCGTGGCGACGCTCGCCAAGGGCCTGGTCGGCGTCCTCATGCCCGGCCTCATCCTGGTCGCCTTCCTCGCGGTCACCTGGGATTTCCGCCAGATCCTGCGTCTCGAGGTGCTCTCCGGTCTCCTGACCGTGGCCTCGGCGGGCTTTCCCTGGTACGTGGCGATGCTGCTCCGCCACGGCCAGCGCTTCTGGAGCGAGTTCTTCGGCGACAACCACTGGAACCGCCTCGCCGTCGGCCGTCACGGCGATCGCGGGACCTTCGAGTACTTCCTGCGCGAGCTCGGCATCGGCACGCTGCCCTGGTGCGGCGCCGCGCCGCTCGCGCTCGCCGCCGCCGCCGATCGCGCGCGCGGCAAGACCCCGAAGGAGCGCGCCCTGGCCTTCGCGCTGGTCTGGTTCCTGGTCGCCTTCGCGGTGGTCTCGGCGTCGATGACCAAGTTCCACCACTACATCCTGCCGGCGATCCCGCCGCTGGCGATGCTGCTCGGCTGGTTCCTCGACGACGCCCTGGCCGAGGACCGCGCGGTGACCCGCTTCGCCGTGGCGCTGACCGGCATCCCGATCGTGCTGCTCGTCGTGCGCAGCCTCACCTTCGACAAGCAGCAGGCGCAGAAGCTGCTCTGGCTCTTCAACTACGACTACGTGCACAACCCGCGCGGCCGCACCTGGCCCACCGAGCTCGACTTCCGCACGGGCCTCTGGGTCCTGGGCGCGATCGCGGCCGTGGCGTTCGCGCTCTACGCGGTGCCGCTCCTGCGCAGGGCCGGCGTGGTCGCGATCGCCCTCGCAGGCACGGCGACGGGCCTCTATGTCATCGACGACGTCCTGGTCAAGACGACACCCTACTGGAGCCAAAAGGCGCCGATCGCGGCCTACTATCAAGCCAAGGGCCCGAAGGATCGGCTGGTCGCCTGGCAGATGTACTGGCGCGGCGAGACCTTCTACTCGAAGAACGAGGTCTACGATCACCGCCTGCGCAACGAGGAAAAGACGGTCTTTCTGGGCGATCGCAACCAGGAGGATCTCACGGCGTTCCTCAAGCGACACGTGGGCGAGCGCTTCTTCTTCATCGTCGAGCAGGGCCGCTTCTCGACGCTCAAGACGCTCCTGCCCACCGAGCAGGGCAAGCAGTCGCTCAAGGTGATCGAGTCCTCGACCAACAAGTACTACATGGCCGAGGCGACGCTGTGACTTCTGCCGGAAGGGCCCCATGATCCTGCAGGAAGCGGCGCTCGCGCAGCTGGTCGGCGAGCTCTCCGCGAAGAATTCACCGCAGTTCGTGCCCGACACGGTGGCCGAGTACATGAAGCGCCAGCCGGTCGCGGGCCAGTACGTCGCCTCACATCAGCGCGAGCTCTCGGTCGAGGGCGTCGTGCTCGCGCTCCTGCACGCGGCCATCCTCACGCTCGCCGTCGAGCGTGCCGCCGGCCGGCGCCTGCGCCGCATGGGCTCGCCTTCGCTCGACTCCGCCGCCCGCCTGGTCAAGGACGACGCCGCGTTCGCCAAGGCCCAGCCGGCGGCGCACGACTACCTCGTCGCCAACGTCGCCGCCGACGACACGCTCAAGACGGCGGCCCAGAAGGCGCTGGCGCTGTACCTGGTGCGTGTGCTGGTCCAGGCCGCGCTCGACCGCGTCTGACTCCACGTTCACGATCCGCGAACGTTGACCTTTGAAGTCTCACGACACGGACCTCGCCGGCTCCAGGGACAGCTCGTAGATGCGGTCCTCGCGGAAGATCGTGTACAGCTCCTCGTCGAGCTCGCCCTGTCGGACGCTGCCGGCCAGGATGTCGAGCGCCGCCTCGTGCGGCAGCGCCGTCTTGTACGGCCGATCGGCCGCCGTCAGCGCGTCGTAGATGTCCGTGATGGCCATCATGCGCGCCTCGATCGGGATCACGCTCTTGCCGAACGGGTAGCCGCGGCCGTTGAGCTTCTCGTGGTGCGCCCCCGCGATCTCGACCACGCGGGCGAGGCGATTGGGCCACGGGATGTGCTCGAGGAACGAGATCGTGTGGCGCACGTGCGACTCGATCTCCGCGCGTTCGGCCGCCGACAGGGAGCCGCGCCCGATGCGCAGGTACTCCTCGTCGCCCTCGGCCAGGACGCCCATCTTGGCCAGCAGCGCCAGCATGTCGCCGTGACCGGCGGGGCTGCCGAGCGGATCGTTGAGGGTCAGGAGCGCGACCCGCATCGCGTGCGCCTCGTCCTTGCTCGCGAGGCCCGTCTGCACCGCGTGCTCGATGCGTAGCTCCACCAGCTGGCGCCGGTCGGGCGGCAGCTTGTGCGACTTGACGAGCACGTGCTCGCGCACCCCGATCTTGCCGAAGTCGTGGAGCAGGCTCGCGTACCGCAGCTGCTCGAGGTCGTCGGGCGAGAACCGGAGCTCGGTGAATCGACCCGCCTGGCGGTCGTGGAGCAGGCGCGCGAAGCCCACGGTCATGTTGGCCACGCGCTCCGAGTGGCCCGCCGTGGACGGATCGCGCTGCTCGATCGCGGTCACCGCCGCGCGCACGAAGCGATCGAACAACATCCGCTCGCGCGCCGCGATCTCGTAGGCCTCGAGGGCACGCTGGATGATCACGTCGAGCGCCTTGAAGTCGATGGGCTTGGTGACGTACTGGTACGCTTGCCCGGCGTTGATGGCCGTGATGACCATGTCGAGGTCGGTGTGGCCGGTGACCAGCACGCGCTTCGAGTCGGGCTGGACAGACAGGGCTTTCTGGAACAGCGTCACGCCATCCATGCGCGGCATGCGCTGATCCGACAGGATGAGGTGGATCGGCTCGCGCTCGAGGATCGCGAGGCCCTGCTCGCCATCGTGGGCTGTGAGGATCGGTCCGTACTTGCCGCGCAGGAAGCGCTGCATGAGCTCGAGGTTGATGGGCTCGTCGTCCACCACCAGGATGGGCCGACCCTTGTAGCTTGGTGCCGCCACCCCCAGCATCCCCGCATTCTACACAGCTTGGGGCCGCGCGTTGGTACGCACGCCCACGCTTGGCGCCGGCCGCAGTCGGAACGCCGGAAAAGTCGCCCGCCAAGGGGCCGTCGGGTAGCTTCGGGGCGTGCCGAAGAGAAAACCGGATCCGACTGCCACGATCGCCGTGCCCGCCAGCGTCCGGGACGAGATCGGTGCCATCGCGGCTCGCGCAGGCCGCTCGATGGTGTTCGTCGCGGCCCGGGCGCTGGCGGCGGCGCCCTCGGCGCCTCCCGCGCCCGCGGGTGCGCGCGTTCCGCTCCGGCTGGTGGCCGACGAGGACGACCCGCCGGCCCGACTCGCTTGCGTGATGGCGCAGGG
>JAHFDS010000645.1 GCA_023248855.1 Myxococcales bacterium
CAACGTCGATCCTGGCTACGTCTCCCGCATCATGGCGCTGCTGGAATCCGAAGCGCTCATCGAGCGCCGGTCATCCGGCAGCGTCAGTGGCTCGGCCTCAGGAGCCAGGGTTGGAAGCGTCAGCGGGTCCCGCTCAGGGCCGAGATCTGCGAGCTCCACCGGTTCCAGATCCGGACCGATCACACGAATCGACTGGCAGGCGCTAATGCGTCGGTGGGCGCGAGATGCCCCACTCGACGCGCGTGGCAGCGTTCGGACCTATCTCGAGCCGAGGGGGATCCCGGCGTTTCTGTCGCGTCTGACCAGGTCCAAAGAGCGATACGCGGTCACTGGCTCCCTCGCCGCGGCACGCTTCGCGCCAGTAGCGCCCGCACGCCTGGCAACAGTGTGGCTCAACGACGCCGAGCAAGCGGCGACTCGACTCGGATTGCGCCCAGTCGACACTGGCGCGAACGTGTTCGTCATCGAGCCGGCGGATGGAAGCGTGTTCGACCGAGCGGTGGAGCAAGATGGGATCTTGTACGCAGCACCGAGCCAGATCGCGGCGGACCTCCTGACCAGCCCGGGCCGCGGGCCCGCGGAAGCCGAGGAGCTCATTGGCTGGATGAGCGCGCACGAGGAGGTCTGGCGTGGATGAGCTCTATGTGGTCGCCAGGCGGGTTCTGCTCGATGCCCTCGATGCCCTCGGTACGCACCGAGACGCCGTCGTTCTGGTCGGTGCGCAGGCGGTCTACCTCCGGGTCGGCGAGGCCGACATCGCCGTGGCGCCCTACACGACCGATGGGGCGGCGTGCGCAAGCGTATCACCGGCCGCGCCCTCGACGGACGGACGTGGGAAGAGATGCCGATTGCTCCGCCGACGCAGTCGAGCCGAGTACTGCCTGCCTGTGATTAGCGGGTAGCCTCGGGGCACAGATCGTCGAGGTGCCCATCGGCGTAGCGTTTGTAGGTCGTACGCCTGCCGGTTCGGTGGTGGGTCACCTGGTCGCGCTGGATGGCGAGCGTGATGGCCTTGTCGCCACGCTGTCCGCTGCCCACCATGCCCCGCCGTGATTGGTTGGCCGCCGCGTCTTGCTCGCCCTGGGCGAGCTCGTGCAGGCGCGCGCGGAGCACAGCGAGCGCGTTCGCCTTGTTCTGCTTCTGGCTGCGCTCGTTCTCGCTGCGGATGATGAGGCCGCTCGGCAGATGCGTCAGGCGCACCGCCGTCTGGTTCTTCTGCCTGGCCTGCCCGCCAGCGCCGCTGCCGATCATGTACTGCCAGTCGAGGTCGGCCTCGCGGATGGGCACCTGGGCCTCGCTCGGCTCCGGCAACACGGCGACCGTCACCGTCGACGTATGGACACGCCCTTTGCGCTCGGTGGGCGGGATCCGCTGATAGCGGTGCCCGCCCGTCTCCTGGGCGAATGCCGAATGAACGGCGTCGCCCTGGATCCGGATCGTCGTGACGCCAGGGCGCTGGTTGACGATCTCCACCTGGTAGCCCTTGCGGGCGCTGAACTTCGCATAGACGGCGAGCTGCTCGTGCACCAGCAACTTCGCGTCCTCGCCGCCTTCCGCGGCTCGGATCTCCACGATCAAAGATTCCATGACACATCTCCTCGAGAGAGGTCCGCCCGGTGATGAGCGGACCGCAATGCGACGGCGGATACACCGTCGCGTCAGCGACAGAACGTGGTGGTTCTCTCAGCTAGACGGGATGGGTCAAAGGCGATCGAGGAGGATCTGCATGGGACACTTGCACCACTGAGTTTGCGGCTGAGCGTGTCGAGTGTCAATCCGTCTGCCAACGTCGAGCTATTTCAACTCCGCTCCGTGCTGTGCACAGCGCTCCGCGCACGCGTGCAGGCGCGCCAGCTCCGCCGCGTCCGGGGTCCCGCCCAGTACAACCAGCGCGCGCACCGCGGCCATGAGGTCGGCCACTGCAAACGGCTTTCGCAGCACCACGTGCGCGTCGATCGGGGGCTCGATCTTCGCCATGCCAGTCATGGCGATCGCAGGCACCTGCGAAATGCAGGGGTTCTCGAGCTGCGCGGCACGAAAGGTCCAGCCGTCTACCTCGGGCATCTGGAGGTCGAACAGGATGAGGCTCGGCGGGCTCGTCTGCTGTTCGTCGAGGAGACGCAGCGCGGAGGCGCCGTCCGGGCTCGACGCCACCGCGTAGCCCGCGCGCATCAGCAGATGCACCACCGCTTCGCGGAGGTCGTGGTTGTTCTCGACCAGCAAGATCCACTTCATGGCCCGCTGAGGGATGCAGTTTGCGTGCCGTGCGAAAATGCGTGCAATTGGCTCTCGCCACGACCGAACGCGTAACGCCGCCGATCCGAAATCGTAACCCGTGTCCGGATCGCCCGCGAAGTCAGCCGACGGGAACGATTGGGCCGGGCACTCGCGATGCGAGAAGCGTCGGAGGGCACGACAATGCTGGCACCTGCGACAACCCATCCGCCTTGCTTCGCCACCAGCTACTTCCTGCCCGGCGATGGCCCTTGCGAGACTGGCTGCCGGCTGGCCCAGGACTGCCGGGCGGCCTACCTCGTGCGGTCCGGCGAGGCGCTCGCGGGCAACCCGGCGGCCCTGTCGGCGGACGAGCGCGTCTACGTGCTCTCGCACCGCCCGCACCCGCACCTGGTCGCGCTGCCCTGCCGGGAGGCCGCCGAACCCGAGGTGACCACTCCAGCGCCGGCCACCAAGACCCCTCGAGCCAAGTGGACGGCCGACCATCGGCGGCCGCTCGCTTCCTTCACGGCCCGCAGCGTGCCGGCGCTCGTGGCCGAGGTGCTCCGCATCGCCGCGCAGCCACTGCACGTGCGCGACATCGCCGCCGAGGCCTTGAGCATCGCCGCCGCGCGCGGCGTGCGCATCGGTGGCAAGACGCCCGAGGCTACTGTGGGCCTCGCGCTGCGCCAGGTGCTCGAGATCGAGCGCGTCGGTCGCGGCCGGTACTGCTGGAGGGCGGCGCCGGCCGCATGAGGCGGCAATGGGCCGAGCACTAGCGATGCGAACCGGATCAGACGCCGGAGGGCTCTGATGCTGGACGATGCGCTACGCGAGATCATCGGTGAGGAGCTGCGCCGCGTGCTCCGCGAGGAGTTGGCCGCCCGCGGCGAGCAGGGGAGGCCGGTCGCGAGCGCGGACGACTTCCTGTCGATCAAGGCTGCTGCGCAGGTCGCGCAGGTGAGCACAGGCACCGTTCGCAGCTGGGTTCGCGAGCACCACCTCCGCGAGTACCGCGCAGGACGCGTGGTACGCTTGCGGCGCGGCGAGTTGGTGGA
>JAHFDS010000224.1 GCA_023248855.1 Myxococcales bacterium
GAGCGGCGCGACGCGGCGCGGGAGCTCGAGGCGCTCTCGACCGAGGCGGAGCTCGGCGCGCTGGCGCAGGCGGCCCAGGCGCTCGGACGCGCGCTCGACGCGGGTCGCACGGCGGAGGCGCTGGCGCTCGCTGCCCGGGTGGCCCTGGTGATCGAGGCGATCGAGGTCTGTCACGGGCCCTCGCTGCTCGACCTGGATCCCGAGGACGCCGCGGCGGTGCGCGAGGTCTTCCTGATCGAGGCGGAGGATCACCTCGAGGCCATCGCGCGAGCGATCAAGCAGCTGCGGGTCGAGCCCGCGTCCCAGGAAGCCTTCGAGGAGCTGTTTCGCAAGGTGCACACGCTCAAGAGCGCTGGCGGGGCGGGCTTCGACGCGGTCGGCCACGCGGCGCACAAGCTCGAGGATGCGCTCGACCGGATGCGGGTCAAGCGACAGGCGGCCACGCCTGCGATGCTCGACGGGCTGCTCGGCATCGCCGACGTGTTGCGCACGCTGGTCGAGGGGGAGGGAAGCGGGCAGGTGGGGCGGCTCGCGGAGGCGCTGGCGCGCATCGAGACCACGGGGCAGGTCATCGAGCGCGGCACGGCCCCGCCCCGGCACCTCGACGAGCCGCCGACGGGCAAGCGCCCGAGCGGCCCTCCGCTGCCCGAGCGTATCGAGCTGACCCCCGCGCTCGCGCCCGAGCGGCGCCATCGGGACTCGGGCGGACCGGGCCGCCGTCGCGACGACGTGCAGATGCTGCGCGTCGATCCCGATCGAGTCGACGAGCTGCTCGACATCGTGGGCGAGATCGTGATCGACCGGACGCGCATCGAGCGGCGCGTGTTCGAGCTGCGCGGGCTCATCCGCGACGTCGCCGGATCGCGCGGCACGCTGCGGACGACGCTCCAGGTGTACCGGCGCACCAACCCGCGCGACGCCGAGGCCGTGGCGGCCGCGGCCGACAAGCTCGTGGCGGCGACCGCGCAGCTGCGCGAGGTCGAGGCGGAGCTGTCGGAGGCCCTGTCGAACTTCGAGCGCCTCGGGGCGCTGCTCGCCGACGACGCCGAGAGCGTGCGCAAGGCGTCGGTTCGCCTGCAGGAGCGGCTGCAGCGCATGCGCATGTCCCCGGTCGGGGCGCTGTTTTCGCGCGTCGCCCACGTGACGCGCGAGGCCGCGCGAGTCGAGGGCAAGCTGGTCGAGGTGGTCACGGAGGGGGATCAGACCGAGCTCGACCGTACGATGGGCGAGCGACTCGGCGATAGCCTGGTGCAGCTCGTCCGGAACGCGGTGGCGCACGGGATCGAGACGCCCGAGCTGCGCGAGCTGGCGGGCAAGCCGCGGGTGGGGCTCATCACGATGGCGGCTCGCCAGGAGGGGGAGCTGTTCTTCCTGGACGTCTCGGACGACGGCGCGGGCATCGACACCGAGCTGGTCCGGCGGACGCTCGTACGCTCGGGGCGCGTGACCTTCGAGGCGGCCGTCGCGATGACCGAGGAGAAGTTGTTCGCGGCGCTCTTCGAGCCCGGCTTCTCGACGCGGGAGGACGCGGGCGCCGTGGCGGGGCGCGGCGTCGGGCTCGACGTGGTGCGCGATTCGATCGCGCGCATGGGCGGCTCGATCACCGTCGCCTCGCGTCGCGGCGACGGCACGCGCTTCTCCGTGCGACTGCCCCTTCTGACCACGATCGCGCAGGCGCTCCTGTTCAAGGTCGGCGGCAACGTCTACGCGATCCCGTCGATCCACGTGCTCGAGTCGATCGAGCTGCCGCCGGAGGCCCTCGGTCGCGACGGGCCGCCGTCGCTCGCACGGCTGCGCGACGCCACGTTGCCCATGCTCTGGCTCGATCGGGTCCTGGGCGCGCCGCCGCGGCCGTCGTCCCTGCAGCAGGTGCTCGTGCTGGTCTACGGCGACGAGCGCTTCCTGGCGAGCTGCGACAAGGTCATTGGTCCGCGGGAGATCGTCGTCAAGCCCCTGCCGCAGCTGCTGGTCGGGCACCCGCTGTTCGTGGGCGCGACCATCTCGGGTGCGGGCAAGGTTCAGCTCGTGCTCGACGTGGCGACGCTGGCGGCGCAGGCGCGCGGAAGCCTGGCGCCGCCGTCGGTGCCGATCGGCCCCAACCGACCGCGGATCCTCCTGGCCGATGACTCGCGCACGGTGCGGGAGTCGGTGGGGCGCATCCTGACCGCCGGGGGCTACACGGTCGAGGTGGCGGCCGACGGGGCGGAGGCGTGGGAGCTGCTCGGCGAGCGCGCGTTCGATCTCCTCCTCACGGACCTCGAGATGCCGCGCATGACCGGCCTCGAGCTGTGCCGGCGCCTCAAGGGCGAGCCGCGGCTCAAGGAGCTGCCGGTGGTCGTGATCTCGTCGCGCTCGGGGCAGACTCATCGCGACGGGGCCTCGCAGGCCGGCGCGTTCGACATGCTGCGAAAGCCGATCCTCCGCCGCACGCTGCTCGACTGCGTGGGCCGCGCGCTCGGTCGCGGGTAGCAGGATCGCTCAGCCTCGGCGCGCCCGGTGCTTGCGCAGGCACTCGAGCAGGATCGTGTTGAGCCGCAGGATGCGCAGATCGCCGATCGGCGTGCCCGAGCCCGCATTGACGACGTAGCCCAGGGCGAGACGTCGCGCAGGGTCGGCCCACGCGCCCGAGCCGCCCCAGCCGAAGTGGCCGAAGGCGAGCCGCGGCACGCCGCGGAAGGTCCCGATGCGGTGGTAGCCGAGGCGCCAGCGCATCTTGAAGACGATCACCTGGTCGAAGCCGTGCACCTGGACCTCGGTGGCTCGGCGGACCGTCTCGGGGCGGACGAGGCGCACGCCGTCGAGAGAGCCGTCGCAGGCGAGCGCGGCGTACATGCGCGCGAGGGAGCGCGCGGTGAAGAGGCCATTGGCGGAAGGGATGCAGGCACGGAGGACCTCGGGTGAGGAGAAGTCGAGGCGCGCGATCCCGCGCGGGGCGAGCGCCTCCTCGACCCGCCGGACCTCGAAGGGGTGGCCCACCAGGCGCAACACGCGCTCGATCATGCCGAACGCGGCCCGTCGCCGCCGGGCCGCCGCGCGCCGGGGCGCGCCCTCCGCCTGCTCGCGGGGCGCACCCTTCTTGCCGAGGAGCCGTGCGGCTCGGGCCAGCTCGGCCTCGGGGGCGCCCACGAACAGGCCATCCAGCCCGAGCGGCCCTGCGATCTCCTCGGCGACGAAGGCGGGCAGCGGGCGTCCCGAGATGCGCCGCACGAGCTCGCCGACCAGGTGGCCGTACGTGAGCGCGTGGTACGCGCTCGCGCCTGGGGGCGGCGGGGCCGGTCGCGCCGCCGCCAGCGCGTCGACCATCGTGTCCCACTCGAGCAGCCGCTTGGCGTCGTCGATGAGACCTCGCACATCGTGAAGGCCGGCGCGATGGCACAGCACCTCGCGCACGGTGATGCGCTCCTTGCCTGCTCGTGCGAACTCGGGCCAGTACCGCGCGACGGGCGCGTCGTAGTCGAGCTGCCCGCGATCGGCGAGCACGTGGAGCGCCGTCGACGCCACGCCCTTGGTGGTCGAGAACGACACGCACATCGTGTCCCGCGCCCACGGCGTCCCGGCGTCGTCGCGCACGCCGCCCCACAGGTCCACGAGGCAGGCGCCGTCATGGTAGACGCACAGCGCCGCTCCGCCGCCCAGCTTGTGGATCTGGCGCTCGAGCTCCCGCGCCAGCGGCTCGAAGCCGCGCTCGACGTGCCCGCTGGTCATGGCGGGAGGGTAGCCGACGCAGGTCGACTTGACGACCCGCGCCGACCCTCGCACGCTGGGACCCGGACATGTCGAGGCCTCCGCGCTCCTCCTCCCGCCACGTCGAGCGCCTGTCCGCGCTGACTGCAGGCGCGCGCGCCGCCTGGCCGAGGGTCCAGCTCGACCCGGGGGTGTTCCGCGACCGGCTCGAGGCCGCCATCGATGGCGCGGACGACCCGGTCCGCGCGCTCGCGGCCCTCGCGGCCGATGACCTCTACCTCGCCTGCGCGCTGGCAAAGGGGGATCCCGCCGCGGTCGCCGCCTTCGAGCGCGAGATCCTCGCGCACCTGCCGAAGTTCATTGCGCGCGTCGGCACCGACGCCAGCTTCGTCGACGAGGTCGCGCAGCGGGTGCGCGAGAAGCTGCTCGTCGGCCCAGCGCCCAGGATCGCGCGCTACTCGGGCAAGGGCCCGCTTGGCGGCTGGGTGCGGATGGTCTCCGTTCGCGTGGCGCTCGACGTGATGCGCGAGCATGGCCAGCAGCCGAGCACCGGGGACGAGGACACCCTGGCCGCGGTCGCGAGCGGCGACGTCGAGTTGCAGCTGCTCAAGGCGCGCTACCGCGACGACGTCAAGGCGGCCTTCGACGCGGCGTTCGCGTCGCTGTCCGCGGGTGAGCGCAACCTCCTGCGCTTGCACCTTGTGGAGAGCCTCAACATCGACGAGATTGCCGTGCTGCAGCGGGCGCATCGCTCGACCGTGGCACGGCAGATCGGCCGCTGTCGCGACAAGCTCATCGGCGAGACGCGGCGCCTTCTGCGCGCGCGCTTCGGTGAAGATGACGCGCAGGTCGATAGCCTGATCCGGCTGGTGCGAAGCCAGATGGATCTCAGCATCCGCACCTGTCTGCGTTGAGGGCGATCCCCGCGGGTGGCTCGGGTATGATCGATGCCCTTGGACTGCTTGACCGAGACCGCACTCGGCCAGCTCTTCGACGGTACGCTGGGCGGGGAGGACAGCGCCCGCGTCGAGGAGCACCTCGACGTGTGCGCCCACTGTCGCAGGGTGGTCGCGATGGCCACGCGCGCGCGCGCCGCCGGTGGGGAGGGCGGCACGGTGGAGCCTGCCGTGCCCCCCGAGCTCATGACCACGGCGTTGCCGCGGGGCACGCCCCTGGGGCAGCCGCGGAGCGTCGGCAGGTTCGTGGTGCTGTCCCGGCTCGGAGAGGGCGGCATGGGTGTGGTCTACGCGGCGCAGGATCCGCAGCTCGGGCGAAAGGTGGCCATCAAGCTCTTGCCGGAAGCGGCCGGCGGCGCCGGGGCCGAACGCCTGCTGCGCGAAGCGCAGGCGCTCGCGCGGCTCTCGCACCCGAACGTGGTCGGCGTCCACGAGGCCGGGCTCTCGGAGGGGCACGTCTTCGTGGTCATGGAGCTGGTCGACGGCGTCACGCTCGGCAACTGGCTCCTGCAGCAGCGCCGGTCGCAGCGCGAGGTCCTCGAGCGGTTCCTCGCCGCCGGCGAGGGACTGGCGGCGGCGCACGCGATCGGGATCACCCATCGCGACTTCAAGCCGGACAACGTCCTTGTGGGTCATGACGGCCGCGTCCGCGTCGCCGACTTCGGCCTCGCACGCCTCTCCGACAGCGCGTGGGGGTCGGCCACACAGCCCGCCGATCCCGGCTCGCCGCTGCTCGTCACGCAGACGGGCGCCGTGGTCGGGACGCCGGCCTACATGGCGCCCGAGCAATTCCTCGGGCAGCCGGCCGACGCGCGGGCCGATCAGTTCTCCTTCTGCGTGGCCCTGTGGGAGGCGCTCTACGGGGCGCGCCCATTCTCGGGCCTGAGCACGGCGGCGTTGCAGCGCAGCGTGACCCAGGGCGAGATCACGCAGCCGCCGCGCGAGGCGCGGGTGAGCCGGAAGCTGCGCGGGTTGCTCACGCGCGGCCTCGCCGTCGACCCGGTCGCGCGCCACCTGTCCTTGCGCGCGCTCCTGTCCGAGCTCCGGGCAGCGCTGCCGACTCGGCCCCGCTGGCCCGTCCCCGCGGCGCTCGGCGCCGTGGTTGCGCTGCTGCTGGTCGTGTTCGCGCGGTGGGGCTCCTCGGTCTTCGTCGGTACCGAGGCCGGCGTCGGGGGGGACGCCCACCTCCTGTCGGCGGCCGAGCGCACGCCCGTGTCGCAGGCGAGCGAGGCCAGTGGCCGCGGGGGTGAGCCAGCGGCCGCGGCCGGCCAGCGCTTCCTTTCGGGCCAGGCGCTCTTCGACCTCCGTCGCTTCGACGACGCCATCCGGGAATGGGAGGCCGGCTACCTGCTCCAGCAGGACCCCAAGTTCCTCTTCGAGATCGCCCTGGCGCACCGTGAGGCCCACCGCCAGGAGCGCGCCGCGCTCTACCTCCGGCGCTTCCTGGGCGTCGCCCCGAGGAGCTCCCCGAATCGCGCCGAGGCCGAGCGCCTCCTCAAGCTGACGGAGCGAGCGGCCGGAGCTGGTGGCAAGGCACGCCCGGGCCCGGCGCCGGTCGCGCCCAAGCCCTCGCCGCCAGCCGAGCCGCCCCCCGCGCCGTCACCACGATCCTCGCGCACGGATGACGACGCCATGCTCGATCCGTTCGGGCGCAAGTAGATGCGGCCTTCTGTGCGCGGGGTGCGCGTTCTCTTGGCCGTCTGCCTGAGCCTGTCGTGGGCGCGAGCGCTCGCCCAGACGCCACCCGGCGACGACACGACCGCACGTGCGCGCCGGCTCTACGAGGAGGCGAACCGGCATTACGACCTGCGCGAATACGACGAGGCGATCGAGGCCTGCCGGGCCGGCTACGAGCTCATGCCATTGCCGGAGTTCCTGTTCAACATCGCGCAGGCCTACCGGCTCAAAGGTGACTGCGTCGAGGCGCTCTCCTTCTATCGGAACTACCTGCGCGCGAGCCCGGCGGCCAGGAATCGCGCCAAGGTCGAGGCCTTCATCGCCGAGATGCAGCGCTGCGTCCCGGCGCCTGTGCCGGTGGTGTCCCCGCCCACGACGCCGCAGGCCCCGGCGCCTTCCACGCGGATGCCGCCGGTGCGGGTGGTTGCGCCGCGCGAATCGCCAGCCGCGGAGGGCGCGCCGCACGGCCGCTCCAAGCGGATCTTCGGCCTCCTTGTGGCCGGCGCCGGCGTGGCGGTGCTTGGCACGGGCCTCTACTACGGCCTCGACGCCCGCGCGAAGTCGGACGAGGTCGCGACCTTCTTCGAGCGAGGGGGCATGTGGACCGCGCGCTATCAGGCGCTCGAGTCGGACGGGCAGAGCGCCGCGACGCGCGCGAAGATCTTGGGGGTCGCGGGCGGAGCCGCGCTCGTGGGTGGCGCGTTGCTCTATGCCCTCGGGTGGCGCGAGGGCAGCGAAGCGCCGGCCCTCGCGGCTGCGCCATTGGGCGGCGGCGCATGGGTGTCGTGGTGCTCCGCCTTCTGACCCTCTGCGCCCTCGTCTCGTCCTGCTATGGCGCCGAGCTTGCGCCCTGCAAGGTCACGTGCGGCGCGGCCCGCGCCTGCCCGAACGGCGCGGCATGCGGCAGCGACGGCTATTGCCACCTGCGCGTCGGGGAGGCCTGTGCTGGCCTTCCGGGTCGCGACGCGCGCGCGGGCGACGGATTCATGCCCGATGCCGGCTCGGCACCGGACGCCGGCGACGGCGGGCCGCCCGACGACGTCCCGCCGGACAGCTGGCGACCCATCACGAGCGAGCGCGCGCCCGCGCCGCGCCGGTTCCATTCCGCCGTGTGGACCGGCAAGCTGATGATCGTCTGGGGCGGCGCCTCCAGCGCGGGCGTTCAGGCCACCGGGGGCCGCTACGATCCACGCGCCGACAGCTGGACGGCGACGAGCCCGACGAACGCCCCGGTGGCACGGCGCTATCACACGGCCGTGTGGACCCTCAGCGAGATGATCATCTGGGGCGGCGACCTCGGCAGCGGCTCGCGCCTCTCGGCTCGCTACGATCCCATCGCCGACACCTGGGCCCCCGTGACGGTCGACGCCACGGTGCCGAGCACCACCGGGCACACGGCCGTCTGGAGCGGCAGCGAGATGATCATCTGGGGCGGCGGCGGGTTCGCGCCCTATCGTCAAAATGGCGGTCGCTACGATCCGCGCACCGACACCTGGCGCGCAACCTCGAGGGCCGGTGCGCCCACCGGACGCGCCTTCCACAGCGCGGTGTGGGCGAATGGCGAGATGATCATCTGGGGCGGTCGGGACGACGCATCGCCCTCCCTGGACACGGGCGGTCGCTACGATCCGCGCACGGACACCTGGCGCGCCATGACGACCGCCAATGCACCGGCGCCCAGGGTCTCGCACAGCGCGCTCTGGACCGATCGCGGCATGTTCGTCGTCGGTGGCGAGACGACCGGCGGTTTCGCGACGGCCCGCTACGAGCCGGCGGCGGATCGCTGGACGGCGCTCAGCGAGGTCGACCAGGTTCACGGGACCGAAGCCGCGTGGACTGGCACGGAGCTCGTCGTGTGGAACGCCAGCTGGACGCCGCCGGGTGGCCGCTACGATCCCGTCCGCGATCGCTGGCGGTCTATCTCGACCATCGGCGCGCCCGGCGCGGGGGAGGTCACTTCGGTGTGGACCGGCACCGACCTGATCCTGTGGGGCACGGTCTTGCCGGGCGGCACCCAGGTCGGCGGTCGCTACCGGCCCTAGTTCCAACGCCGATCAGCTGGCGTTCAGACGCCAGTCGTAGCGCTGGTAGGCGAGCTCGTGACCGGCGGCGAACGCCTGCTCGAGCGCCGCGCGCCTTTCGCCCGCATGCCGGAGCACGAAGGCCTTGACGCCCGCCTCTCCGCCGAAGTCGGCCGCATACCAGCGGAACAGGAGCGGTAGTCGCACGGTGCGCCCTGGCGCCAAGAGCTCGACGCCGCCTTCCACGAAGCCGGTGCTCGCGGCCTCGAGCTGCGCGTCGAGGTGCTGCGCGTCGTAGAGCGCGATCGGGGGGCAGCTGCGCGCGGCGCACACCAGGGCCGCGTGGATGCGCGGATCGACCGACCCAGGCGAGAGCGCCCGGCGCGGGTCGCTCTTGCCGAAGAGCGTCCGCCCGGTGACGGGGTGCGGCGCGTTCCGGCGCAAGACGCCGTTTTCGATGTCGTCGAGCGTGAGCACGTGGCCGTCCACCCGGTACGCGACGCGCCCGAAGAAGGAGGGCTTTTCCATCACCGAGCGCTCGATCCCGAGCGCGATCACTCCGTGCAGCGTGAGAATGTTGTAGAGGTTGATCCAGAAGGCGATGCGCTCGGCGTCGGTGTCGAGCAAGAGGTGTGCGCGGGCCAGCGCCGCGCTCGTGGCCTCGAGCTCGGCGTAGGTGTCGCTGCGGGCCAGCGCGCCATAGTTTGCCCGGCCGCCGGCATCCAGCACCGCCGTCTGGAGGCGCCGGCGGAGCCGCGCGAGGCGCTCGGCGAGCTCGCCCGGCGGCAGCGGCGCAGGCTCGCGAGACGTCTCGTTGAGCACGATCGGGCGCGAAAGCCCGGGCACGAGCGCGCGTAGCGCCTCGGGTGCGCTCCGCGTGTGGCGCAGGATGTCGTGCGCGTCGCGCAGGCTGCCGAGGAGTCTTCGCAAGGGCATGACGCTCAGGGGTTCATCTGGTAGGCCCCGCACAGGGCGAGGACCTCGCTCCACACGGCCTCGTAGCGCGCGGGATCACCCGCGGGCTTTCGGAGCATCCCGAGGCAATGCTTCATCTGCGCCTCGGTGCTGCTTGGCTTTTGGTGGAGGCCGAGCGCGACCTTCGAGAAGTCGCGCACCAGAAAGTCGAAGATCTGGTCGACTAGCGCGTTCTCGAGGCCGTAGATCTTCGCGTTCTCGAGGATGAGCTGTGCATACACCACGAGCGCGAAGAGCTCGCCGCCCGCGAGCAGGAAGTCGATGTCCTTCTGCTGCGCCTCGGTGGGCGGCGCGCTCGCGAGCATCGCCTTGAAGAGCTCGGCCTGCTCGAGGAAGAGCTTCACATTGGGCAGGTCGAATCCGGCAAAGGCGCGCTTGTAATCCGCGAAGCGGATCTTGGAGAGCCCCTTGGCCGGGCCCTGGTGGAACAGGAAATCGTCGTTCGCGGCGTCGTCGCGACGCGGGACTTCGGGCAGCTCCGCGGGGAAGAAGAAGAAGCTCGGCATGAACTTCACGATGAGGGCGATGTTGACGTGCACCGTGCCCTCGAGCTTGGGCAGCGCACGGATGTCGATCGCAGCCTGCGCGAAGAAC
The DNA here is from genome assembly GCA_023248855.1 of Myxococcales bacterium. Taxonomy (GTDB): domain Bacteria; phylum Myxococcota_A; class Polyangia; order JAHFDS01; family JAHFDS01; genus JAHFDS01. Next base: position 9,908 of record JAHFDS010000224.1, read on the forward strand.
ATGTCGCGCTCGAAGCCCTTGGCGGCAATGACGTCCCAGAGCAGGTTCATGACCTCCTCGCCCTGGGTGGTCACCTTCATCTTGACCATGGGGTTATAGAGCAAGTAGCGACGGTCATCCGCCGTTGCGGAGCGCATGTAGTCCGCGGCGCGCAGCGCGAACAGCTTCATGGCCACGAGGCGCGAATACGCATCGACGAACATCTGGCGGACGTGCCCGAAGTCGGTGACAGCCATGTTGTAGAGGCGCCGGCCGCTGGCGTGGTCGATGGCCTCGTAGAGCGCGTGCGTGCACATTCCGATCGACGCCCAGCCGAGGTTGTACTTTCCGATGTTGATGGTGTTGAGCGCGGCGTCCCAGGCCTCCTGCCCGCGCTCGAGCAGATCGGCCTCGGTGACCGGGTAGTCGTGCAGCGCGTACTCCGCCACGTAGTTCTGGCTGGCGACCGTGTTCTTGACGCACTCGAACTTGGGGTGCTGCGAGTCGACGGCGAAGAAGACGTACTCGCCCGTGCCCTGGATCTTGCCGAAGGTCGACACGATGGCGGCCTTGTTGGCATTGCCGATGTAGTACTTGCGGCCATTGGCGCGGTACGTCCCGTCGGCCTGCGGCTCGAGCGACATCGAGGTCGAGTAGATGTCGGCGCCGTGCTCCTTCTCGGACAGGCCAAAGGCGAAGATGGCACCCTCCGCGAGCAGCCTCGCCGTCCTTTGCCGCAATGCCTCGTTCTTGCTCTGCCAGATCGGCCCGAGGCCGAGCACGGAGACCTGGTACGTGTACCAGTACTGCAGGCCAAAGAACCCGAGGATCTCCGCGAATTCGCAGATGCGCCAGGTGTCCCAGCGCGCGTCGGGTGCGCCCTTTCCGGCCGGAAGGACCCCAGCCGGCGTCGCCATCGTCGCGAAGATGCGCTCCTTGGCGACGAACTCGAGGAAGTCGGCGTACCAGCCGTGCGCGTAGTAGTCGTTCTCGAGCCTGATCTTCCCCTTCCGCTCGAAGAACTCGATGGTCTTTTTCATGACCTCGGTCGAGCGGGCGTCGGGGTACTTGCGGCTGTGGTGCCTCGGGTTGAGCAAGATCATGCGTGCACCTTGCCGAGAATCCACCGAGATTGCAACGAGGTCAGCCCATTCGTCCACGCAGGGCGCCGGCCAGCTCGGTGCGCGGCGCGCGATCCTGGCTCATGGTGTCGCGATCGCGCACCGTGACGGTGCCGTCGTCGAGGCTCGTGAAATCGACGGTGATGCAAAACGGCGTGCCGATCTCGTCCTGCCGGCGGTACAGCTTGCCGATGGCGCCGGTGTCGTCGTAGACGGCGCGCAAGCCCCCGTCCTGCAGCTCGCGCTTGATACCGCGCGCCATCTCCACCAGGCGCGGCTCGTTCTTCTTGAGGGGGAAGACGGCGACCGTGACCGGCGCCAGCCGCGGGTGCAGGTGCAGCACCGTGCGCGTGTACTCCTCGCCGAGCTTGTCGGCCAGGCCCCGCACCTTCTTCCAGACCTCGATGCGGTTGGCGTCGTCGTCGTCGCCGAGCGCGATCAGCTCGGGCAACGTGCCCGGAAGGCCCTCGGCCAGGCGCTCTCCAGCTCCGACCAGCCGCGCCTTGACCGCGGCGTCGAGCCCGTCGCGCTTCGCCACCGACTTGACGAAGCTCGCCACCTGCTCGCGCAGCTTGCCGACCTCGTCCGCGGGCGGCTCCTTCGTGAGCAGCTCGTCGTAGGCGTCGCAGAGAAAGGCCAGCGTCGCGCGGTCCGCGCCCGCAGAAGGCTCGATGACGTAGGGCACGATGTGCTTCTTCTGCTCCTGATCGAAGTAGCGCAGCTCGCCCACCGCGTCCGGGTTCTGCTCGCTGCGACTGTGCGCCTTGAGGTCGAAATCCGTTCGGTTCGCGATGCCCTCGAGCTCGCTCCAGCCCATTGGAAATCGATATTCGAGATCGACACAGCGCTTGGCGTAATGTGCGAGCTCCTCCCGCGCTTGCTCGCGCTGTCGCAGGTTCTCCGCCCGGAGGCCGAGGTCCTGGTACCACCTCGTGCGCGCGTCGATCCAGCGCTGGTGCGCCGCCTCGTCCTCGCCCGGGCGCACGAAGTACTCGATCTCCATCTGCTCGAACTCGCGCGTCCGGAACGTGAAATTGCCGGGCGTGATCTCGTTCCGGAAGGCCTTTCCGATCTGCGCCACGCCGAACGGGAGCTTCCTGCGCATGGTGTCGAGCACGTTCTGGAAGTTGACGAAGATGCCCTGCGCGGTCTCCGGACGAAGGTACGCTAGGCCCGCGTCGTCGCCCGTGTCCACGGCGCCCACGGTCGTGCGGAACATCAGGTTGAACGGTCGCGCCTCGGTGAGGTCCTTCGATCCGCAGCGCGGACAGCTGAGCTCACGCGCCGCGAGCGCGGCGTTCATCTCCGGAAGACCCTTCGGGTCACGCTGCTGCTGCGCCGAAAACAGCTGGTCCGCGCGGTGTCGCGACTTGCAGGCGCGGCAGTCCGTCATCGGATCCGAGAACGTCGCCTCGTGGCCGGAGTACCGCCAGACCAGGCGATTCATGAGGATCGCTGCGTCGAGGCCCTCCATGTCGTCGCGGTCGTGGACCACCGACTTCCACCAGGCACGCTTGACGTTGTTCTTGAGCTCGACGCCGAGCGGGCCGTAGTCCCACGTGCTGCCGAGGCCGCCGTAGATGGCGGACGAGGGGAAGACGAAGCCGCGGCGCTTGGCCAGGCTGACGATCTGCTCGAGCGAGGTGGCGGGCATGCCAGGCAGAGTACCTCAGGGGCAATCCCGGTCAGCCGATCGTCGGGATGCAGCAGCCGGTGACGCAGAAGGTGTCGGCCGGGCACCGGCTGGGATCGACGCCGCCTGGTCCGCAGGGCACCTGGGTTCCCGGGCAGCGCAGCCCCGAGCCGCCGCCGTCGCCAGCCGCGCCACCGGAGCCGCCCGAGCCCATGCCCCCGCCGGCCGCGCCGCC
>JAHFDS010000225.1 GCA_023248855.1 Myxococcales bacterium
GTGCCCTACGCCAAGAAGATCCCGCCCAAGGCGAGCGTCCGGCCGTGGCACGTCAGCGAGCAGAACGGGATGATCTACGTCTGGTACCACGCGCTCGGCGCGGCGCCCACCTGGCAGATTCCCGCATTGCCCGAGTACGGCGATGCCACCTGGACCGCGTACGAGAAGCGCCGCTGGAAGGTCAAGACCCGCGCCCAGGAGATGGCGGAGAATTCCGTCGACTCGGCGCACTTCCTCTACGTGCACCGCACGCAGAACCATCCGGTCGCCAATGCGACCGTCAATGGCCAGCACTTCCACATGAAGTCGACCACGGTCATGAAGACCCCCGCGGGCAAGGTGGACGGGCAGGTCGAGGTCAACTCCTACGGCTTCGGCTTCACCACGACCCGCTTCACGGGCCTGGTGGAGACCCTGCTCATCAGCTCCGTCACCTCCATCGACCCGGACTACGTGGACGTGCGCTTCACCTTCGCGGTGAAGAAGCACGCCGTCGAGGGCGTCACCAGCAACGTCGGCGCCGCATTCATCCGCGAGGTGTCCCGGCAGCTCGAGCAGGACATCGTGATCTGGGAGCACAAGCGGTACATCGAGCGGCCAGTGCTCTGTGACGGCGACGGACCCATTGGCCTGTTCAGGAAATGGGTACGGCAGTTCTACCCGCAGCTCCCGTCCGAGGCTCCCCAGGAAGAGGTGACCGCGTGAACCCGTCCCTGCACTCGCTCGTGGATCTGAAGGGCAAGACGGCGGTCGTGACCGGCGCCGCTCGCGGCATTGGCCAGGCCATCTCGGCGCGCTTCGCGGAGGCCGGCGCCAACGTGGTGCTGAGCGACATCGACGCCGAGGCCGTCGCGGCGGCGGCCGAGGCCATCCGCGCCGAAGGCGGCGCCGTGTCTGCGCTCCAGACGGACGCCTCGCTGCCCGCGGATGCGGAGCGCCTGGTCGCCCACGCGGTCGCGCAATTCGGCGGCCTCGATATCCTGGTGAACAACGCCGGCGTGTTCCCGTTTGCCCCCGTGGCGCAGATCACCGAGGCGCTGTGGGACCGGGTGATGGCGCTCAACTTGAAGGGCGCCTTCTTCCACGCGCAGGCGGCCGCCAAGCGCATGCTCGAGCAGCGGCGCGGCGGCAAGATCATCAACCTCGCCTCCGTGGAGGCGCTCCAGCCGATCGGCTTTCTGACGCACTACGCGTCCTCGAAGGCGGGCGTCGTGGCCATGACCAAGGCGATGGCCCTCGAGCTCGGGCCCTTCGGCATCCACGTCAATGCGCTGGCGCCGGGCGGTATCGAGACTCCGGGCATGAAATCGAGCACCCAGTCCTTCCTGAGCCTGCTCGGCGTCTCGCCCGAGGTGGCCGACAAGCAGCGCGGCAAATACGCGGCGCGGCTGCCGCTACGGCGCGCCGGGCAACCGGATGAAGTGGCACGCGCGGCGCTGTTCCTCGCGAGCCCGATGTCGGATTTCGTGACCGGTAGCCTGCTGGTGGTCGACGGCGGGCACCTGCTCGGCAAGTTCCCGATGTGAGACGCGGCGTGCGGGTGGCCTACCCGCACGCATTGCGCGACCGACCTTGACACTCGTTTCGGCCAGGGGTAGAACGTGTTCTATTCCGGAGGAGAGCATGATGGTGACCACCGTGAAAGAGTATTTCGAGACCCTGCCCCGCCGCTTCCAGGCGCAGAACGCCGGGGGAATCGACGCGATCTTTCAATTCGAGCTGTCGGGTGACGGTGGCGGCACGTACCACGTGGTCGTCAAGGACGGCGCCATGACGGTGATCGAGGGCGCGCACACCAGCCCGACGGTCGTCCTCAAGATGACGGGCGACGAGTACGTCAAGATGGCCAATGGCAAGCTCGACGGCCGCATGGCGTTCATGAGCGGCAAGATGAAGGTCAGCGGCCAGATCCCGATGGCGATGAAGATGCAGCAGATTCTTCCGGCCGGCCCGCTGACCGCGTAGCGATCCTCTTCATCGTTTTTTCATCGCCGGCCACAGCGCGGCGCAAGGGGTGCCCATGAAGGACTTCGGTCTGTTCATCGACGGACAGTGGCGGGCTGCGCGCAGTGGGCGCGTGGCGCCGACGATCAACCCCGCAACCGAGGAGCCGTGGGCGCACGTCGCGGCTGCCGGGCGCGAGGACGTGGACGACGCGGTCGCGGCTGGTCGCCGCGCCTTCGAGAAGTCCGGCTGGCGGGAAAAGCCCGCGGTCGAAAAGGCCAACATCCTGCGCGAGATCGCCGGGGTCATCTTCGCGCGCTCCGACGAGCTGGCGCTGCTCGAGGTGCAGGACGGCGGCGGCCCGATCCGCAAGGCCAACATGGCCGACATCCCGGCCACGGCGCAGACGTTCATGGAATACGCCGCCATCCTCGAGGCCATGGTCGAGGAGGAGGTCCACGAAGAGAGCGTCCCGGTCCCGAGCCGGAACTTGATCCGCAAAGAGCCCCTCGGCGTCTGCGGCTGCATCCTGCCCTGGAACTTCCCGATGGCCGCGGCCTCCTGGAAGATCGCCCCCGCGATCGCCGCGGGCAACTCGGTCGTCGTCAAGCCCTCGCCGTACACGCCGGTGTCGACGCTGGCGCTCGCGGAGATCTGCACGCAGGCTGGCGTGCCCGCAGGCGTGATCAACGTCGTCACGGGGCCGGAGCCGGATCTCGGCGCGGCCCTCGTCGCGCACCCGGGCATCGCCAAGATCTCGTTCACCGGCTCCACGGCCGTCGGAAAGCGCGTGATGGAGGCCGCCGCCGGCCAGCTCAAGAAGCTCACGCTCGAGCTCGGCGGCAAGAGCCCCAACATCATCCTCGAGGACGCCGACCTCGAGTGCGCCGCCCGCGGTGCGCTCTTCGCCACGTTCTTCCACGGCGGTCAGGTGTGCGAGTCCGGCACGCGCGTGCTCGTACCCGCCAAGCTGCACGACCAGTTCGTGGACCTCATGGTCGCGGGCTCGAAGGGCATCAAGGTCGGCGATCCCATGGATCCCGAGACCACGATGGGTCCGCTCATCTCGAAGGCACAGCTCGACAACGTGCGCCGCTACGTGGGCCTCGGCCTCGAGCAAGGTGCGAAGATTCGGCTCGGCGGCAATCGCCCGGCAGGTCTCGACAAGGGCTACTACTTCGAGCCGACCATCTTCGTGGGCGCGCGCAATGACATGCGCATCTGCCAGGAGGAGATCTTCGGCCCGGTGGTGTCGATCCTGCCCTACAAGACCGAAGAAGAGGCGCTCGCGATCGCCAATGACACGTCGTATGGCCTGGGCGCGGCGGTGTGGTCGCGCGATACGGCGCGCGCGCTCGGCCTGGCGCGGCGCATCGAGGCCGGCACGGTCTGGGTCAACGACTACCACCTCATCAACCCGAAGTTCCCGTTCGGCGGTTACAAGCAGAGCGGGTTCGGGCGCGAGCTCGGCCCGTGGGGCCTGGCCGAGTACCAGCAGCTCAAGCACATCCACGTCGGCGAGCCGGCCACCGTGGACGAGAAATTCTACTTCTCGCTGCTGCTCGGATAAGCCGTGTCCGGCGTCCTCTCCGCTCCCTACGTCCTCGAATACGCCTACCGGCGCAGCACCGGCCCGATCCTCGGGCGCTTCCTCGCGGCCCTGCGCGACGGCCGCATCGAGGGCGCACGTCTGCCCGACGGACGCGTGATGGTGCCGCCCGCCGAGTACGATCCGGCGAGCGGCGAGGCCGTGCGCGAGCTGGTCGAGGTCGGCCAGGCGGGCGTGGTCACCACCTGGTCGTGGGTGATGACGCCGAGGCCACGACATCCATTGAGCCGGCCGTTTGCGTGGGCGCTCATCCGCCTGGACGGCGCCGACACGGCGCTGCTCCATTGCGTGGACGGCGGCGAACCCGCCCGCATGAAGACCGGAATGCGGGTTCGCGTGCGCTGGCAGAGCGAGCGCAAGGGCGCCATCTCCGACATCGCGTGCTTCGAGCCCGAGGCCGACGGAGCGCGCCCATGAGCGAGCCCATCAAGACCCTCGTCACGCCGGTACGCCTCGATTACACGATCACCGCGAGCTCCGCGCAGGCCCGGTTTCTTCGGCATGTCGTCGAGGGGCGCCTGGTCGGCGAGCGCTGCCCCGACTGCCGGAAGGTCTACGTGCCACCGCGGGGCGCCTGCCCGACCTGCGCCGTGCCGACCCGCGACGAGGTCGTGCTCTCGCAGCGGGGCACCGTGACCACCTTCTGCGTGGTGAACATTCCGTACGAGGGCCGGGTGCTCGAGCTGCCGTACGTCGCCGCCTCGATCCTGCTCGACGGCGCCGACATTGCCATCTTCCACCTCATCCAGGAGATCCCGGCCTCCGGCGTGCGCATGGGGCTGCGGGTCGAGCCCGTCTGGGCGCCGCCCGAGGCGCGCCGGCCGACCCTCGAGAGCATCCTGCACTTCCGCCCGACCGGCGAGCCCGACGCCGCCTTCGAGAGCTTCCAGGAGCACCTGTGATGCGCGCGGTGGCCGTCGTGGGTTTCGCGCAATCGCCCGCGGTCCGGCGGGACCAGGAGCACGACGAGATCGAGCTCGTGGCGCCCGTGGTCACCGAGGCCTTGCGCAGGGCGGGCATCGCGCGGCGCGACATCGGGTTCGTCTGCTCGGGCTCGAGCGACTACCTGATCGGCCGGCCCTTCTCGTTCGTCAGCGCGCTCGATGCGGTCGCGCCGTGGCCACCCATTGCCGAGTCGCACGTGGAGATGGATGGTGCCTTTGCGCTCCACGAGGCGTGGGTGCGGCTGCAATGCGGTGACATCGACTCGGCCCTGGTCTACGCCTTCGGAAAGTCGTCCCTCGGCGATCTCGGGGACGTCCTGTGCCAGCAGCTCGATCCCTTCCTGGTGGCGCCCCTCTGGCCCGATCCGGTGAGCCTCGCGGCGCTGCAAGCACGGGCGCTGCTCGACTCGGGACGTTACACCGAGCGTGACTTCGCCGAGGTGGCGGCGCGCAATCGTCGCTCCGCCAAGGACAACCCCAATGCGCAGGTGCGGGGCGACTTCGATCCCGGCGCGCTCCTCGCGGCCGCCTATTCGGTCGCGCCGCTCCGTCGCCATGACTGCCCCCCCATCACCGACGGAGCGGTCGCGATCGTGCTCGCGGCGGGCGATCTCGCGAGACGCGTCTGTCCACGACCAGCCTTCATCACGGGCATCGACCACCGCATCGAGGCGCAGTCCCTCGGCGTGCGGGATCTGACGCGCTCGCCCTCCACCGAGCTCGCGGCCGAGCGGGCCGGGGTCCACGCGCGCCCCGTCGATCTGGCCGAGCTCTACGCGCCATTTTCGCACCAGGAGCTCATCCTGCGCGACGCGCTCCGGCTCGGTCCCGGGGTGACCATCAACCCGTCGGGCGGTGCGCTCGCCGCACACACGCTCATGGCCGCGGGTCTGGTGCGCATCGGTGAGGCGGCGCAGCGCATCCTGGATGGCGGCGCCCATCGGGCGGTCGCCCACGCGACCAGCGGACCCTGCCTGCAGCAAAACCTCGTGTGCGTCCTCGATGCAGAAGGGCAGCCCTAATGGGTCGTGCATGCGCCATCATCGGCATCGGGCAGACCAAGCACGCCGCCAAGCGGGGTGACGTCTCGCTGCCGGGACTCGTGCGTGAGGCCGCCCTGCGCGCGCTCGAGGACGCCGGGCTCGGCTGGCGCGACATCGACGCGGTGGTGATCGGCAAGGCCCCCGACATGTTCGAGGGCATCATGATGCCCGAGCTCTACCTCGCAGACGCGCTCGGCGCCGTCGGCAAGCCCATCCTGCGCGTGCACACCGCCGGCAGCGTGGGCGGCTCGACCGGCGTCGTGGCGGCGCACCTGGTCCACGGCGGCGTCCATGGGCGCGTCCTCGCCGTGGCGTTCGAGAAGCAGTCGGAGAGCGACGCCATGTGGGCGCTCTCGCCGAAGATGCCATTTCAGCCGCCCCATCTGGCGGGCGCAGGCGGCTACTTCGCCCCCCTCATCCGTGCCTACATGCGGCGCTCGGGCGCGCCCGACGACATCGGCATCCAGGTCGCGGTCAAGGACCGTCACAACGGCCTGAAGAACCCGTTTGCGCACCTCCACATGCAGGGGATCGATGCCGAGACGGTGCGGAAGTCGCAGATGCTCTGGGAGCCCATCCGCTACCTCGAGACCTGCCCGTCCTCCGATGGCGCGTGCGCCGTGGTGCTCGCCAGCGAAGACGCCGCCCGGACGGCGCCGCGAAAGCCGGCCTGGATCCACGCGACGGCCGTGCGCAGCGAGCCCACCATGTTCGCGGGCCGCGATCAGGTCAATCCCCGCGCCGGGCGCGATTGCGCCGCCGCGCTCTACCGTGAGGCCGGCATCACCGATCCGAAGCGACAGATCGACGTCGCGGAGATCTACGTGCCGTTCTCCTGGTTCGAGCCGATGTGGATGGAGAACCTCGGGTTCGCCGAGCTCAACCAGGGCTGGCGCATGACGGCGGGCGGAGAGACCGCTTTCTCCGGGGCGCTGCCGGTCAATCCTTCGGGGGGCGTCTTGTGCACCAATCCCATCGGCGCCTCGGGTCTCTTGCGCTTTGCCGAGGCGGCCATGCAGGTGCGCGGACAGGCAGGCGAGCATCAGGTAGATGGGGCGAAGGTTGCGCTCGGGCACGCCTACGGCGGAGGCTCGCAGTTCTTCGCCATGTGGATCGTCGGCAGCGAGCGGCCCTGACGGGCATTCGAGGACCCATGGAATTCAACATTGCAGATCTGTACGAATCCATCGCCGACGCCATCGGCGACCGGGACGCGGTCGTCTCGGGCGACAAGCGCCTCACCTTCGCCGAGCTCGACACGCGGGCCAATCGCCTCGCGCACGCGCTCTCCGCGCGCGGGATCGGCCCGGGTGACCACATTGGCCTCTACCTCTTCAATGGCCACGAGTTCATCGAGGCCATGCTGGCGGCATTCAAGCTGCGCGCGGTGCCGGTCAACATCAACTACCGCTACGTCGCCGACGAGCTGCGCTACCTGTGCACGAACGCGGACATCAAGGCGCTGCTCTTCAACACGAGCCTCGCTGAGCAGGTGGCGGCGATCGCCGCGGAAGTGCCCACGCTGCGACTCCTGGTCCGCGTCGCCGACGAGACGACCGGCGACGGCGCGCTGCCCGGCGCGGTCGATTACGAGGACGCGTTGGCCGCGGGCTCGCCCGTGCGCGACTTCCCCGCGCGCTCGGGCTCCGACCTCTACATCATCTACACCGGCGGCACGACCGGAATGCCCCGCGGGGTCCTCTGGCGCCACGAGGACATGTTCTACGCGGGCCTGCAGGGCGGCCGGCCCGGCGGCGACCCCATCGGGCGGCCCGAGGAGCTCGCCGACGTCGTCCGCGAGGGGGCGGCCCTCAACATCCTGCCGGCGGCGCCGTTCATCCACGGGGCCGCGCAATGGGCCGCGTGGATCGCGCTCTTTTCCGGGGGCAAGTGCGTCATCGCACCCGGGCGCAGCTTCTCGCCGCGCACCGTGCTCGAGCTGGTCGCGCGCGAGCGGGTCACGACCATCACGCTGGTCGGCGACGCGATGGCGCGACCGATCGCGGAAGCGCTCGCCGAGCCCGGCGCGAGCTTCGATACCTCGTCCCTCTTCGTCATCGCGTCTGCGGGGGCGGTGCTCTCGCGCACCGTGCTCGAGGCGCTCAAGGCGCGCCTTCCGGACACGATGATCCTGAACAACTTCGGCGCCAGCGAGACCGGCCACCAGGGCACCGTCTACGATAGCCCCACCGGCGAGGGCCCGTCGGCGCCGCGGTTTTCCATGGACGCCACGAGCACGGTGCTCGGCGACGACGGCAAGCCCATCACGCCCGGCTCGGGGACGATCGGCAAGCTCGCGCGTTCCGGTCACGTCCCGCTCGGATATTACAAGGACCCGGAAAAGACGGCGCAGACCTTCGTCGCCTTGGACGGCGTGCGCTGGGTCATCCCGGGGGACCTCGCCACGATCGAGGCCGACGGCCGCATCACCGTCTTCGGGCGCGGCGCGGTCTGCATCAACACCGGTGGCGAGAAGGTCTTTCCGGAGGAGGTGGAGCAGGCGCTCAAGGCCCATCCGGAGGTGCTCGATGCGGTCGTGGTAGGGGTGCCCGACCCACGCTGGGGCGAGCGCGTGGCCGCCATCGTGCAGCCACGGCCGGGCTTCCGCCCGACGCTGGCGGCGCTCGATCCGGCCCTGCGAAAGCAGATCGCCGGCTACAAGGTCCCGCGCGAGCTGCACCTCGTCGAGCAGGTGGTGCGTCACCCGAGCGGCAAGCCTGATTACCGCTGGGCCAAATCGATTGCGCTAGGAAGCCATTGAAGGAGGGCCTCGCACGCATCGAGGAGGCGTGGCAGCTGCCCGCCGAGGTGCCAGCGGGTGCCTGGCGCCAGCGGCGACGCCTGGCGGCCGCCCTGCGAGCCCTGTCGGAACGCTGCGTGCGCGCCGACGCGTCCGAGGAGATTCTCGGCGCAGCCGCCAGGCTGGTCGAAGAGGCGCTGTCACCGATGCGAGCGCAGCCCGACAAGACCTACTTCGGGGCGATGAAGGATGGCTGGCAGACCGACGATCCGCGCCAGTACGCCGACCGTGGTGTCTTGATCGGACACTCGAATCCCCTCGCGCCACCCATGCGGCTCTTCGTGGAAGGCGGGACGGCGATTGGCGAGCTCGTCTTCTCGCCCTCGTACGAGGGCGCGCCGGGCTGGGTGCACGGCGGTATGGTGGCCGCGGCCATCGATCAGGTCCTCGGCTTTCTCCAGCTGCACCGGGGCATCCCCAGCGTCACGGGCCGCTTGACCGTCCATTACCGGCGACCGACGCCGATCGAGACACCCATCCGGATCGAGGCCGTGCCGGGCGAGGAGCGTGGGCGACAATGCGCGCTCTCGGCACGCCTGCTGGCCGCCGGCGAGCTGGCGGCCGAGGCCGACGCCGTCTTCGTGCGCGTCGACGCCGGCGCCCTGTGGTCGAAACCTCCAGCGTAGGAGCCTCGCTTGCACCTCGATTACACTCCCGAGCAGCGCGCACTCAAGACCCAGCTGCGCACCTACTTCGAGCGGCTCCTCGACGCCGACACGCAGGCCGAGATGGCCGGCAGCGAGGGCGGCGGACCGCTCTACCACCGGGCGCTCAAGCAGATGGGCCAGGACGGCTGGCTCGGCATTGGCTGGCCCAAGGAGTGGGGCGGCCAGGCGCGCAGCCCGATCGAGCAGTTCATCTTCTTCGACGAGGTGCAGCGGGCGGGCTTTCCGATCCCGTTTCTGACCCTCAATACCGTTGGTCCGACGCTCATCAAGTACGGCACCGACGAGCAGAAGACAGCCTTTCTGCCCCGCATCGTGCGCGGCGAGCTCCATTTCGCGATCGGCTACACCGAGCCCGGCGCCGGCACGGATCTCGCGTCGCTCAAGACCCGCGCGGAGCGAGACGGCGATCATTTCGTCATCCATGGCCAGAAGATCTTCACGAGCTGCGCCGATTATGCGGACTACATCTGGCTCGCGGTTCGCACCGATCCGAACGCGCCCAAGCACAAGGGCATCTCGATCTTCATCGTCGACCGGCGCGCGCCGGGGGTGACCATGACGCCGCTACGGACCCTCGGTGGCAACAACACGCACGCGACCTTCTACGACGGCGTGCGCGTGCCGGCATCCATGCTGGTCGGTCGCGAGAACGAGGGCTGGCGGCTCATCACCAACCAGCTCAACCACGAGCGCGTCGCGCTGTGCCCGACTGGCCCCATCGGTCGCTTCCTCGACGAGGTCACCGCGTGGGCGCGCGCCACCAGCGGTCCCGATGGCCGGCGCGTGCTCGACCGGCCCTGGGTGCGCGCGAACCTGGCCAAGATCCACGCCAAGCTCGAGATCGTCAAGCTCTGGAACTGGCGCCAGGCCTGGAACATCGGCCGCGGCCATCTGCCGCCCGAGGAGGCCTCCGCAGTCAAGGTGTTCTCGACCGAGCTCAATGTCGAGGCGTATCGACTGTTCATGGAGATCCTGGGCGCGGCAGGCGCATTGCGCCCCGGATCGGCGGGCGCAGTGCTCTCGGGCCGGCTCGAGCGCTACTCGCGCGCGACCCTGGTCCTCACCTTCGGCGGCGGCACCAACGAGGTGCAGCGCGACATCATCGCGACCGTGGGGCTCGGCATGCCCCGCGCGGCGCGCTAGCAGCAGGAGAGCTCGATGGACTTCGCACTCTCGGAATCCGAAGAGGCCTTGCGGACGCTGGCGGCGCGGATCCTCGCCGAGCGGACGACGCCCGAGCGCCTGCGCGCGCTCGAGGCAGGCGACTGGTTCGACCGCGAGCTCTGGCAGACGCTGGCCAGGGCGGGCCTTTGCGAGATCGCGCAGCCGGGCAACGAGGGAGGCCTTGGCTTCTTCGAGCTCTGCCTGGTGCTCGAGGAGGTCGGCCGGAACGTCGCGCCCGTGCCGGCCGTGGCGACGCTCGCGCTCGGCGCCCTGCCGATCGCGCGCTTTGGCACCGACGCCCAGCGCAAGCGCTGGCTGCCGGGCGTGGCCGCCGGGGAGACCCTCCTGTCGGCGGCGCTGTTCGAGCTCGGCAGCGACGGGCCGGCCGAGCTGGCGACCACCGCGACGCGAACGGGTCCGGGCTTCGTCCTCGGCGGCCTCAAGGACTGCGTCCCCGCGGCCGCGCTCGCGACGCGCATCCTCGTCCCGGCACGAACGCCCGAGGGCGTCGGGGTCTTCCTGGTCGATCCACGCGGCAAGGGCGTGACGCTCGAGCCGCAGACCGCCACGAGCGGCGAGCCCCAGGCGCGCCTGCGCCTCTCTGCCGCCCCGGTGGGCGCAGACGACGTGCTCGCCGAGCCCACGCGCGGTCGCGAGGTCCTCGACTGGATGGCCGACCACGGGCGCGTCGCCCTCGCGGCGCTGCAGACCGGCGTCATCGCGCGCGCCCTCAAGCTCACCGCCGAATACACGACGACGCGGCAGCAATTCGATCGCCCGATCGCCACCTTCCAGGCCGTGGCCCAGCGCGCCGCCGACGCCTACATCCAGGTCGAAGCGTGCCGCCTCGCCACGTGGCAGGCTGCGCTCCGACTGGCGGCCGGCGAGATAGCGACGCGCGAGGTCGCGGTCGCGACCTACTGGGCCGCGGAAGCCGGCCACCTGGTCCTCGCCGCCGCGCAGCACCTCCACGGTGGCATGGGCTTCGACTGCGATTATCCATTGCACCGCCATTACCTGTGGGCCAAGCAGATCGAGCTCCAGCTCGGCGGCGCCAGCGCAGAGCTCGAGCGCCTCGGGAACCTCCTGTCGAAAGGCGCCTGACGTATGCGTACACGAATATGTGACATGTTCGGCCTGGAGCTCCCGCTCTTCGCGTTCTCCAAGGCCCCCGCGGTCGTGGCGGCCGTCAGCAAGGCCGGTGGAATGGGCGTCCTCGGCGCCATCGCCTACGAGCCCGAGGAGCTCGAACGGCACCTCAAGTGGATCGACGCGCACGTCGAGGGCAAGCCCTACGGGGTCGACGTCGTGATGCCGGCCTCCTACCAGGGCTCGGAGCAGGGCGGGCTCGACAAGGGCGTGCTCGAGAAGATGCTCCCGGCCGCGCACCGCGCGTGGATCGAGGAGCTGCTCGAGCGCTACCAGGTGCCGAAGCTCCCCGAGGGTGAGAGCGCCTACGAGAGCCTGCTCGGCTGGACCCACGCCCGCACGCGCCCGCAGGTGGACGTCGCCCTCGAGCACCCGATCAAGCTGCTCGCCAATGCGCTCGGCCCCCCGCCGCCGGACGTGATCGAAAAAGCCCACCAGCGCGGCGTCAAGGTCGCGGCGCTCACGGGCAGCGTCAAGCACGCCCGAAAGCAGGTCGAGGCGGGCGTGGACATCGTCATCGCGCAGGGCCACGAGGCCGGCGGCCACACGGGCGAGGTGAGCACGATGGTCCTCGTCCCCGAGATCGTGGACGCCATCTCGCCGACCCCCGTCCTCGCGGCGGGCGGCATCGGCTGCGGTCGCCAGATCGCGGCCGCGCTCGCGCTCGGCGCCGAGGGCGCCTGGACCGGCTCGGTGTGGCTCACGACCAAGGAGACCGACGTCCACCCCGCCGTGGTCGAGAAGCTCCTGGCCGCGGGCTCGCGCGACACCGTGCGCACGCGCTCCTGGACCGGAAAGCCCGCGCGCTTTCTCAAGAGCGCCTGGACCGAGGAATGGGACGGGCCCAAATCGCCCGGCCCATTGCCGATGCCGCTCCAGTTCATGCTCAATGCGGACGCGACGACGCGCATCCACCGCTTCGCCGACGCCGAAGGCTCGCGCGCCAGAGAGCTCCTGACCTCACCGGTCGGGCAGATCGTGGGTCGCATGAACGAGCAGCGCGCGGTCGCCGACGTGATCAAGGACATGATGGCGGAGCTCGCCGAGAGCGTGCGCCGCCTCGACGCCGTGATGGCCAGCAGGAAGGATGGAAAGCGATGACGAGGAAGACCCGCGCCGCCGTGATGTACGACTACCACTCGCCGCTCCAGGTGGAGACGGTGGACCTCGTGGATCCGGCCGACGACCAGATCGTCGTCAAGATCGCCGCCTGCGGCGTCTGCCATACGGATCTCTCGGTCACGCAGGCCCTCCTGCCGTATCCCCCCCCGGTCGTGCTCGGGCACGAGGCGGCGGGCGTCATCGAGGAGGTCGGAAAGGGCGTCCGCCACCTCAAGCCGGGCGACCACGTGGTGCTCTCCTGCGTGCCGAATTGCGGCCATTGCGCCTATTGCCGGGCCGGACAGACGCACCTTTGCGACACTGGCATCAAGGTCGCGATGGAGGGCGCGGACATCGGCTTTCGTAAGGACGGCACGGACATCGCCCGCTTCTGTGGCCTCGGCGGCTTTGCCGAGCACACGGTCATCCA
>JAHFDS010000646.1 GCA_023248855.1 Myxococcales bacterium
GGGCGCGGGCCTGACGACCTGCGCTGGCGGCGCGAGCGGCGCCGATGCAGGCCGCGACGGCGGAGCGAGCGGGCGTTCGGGCGGCAGGCTGTCCGCCTCCGTCATCGGCTCGTCGCGCCGGGGAGCCGGCTTTCGAGGCGCAGGCACCGCCCCGAGGTCGGGGCCTCCCGCGGCGGTCGAGGCCGATTCGCCCGCGCCACCTTCATCCACCGTGAGGATGAAGTCGCCGATGTAGATCTTGTCGGTTGGCTTGATGACGAGAGGGCTCGTGATCTTGCGCCCGTTGACGTACGTCCCGTTCGTGCTCTTGATGTCGACGATGATGAACTTGCCGTCCTTGAGCACGATCCGGGAGTGGCGCTTCGAGACGTTCCCCTTCGGCAGGATGATGTCGTTGCCCTGAACGCGGCCAATGGTGACCTCGCTCTTGTCGAACTCCACCCGGCGCTGCTCGCCGCCCTTCTCGCTGATCGTGACCGTGAACATGCCCTCTCCCGGTCCGGAGTACTGGACGCGCTAGTACTACAGGATAGCCAACCCTGCGGGTTTCCGTCAATTTTCGGGAGGTGTGTTCGGCGCCGCAGACACTTTCCCTCGGCTCGCGAGCGAAAATCGAGGGCGCCGGGCGCCAGCCAGCGGTCATGGCGGCTCTCGCGGCGGCTCGCGTGACAGGCCCTGCGAGGCGGCCCTTCCCCGCAGCGCGGGTGCGCCCTGGGGCCGCAGCTCGGGGCCGAAGATGGTCACCACGCCCGCCACGAGCAAGGCCAGAAGGGCGATGGTGATGACGAGCTGAGCCCGATCACGCGAGCGACCGGGCACGATGCTACTCGCCCTTGTCGGCCCCGGCGGGAGCCGCGGCGGTGGCGATCTCTGCCTCCTTCTGGCGCAGGCGATCCTGCCACTTCGAGGGCCGTGGATCGGCGTCCCAGCGCCCGTCCGGCGCCGGCGCCGGCCGGTTCGGCAGCGTTCGCACCTCGACGTCGCCGAGCACGCGCGCCCGGCATGAGAGCCGGGCCGTCCCCGTCGTCCCGACCGCCCGCCGCTCCTTCCAATCGCGCGGCGACAGCGCACCGTCGGCGCCCGACGCCCAGACGCGGCAGGCGCCGCATAGCCCCGACCGGGGGCACCCCACCGCGCGATGCCCCCACGTCCAGAAGCCGCGAAAGAGCGGCACGCCCGCCCGCTCCGCGCAGGCGAGCAAGGTCTCGCCGGCCTCGGCGTCGACCTCCACCACCTCGTCGAGGAATCGAACCTTGGGCATGGGTCAGCGCGGCCTGGGCTTCGCCTTCTTCTTGCCGCCGCCCTTGGGCTTCTCGCCGAGCTTGCCGAAGGCCTTGTCGACCGATTGCTTGAGCGCGTCGGCGAGCGCCTCCTTGCGCAGCTGCTTCTTCTCGGCGTCGCTCGACCCGCCCGAGATCTCCGTGGCGACGGTGCACTCGCCGTCCCCCGACAGGATCATCTGCCGGGACGGGATCAGGCTGCCGAACACGCTCGTCTTGAGCGAGACCTGGAGCGTCTTCCACTTCTTGCCGTCCGCGGGCGGAGCGATCTGCTCGTCCAGCTTCTCGATGCGGACGGTCATCTGCAGGCCACGCTGGCCCTTGCCCTTGAGCTCGTCGTCGCTCGGCCACTTGGCGCCGGGCGCGGCGAGCTCCACGTCCGTGCGCGCCTCGAGCTGCTTGTGCAGCAGCTTCTTGGCGTCCTCGACCAGGCCCGACTTCACACCCGGCGATTCCTCGGTGTCCCTGAGCTCGACGTAGTACTTCGGCGCAGCGAGGACGCTCGCCGGAAGGACCAACACGACAAGTGCCGCAATGAGCCTCAGCATCCGCATCCCCCCGCAGATACCACTGTCGGCACCCGCTGTCAGCTGGGATGCGCCGCGCGCCGCCGCGCGGGGAGGGTCACTTCACCTGCATCGGCGGCAGGAAGCGCTCCCAGCGGGTGCCCTCCATCTCGTTGTGCGACCACCACACGATGAGCGCTCGACCCTTGACGTATTCGGCCGGCACGAAGCCCCACACGCGCGAGTCCGACGAGTTGTCGCGGTTGTCGCCCATCACGAACAGCATCCCGGCAGGCACCTGGTGCGGGTGGTACTGCTGCGGCATGTGGCCGGTCTCGTAGTACGTGGTGAAGTGGTGACCGTCGAGGACCTCCTCCCACTCCTCGGCCGTCTTGCGCGGACAGCCGGTGGTGGGCGTGGTGGACTCCTCGTTGCAGTCGTCGTACTCGACCCGGCCGCGGTGCGTGCGCTCGACCGGCTTGCCGTTCACATAGACCAGGTTGTCGCGCATCTCGACGGTGTCGCCCTCGACGCCGATCACGCGCTTGATGAAGTCCTTGTCGATGTCGTTCGGATACTTGAAGACCACGATCTCGCCGCGGCTCGGCTTGCCGTACTGCCAGAACTTCACGCCCGAGAGCGGCCAGCCGAGCCCGTAGATGAACTTGTTGACGAAGATGTGGTCGCCAATCTGGAGCGTCGGGATCATCGATCCCGACGGGATCTTGAAGGCCTCGACCACGAAAGAGCGCAGGAAGAGCGCCACCAGCACCGCCACGCCGATCGACTCGGCGTACTCGCGGAACGTCGACTTGCGTGCGAAGCCGAGGTGCTTGTCCACCGCCTCCTCGAGCTTGGAGAGGCCGGCGCGCACGCGCTCTACGTCCCGCTCGCGGATCGCCGCGGCGATGGCGTCCGCGTGCTCGCTCACCTGCCGCGCGTCCTCGCTGGGGATGCGGTAGCCGTGCTTGCGCAGGAGCCGGCGCGCCTCGACGACGAGGTGCCGGGCATCCTGCAGCGCGCGACGCCGGTCGCGCCAGGCCCGGTATCGGACGAACAGGAGCGGCTCTTTCATGTGTGCTCCATAATCTAGCGGACTAGTGCTGCCCGTCGATAGTCGGACGGCATTTGGACAACGTGTCCTCCTCGGCTGCCAGGAGACCGCAGCACTCGCGCACGCGGAGCGTGCGCAAGACAAACACCTGGGGCCGCTCGTCGAACCAGCTGATCTCACTGGAATCACGGGCGGCACCAGGTGTCTCGCTTGCTCGCGCTCTGCGCTCGCGAGTGCCGCACGCAGGGCGTTCGACGATTTCTCTCCACAACTCTACGGCGGTCAAGCTTCTGACGAGCGGCACTAGTGCTGCCCGCCAATAGTTGGACGGCATTTGAGCTCGGAGCAGCCATCACCTGCCAGCTGGCCGCAGCACTCGCGCACGCGAAGCGTGCGCAAGACAAAC
>JAHFDS010000647.1 GCA_023248855.1 Myxococcales bacterium
GCGCCCGCCACGCCACCCGTGCCGCCGAGGGTCGCGCTGCCGGCCAGCGCCCCGGCGCAACCATCGGGAGGCACGGGCGATCTGTCCCGGCGCGCCAAGGTGCGCGGGCAGCCGTTCGGCGGTGAGCCCGAGGAGAGCCCCGAGCTGGCCGAGCTGCGCCGCTTCGAGGAGCTCATGTTCCGCGAGCCCCCGACGCGTGTGCCCGGCGGCGAGTACCGCCTGGATGCGCTGCCGCCCGAGCTGCAGTGGCTCAAGTCGCTCCGGCCGATCGACCTGCCCGTGCGCTGGGATGCGCGCCTGGTCAGCTACCTCAAGTGGTTCAGGAACGACCCGCGAGGGCGCGGCATCCTGCGCCAGTGGTACGCCCGCAGCGGGCGGCTGCGCGGGCTCATCGAGAACGCGCTGGCACGCCACGGTCTGCCGCGCGAGGTGGCCGCGATCCCGATGATCGAGAGCGGCTTTTCGCCCAAGGCGACTTCGCGCGTGGGCGCCGGCGGCGTGTGGCAGTTCATGCCCGACAGCGGCCGCATGTACGGGCTGCGGCTCGACGCGTGGGTCGACGAGCGGCGCGACTGGGAGCGCGCCACCGAGGCTGCCCTGCTCTACTTCTCCGATCTCTACGCGCGTCTCGGCTCGACCGAGCTCGCGATGGCCGCCTACAACGGCGGCCACGTGCGCGTGGTGGAGTCGGTGCGGCGCTACAACACGAACGACTTCTGGCAGCTCTGTCGCTACGAGTCGGGTCTGCCGTGGGAGAGCTGCAACTACGTGCCCAAGGCCCTCGCGGCGGCGATCGCGCTGCGCAACCCCGAGGCGTTTGGCCTGGGCGACGTGCAGCTCGAGGCGCCGCTGCGCTTCGAGCGGGCGCGCGTGGGCGGCTCGGTACCGCTGTCGCGCCTGGCGCACCTCGTGGGCGTGTCGCTCGAGCGGCTCAAGGACCTCAACCCCGAGCTCAGGCAGGCGCGCACACCGCCCGGCGGCTACGAGATGCGGGTACCGGTCGGGACGGGCAGGCTGCTCGCGCAGGCCGCGCCGCACCTCGAGAAGGAGTACAGCGAGCTCGCCACGGTCACGGTGCGCCTGGGGGAGGACCTGCAGGCGATCTCTCGCGCGCGCGGCGTCGGCGTGGCCATGCTGCGGCAGATCAATGGCCTTGCCGACACGGCGCTGGCGCGGCCGGGCATGAAGCTCATGGTCCCGAAGGCCAAGGGGACCGCCCTCGAGGATGCGAGCGACGACGACGACGAGGACGAGCTGCCGCCGACGCTGGGCGACGAGATGCTGCTCGTGGCCGTGCCCGAGCGGCCGAGCGCGCCGAGGGACCGCGAGCGAGTCTTCTATCGCGTGGTGGCAGGGGACACGCCGCGCGACATCGCGGTGGGCCTTGGCGTCAGGCTCGACGAGCTGTGCGAGTGGAACGACCTCGACCTGCGCGCGCGGCTGCAACCCGGCATGGTGGTGCAAGCCTACCTCGGCAAGGGCGCCGACCGGAGCGGCGTGGTGCTGCTCGACCCAAAGCGGCTCCGCGTGGCCACCATCACGGCGCCGGAGTTCATGGAGCTCGTGGCGCAGCAGCGCGGTCGCCGGCGCATCGTGTACACGGCGCGCGGGGGCGAGACGCTGGCGCGGCTCGGCCGGCGCTATGGCCTGACCGCCGGCGACCTCGGCCGCATCAACCGGATCGGCAACGGCGCGGTCTTGCAGCGGGGTCAGCAGATCGTCGTGTACGAGCCGGTGTCGTCGGAGGCGCGCGCCAAGGGCCGCGCCCGCGTCGCGCAGGCGGACAAGCGGCTGCGCAAGTTCTCGCGCGGCGGCAAGCGCGGGGGCGATCGGCACAGCCTCGGCAGCCGGGGCGGACGCGAGCGCGAGCGCGGCAAGAGCAGCATCTTGAGCCGTCGCCGGGGGCACCGGTGAGCCGGTGCTGACCGTCTCCGAGGCGCGCGCGCGCATCCTCGCGGCCGTGCGGCCGCTCGGGCCGGAGCGGCTCGACCTGCTCGCCGCCCGCGGGCGTGTGCTCGCCGACGACCTTCGGTCCGGGCGCGATCTGCCGCCCTGGGACAACTCGGCGATGGACGGCTTCGCCGTGCGCGCGGCCGACTGCGCCGCCGCGGGAGCAGCCCTGTCGGTGGTGGCCGAGATCCCCGCCGGTCGGCCCACGGCGGTCGTGCTCGCGGCGGGTCAGGCCGCCCGCATCTTCACCGGGGCGCCGATGCCGGCCGGCGCCGACGCGGTGGTCATGCAGGAGGACACCGACCACGGCCAGCCCGGCGCGCGAGCCGATCGCGTCGTCGTCCGGGACCGCGTGGCAGGTGGCGACCACGTGCGGCGCCGTGGGGAGGACCTCGCGGAGAACGCCCGGGCGCTCGCGGCCGGAACCGCGCTGGGGCCGGGGGAGATTGGCCTTCTGGCCGCGCTCGGCCACGCCCGCGTGACCGTCCACCGCGCGCCGCGCGTGGCGATCCTGTCGACCGGCGACGAGCTGGACGACGTCGACCAGGCGCCCGGCGCGGGCCAGATCGTGAGCTCGAACGCCTTCGCGCTGGCCGCGCAGGCGGAGGAGCTCGGCGTCGGCGCGGTCGTCCTGCCCATCGCGCGCGACGATCGGGACGAGATCGCGGCGCGCATGCGCGAGGCGCTGTCGTTCGATGCGGTGCTGTCGTCGGGCGGCGTGTCGGTCGGCGACCACGATCACGTCAAGGGCGCGATGGGAGCGGTCGGCCTCGAGGTGGCGTTCTGGAAGGTGGCGATGAAGCCCGGCAAGCCCGTCGCGTTCGGTGTGCTGGCAGGCCCCGAGGGGCCCCGTCCCTTTTTTGGCCTGCCCGGAAACTCTGCGTCGTCGATGGTGAGCTTCGAGCTGTTCGCGCGACCCGCGCTGCGCCGCATGATGGGTCACCGGCTGGCGGACGATCGCCCGCGCGTGTCGGTGCGTCTCGGCGCGGCCGTCGCCAAGGCCCCCGGGCGCGCGAGCTACCTCCGCGCGCGCCTCGAGCGCCACGGGGACGCGCTCGTCGCCACGCCGAACGCCCGCCAGAGCTCCGGGGCACTGACCTCGATGGTCGGCGCGGATGCCCTGCTCGAGCTGCCGGCCGAGCGCGGCGACGCGGCCGCGGGCGAGCTCGTGACCGCGATCGTGCTGCGGCTGCCGTAGCGACATGCGCCAGCGCTTCACGGCGACCCCGGACGTGCTCGGCCAGGGCGGCGCGCTGCGGGCGGACCGCTTCGTCGCCGCGGTCCTCGG
>JAHFDS010000648.1 GCA_023248855.1 Myxococcales bacterium
GCAGCGCGCGCAAGCGGCCCGGCCGGACGCCGAGGTCGAGCAGCTGCGCGAGCTGCGCCGGCACCAGCGAGGCCAGCGTGGGCGCATGCGCCTCGACCGCGTGGGCGATGGTGACCGCGTCGCCGCGGGCACAAAGGACCACGGATGCCGGCGTCACCAGCGCGCGTACCACGATGCCGAGCCCGCCCACGTGCGCAAGCGGCATGGCGAGCAGCCACCGATCGCCCGACTCGGCACCGAGCAGCGCCTCGGTCGCCTGCGCCGACGCGACCAGGGCGGCCCGCGACAGCACGATCCAGCGCGGCTCCCCGGTCGAGCCGCTCGTGGCCACGATCGCGAGCGGTGCGGCGGGATCGATGGGCCCTGGGCGCGGCGGGGCCGGGCTCGCCCCGTCGTGCAGCACCGAAAGGGGCAGGCCCGCGACGCGAAGCGCCTGCTCCGCGGGCGTCCAGCGCGGGTGCACGAGCAGCGCGGGCACCCCGAGCTGGAACGAGGCGAGCAGCGATTCCACCGTGGTGCGCTCGGCCGAGGCGACCAGCGCCAGCGGCCGGTCCGCGCTCACGCCACGCGCGTGCAGCTCGTCGGCTCGCGACCGCACCGCGTCCGCGAGCGCACGGTAGGAGATCGCGAGGTCGTCCACGATCCACGCGACCTCGGCGGGGCGCTCGGCGGCGAGCGCCAGCACGTCGACGGGATCGCGGCTCACGAGAGCACCTGCCAGGCGATCCCCTCGGGCAGGTGCACGCCGAGCCCGGGGGCCGGCAGCGCCGAGATGCTTGCAGCACAAAGCATCGGCAGCTCGAGGGGAGGATAGGCGAAAAGCGCCGCGTGACGGTCGAGCCCGTGCGCGCGCCCGGGCCCCGGCTGGCCTCCTGACAGCGCCAGCGCGAGATGCGCGGCGGCGGCGAGCGCGATCGGTCCGTCGAACAGGTGCGTGACCACGACCGGCACGGCCGACCGGCCCGCCAGCAAGCCGAGGGCGAGGCCCCTCGAGGCGCCCCCGAGCAACGCGGGCTTGCAGACCAGGGCGGCCACGGCGCGTCGCTCGACGAGCGCGGCCAGCGCCTCCGCGCCGAGCCCGGGCAGCGACTCGTCGAGCGCGACCGGCAGCGGCGCCGGCAGGAGCGCCGGGAGGTCCGAGGGGGCCACCGGCTCCTCGATCCAGGTCACGCGGTGACGCGACAGCTCCGCCAGCCGCGCGCGCGCGCAGTCGAGCGCAAGGGCTCCATTGGCGTCGAGGCGTAGCTCGAGCTCCGGCAGCGCCGCTCGCAGGGCGCCCACCGTGAGGTCTTCCTCGGCGGCTCGTCCCGGTCGCCCGATCTTGAGCTTGACCGCGACGATGCCGCGGGCGGCGGCCCGTTTGGCCGCCTCGAGGGCGCCCTCGAGCTCCACCAGCGCCGACAGGAGCACCGGCTCGCCCGTGCCGCCCCAGAAGCGCCAGAGCGGCTCGCCCCAGGCGCGCGCGGCGAGGTCCGACAGCGCCGTCTCGGCAGCGAACCGCGCCGAGGGGCTCTCGATCGACGTACAGGCGGCGAAGGCCTCGCTCCTGGCCGCCGGCACCTCGCGCCCGATCCAATCCATCTGCCTGAGCGCATGCGTTGCGCGGTCGAGGTCATCGTCGCCGAAGCCCGGCAGCGGGGAAGCCTCGCCGACGCCCACACGCCCCACCTCGTCCTCGATCCGCAGCCAGACGCCGCGGCGCTCGCGCCACGCCGTCCGCGCGTTCGCGACCGCGGCGGCGCCGCCGACGGCCGCCAGGTGGGCCGCGCGAATGCGGGTCATCGCACCTGCAGAGCGAGCCCAGCCGCGAACAGCAGGCCATGCACGACCAGCAGGCGCGCGGTCTCGCCGAGCAGCGCATTGAGCGCGCGGCCCTCCGTGCGAAAGAGCTTCTGCACCACGAGGACCGCGAGCGGCGTCGACGCAAGGGGCAGGAGCGCGTAGGGCCCGACCAGGCCACCCACGACGAGCGCGATCGGCACGGCGTAGGCGACGAGCACGAGCGCGACGTACTCCCCGAGGCCGAACACGCGCCCGAAACGCACCGCCAGCGTGCGCTTGCCTGCACGTCCGTCGGTCTCGCGGTCGCGCACGTTGTTGACGACCAGGATCGCGGTCGCCAGCGCTCCCGGAGGCAACGCCGCCCACCACGCCAGCGCGGGCACCTGACCGCTCTCCACGAACGCGGTGCCGCACACGGCCACGAAGCCGAAGAACGCCAGCACGAAGACGTCGCCGAGGCCGTGATAGCCGAGCGGGTACGGCCCACCCGTGTACGCGATGGCGCACAGGATGCTGGACAGGCCGATCGCGATGACCGGCCAGCCCGCGACGGTGACGAGGTAGCCGCCGATCGCGGTGGCCGCGCCGAACACCACCGCCATGCCGATGCGCATCGCCCGCGGCGTCACCAGGCCCGCCTGCACCGCCCGCACCGGGCCGAGGCGCTCGGCCGTGTCGGCGCCCTTTTCGAAATCGAACACGTCGTTCGCGAAGTTGGCGCCCACCTGCAGGAGCAGCGCGCCGCAGAGCGCCGCCAGCGCCGGACCGGCCCGAAAGCCGCCCGCCACCAGCGCGCACGCGGTCCCCACGGCGACCGGCACCACGGCAGCCGCCAGGGTCGGCGGCCGACACGCGAGCACGTACGCGCGCAGCGAGCCCGGGCGGACGGCCTTGCGGGTCATGGGCAGGTCCTGGCTTCCTCGCCCGGGAGGATATCAGCGGACGAGGAAGAGCTCATCTAGGCGCAACCAGCCGCGCTTGCCGTCGGAGAGGCGGATCTTCTGCCAGTCGCCCTCGTCCCCTTGCACCTCGAGCTCGGTGCCCGCGTGCAGGTGAAAGAGCGTCGTCGCACCCGGCTCCGGGCCGGCGCGCACGCTGGCCTCCGCCGGGACCACGACCCCGAGCGCGGGCTGACCGAGGGCGCGGCCAGCGAGCCCCCCACCGAGCGCGAGCGCGAGCCCGAGCGCCCCGAGCGCGGGCCCGAGGGCCCAGGCTCGGCCGGAGAAACGCAGGCCCAGCAGCGCCAGCGCGAGCCCGAGCGCGGCCGCCGTGCCGAGCAGCAGCTCCCGACTGGACAGCACGTAGACCCAGAAGAACGCGGTGCGCAGCGCCGGTGAAGGGCGCGGCGGCTCGATCCGATCCGCGACGCGCCTGCGCGCCTGCTCGAGGTTGGCGGCGAGGTCCTCGTCACGCGGCGTCAGGCGCTCGGCGGCCCGGTAGTGGCCGATGGCGCGG
>JAHFDS010000649.1 GCA_023248855.1 Myxococcales bacterium
CGGCCAGGTAGAGGTGCAGGTAGGGCTCGTCGAGGCGCTCGACGAGCCGGCGCGCCTCGGCGAGCAGCTCTTCCGAGCGGCGGGCGCCGGAGGGCCCGGCCGAGGCGCTGTAACCGGCTTCGAGCACGAGGCCGCGCGCGACGCGTCCCGGCTCGCCGGCCTCCAGCGCCCAGAGCAAGGTCCTCGCGCCGAAGACCGCCCCGAGGACGGTATCGTGCGCGCTGAGGCTGTTCCCTGCGGTCTGGCACACGTCCAGGCGCTCGAGGTTGCGCGGCGAGATCTCGTCCGCGCCGCGCTCGCGGTAGCCGAGCCCCCGCAATCGCAGGCGGGCGCGCGCCCAGAGGAGCGCGGAAATCGTGGCGAATCTCGTTTGCGGGAGCGAGACCCCGACCGCCGGCAGCACCTCTGCGAGGAGCGCGATCCCGCGATCGATGAGCCCGTTGCGCAGGAACTGATCGGCGGCCAGCCGGCGCAGCCGTAGCGCCTCGGTGCCGCTCTCGTGCTCGGCGGCGGCGACATAGGCCGCCCCCGCGTCTCCCCCCCGACCGGCATTGGCGAGCGCCGCGGCGAGGCGCAAGCGCAGGGCGAGCGCGACGCTGCCCAGTTGCTGTCCGAGCGCGATGGCGCGCGCGTAGAGCCGGCTGGCCTCTTCGAAGGCCAGGGCGGTCTCTGCCGCCTGTCCGGCGCGTTCCAGGTGGTGCGCGGCCTTCTCGAGGTCACCGGCGCCCTCCCAGTGCCTCGCCAGCGCCTCGGGCTGCGTCGCACCTTCGCCGGTCGCCTCGAGCGCGAGGGCGATCCGACCGTGCCAGGCTGTCCGCTGCGAGCTCTCGAGGTGCTGGAGCACCGCCTCGCGAATGCGATCGTGGTAGGGCTCGAGCTGGTCCTCTGCGCGCGGGCCAGAACGATTGACGAGGCTCGCCACGCGCAAGAGGGCGCTCTCTCGCCCCACCTGCTCGAGCTGCAGTCCGGTGGTCTGGCCGGCCGTCCGGATCGAGAGCGGACCGCCGGCCATCGCCAGGCATTCGAGCAAGGCCCGCGCGTGCGTTCCGAGCTGCGAGACACGCCACCACAGCGCCTCGTCGAGCCGTGTCGCGACGCCCGGGTCAGCCCGGGAGCCGGCGTAGCGACACAGCTCGCGGAGGAACATCGGGTGCCCGCCGGCCTCGCGGACGAGGTCCTCGACCGAGCCGGTACCATCGACGTCCTTGAGCGCGAGCAGCGCCAGCTCGTGCGAATCGAGGTCCGAGAGCGGTGCCAGGTCGAGCACCTCGACGCCCTCGCCGAGCCGGGCCTGCAGCTCCGGGGGCGCAAGGCGCTCTCCGGTGCGCACCGTGCCGAAGAGGAGCAAGCGCGGCGCGTCGGGCCGGCGGAGCACGGTCGAGAGCAACAGGAGCCCATCGGGATCGGCCCACTGCAGATCGTCGATCCAGACCACCACGCGCCGGAGCTCCGCAAGCCGCTGCAAGAGCTCTCGCAGCACGGCGAACACACGACTGCGCTGCTCCTGCGGGTCGAGCCCCTGGGTGCGCATCAGGGATGCCTGCGCGATCGGAGGCAGCCGGCGCAGGACCGGGAACGACTGGCCGAGGAGCGCGGCGTGCTCCGGCAATAGCGCCCGCAGCTCGTCGGGAGGCAGGCCGGCCAGGAGGCCGCTCAGCTCATCGACGACGCCGTCGACCGCGGCGTAGGGCACCGTCTTCTCGAGGTAGCAGCGCCCCCGGAGGATCACGACATCGTCGTGCGAAAGGCGCAGCGCGGTACAACACTGGTGCACGAGCGCACTCTTGCCGACGCCCGACTCGCCACACACCAGCAGGCTGCGGCTCGACCCGGACTGCAGCTCCGAGAACGCGAGACGCATCCGCGCGAGCTCGGCTTTTCGCCCGACGAACCCTGTCCCGCCGAAGGCGCTGTGCGGGGAGTGTCCTGCCGGCTGCTGGATCCCGGTCATGGCGAGCACGTCAGCACCGCTGGCGCGCTGGTCGGGATCGAAGCGCAAGAGCCTCGTGCACAGCGCGTCCCACGCCGGCGGCACACCGCGGACTCGCCGGCTCGGGGCCAGCGGCTCGCGCTGTTGCTTCGCCAAGGCGACGTCGGCCGCCGGTCCATCGAACGGGTACCTGCCCGTCAGTGCGCGATAGGTCAGCACGCCGACCGCGTACCAGTCCGCGGCCGGGCCGACCCGATCGCCGGCGAGCTGCTCGGGAGCCATGTAATCGAGGGTGCCAGCCCCTCCGCGGGCGTCCCACCCTCGCCAGTCGGTCGCGACGGCCAGGCCGAAATCCACGAGCACGACTCGCCCTTCGTCCGTCACGAGGATGTTCGAGCCCTTGACGTCCCGGTGCACGATGCCCGCGCCGTGCAGCTCCTCGAGGCCGCGCGTCAGCTGGGCGAGCCCGTCGCGCAAACGATCGAGCCGGCACGCCACCCCCTGGGCGGCCGCCGCAAGCACCGCGGGTCCGATCTCCGGCCCCGCGGCGTCAGGGGCGAGCTGCGCCGTGGCCGCCTCCACGGACGGACCTACAGGCGCGAGCTCGGCCTCCACGTAGCGCAGGAAGTCGACGCCCTCCACGAGCTCCATGCTGACGAACCATTGCCCGTCCTCGCACAGGAGCTCCTGCAGGTGGACGAGGTTCGGATGGTTGAGGTCGTGCAGCGCCTTGAACTCGTTCTTGAGCGACAAGAGCGCGAGCGGCTCGGCGGAGGACAGCACCTTGAGCGCGACCCGCGCCTGCTGCAGCCGATCCTCGGCCTCGAACACCGCGCCCATGCCGCCCTCTCCCAGGGGGCGCAGCACGCGAAAGCGACGCAGGCCCACGACGGCCTGCGCCGCGTCGATCGACATGGCCATGACGGCCCATCGTACGACGTCTGCGCGCGTCTACGAGGCGGTGCCGTCGCGCAGGCGGCCGGTGGCGCGGGCGAGCGCGACGTGGGCCAGCTGGAGGTCGAAGCGGGCCCCGGCCAGGGCGACCTCGGCGGCGACCAGGCCATCCTGGGCTTGCAGCAGATCGAGCTGCGTCGCCGCGCCGGCCGCGTACTGCACGCGAAACAGCGCGAGCGTCTGCCGCGACAGCTCGAGCGCGCGCTCGGCGGCGCCGAGGCCCGCGCGTCGGGTGACGAGCGCTCGCGTCGCGCTCCGCACCTCGTCGGCGATCACGCTCTGTTGCCGCGCGAGGGCCGCCTCGGCCTGGCGCGCCTCCGCGTCGGCCTGGTGCCGCTGGCCGTCGC
>JAHFDS010000650.1 GCA_023248855.1 Myxococcales bacterium
AATTTCGCCAGGCACGCGCCCGTCGGATACCATCCGCGCCCATGGAACGAATCTGGACGATGGGAGTGATGGTGGTCGCGCTCGGTCTCGGGTGCGGCGATGACAAGGGCCGCGCCGGGTCAGCCGGGTCAGCCGGGTCAGCCGGGTCAGCCGGGTCAGCCGGGTCAGCCGGGTCAGCCGGGTCAGCCGGGTCAGCCGGGTCAGCCGGGTCAGCCGGGTCAGCCGGGTCAGCCGGCAGCGCGGGTCGCGCGGGCTCCGGCGGCAACGCCGGTGGGGGCGCGGGGTCGGGCGGGGGTGCGGGGTCGGGCGGCATGGGCAGCGGGCTCTTCCCGCCCGATTCCGTCTGGTACAAGGACGTCTCGGCCGCAGCCCTCGACGCCGAATCGCCACAGGTGATCGCGCAGCTCCAGCGCGCGGGCTTCGGCCTCGGTCACCTCCAGATCGATTTCTCGATCGAGGTGCTGCACGCCAACGCGCAGACGCCGATGCGCGATTTCACCACGACGGACGACTTCTACGCGCCCGACTGCGATCGCGTGCCGATGCCCGTGCCCGACGGCGGGGCGATCGAAGGCGAGACCGGGTACGCGTGCACGGGCGACGGTGACTGCCACTTGCTCGTCATCCACGACACCATGCGCAAGCTCTACGAGATGTGGCGCGCCAACATCACGGGCAGCACCTTCGCGGGCGGTTGCGCCGTGGTCTGGGACCTCACCCGGACCTATCCGGCGAACGAGCGCGGCGATCAGTGCACGAGCGCCGACGCCGCAGGCTACCCGATCACGCCCCTCCTGTTCTCCGCGGACGAGGTGGCCGCGGGCCACATCGACCACGCCATCCGCTTCATCCTGCCCAACGCACGCATTCGCAATGGCGTATACGTCCACCCGGCCACGCATTCGACTGCGGCCGCCACGGCAGGGGCGAACGGCGTGCCCTACGGCGCCCGTCTGCGCCTGCGCGCGGACTACCCGCTCGCGTCCCTGCCCAACGACGGCGCCCGCACGGTCGCCCGCGCCCTGCAGAAGTACGGCATGTTCCTGGCCGACGGTGGCAACGTCGCGCTGACCGCGCAGTCCGATCGCTTCACGACCGCCAAGTGGGACCCGCTCCTCGCCCCTCGCGACCTCGCCATGATCCAGCCGATGGACTTCCAGATGGTCGACGGCGGCGCGCGCATCCCCTACACCGGCGACTGCGCTCGCACGCCCTGACGGCACCCGCATCGATCTCCGAACCTGGCACCCGTCTATTACAATCCGCACTCGATGGCCACCGTCCGGTTCTCGTATCCCCATGACGTCGACACCGTCTACCGCTTCTTGGTCGACCCCGCGGTCGTGCGTCGCCGCAGCGAGGCCTTCGGCGAGACCGACATCCACGTGACGATCCTGGGTGATCCCCTGACGAGCCCGACCGTCACCAACGTCAGCAAGGTCAAGGCGCAGGTCCCTGGCTTTGCGAAGCGCTTCCTGAGCCCGGTCAACACCGTCACCGACGTCAAGGCGTGGGATGCCGCGGCCCGCACAGCGCGCCTTTCGGTCGACATCCAGGGCGCGCCCGTCAAGGTCAGCGGCTCCATCCGCCTCGAGACGGCGGGCGGCGGCTGTGACTACGTGGTCGACTTCCAGGTGAGCTGCCGCATCCCGCTCATCGGCGGGCAGCTCGAGAGGTACGTCACGGGCCTGACGGAAGAGAGCCTTCGCAAGGAAGCCGACTGGAACCGCGCTCAGCTGGCCGCCGCGGCCGGCTGAGTCCGCAGGGCAGCCCCAAGGACGAAGAGCGGCGGAGCGCAGCGCAGCCGCCAACCAAACACCAGGGCCCGTGAATCCTTCACGGGCTCTGAGCTCAGCGTCGGCCCAGGAACCGCGAGCGCGGCTGGGCGATCCGGCGCTCACACCAGCGCAGCTCGCGCATGAGCTCCACGTCCGCGGGCGCGACGCGCAGCGCGCGCCTCAGGGTGGCCAGCGCGCGGTCGAAGTCGCCCTCGCCGGAGAGCACCCGCGACAGGTAGAGCAGCGCGCGCACGTTCGAGGGCCAGCGCTGGATGGTGTGCAAGAGGTGCTGGCCAGCCTGGGCGCTGGTCTTGCGCAGATCCTCGCCGCGCTCGAGCGCCCCGAGGTAGCGCGCCCAGGCGAGCGTCGCCGCGTAAGTCGGCTCCAGGGCGTGGCTGCGCACGGCTGCCTCCAGCGCCTCGATGGCACCCACGAAGTCCCCGCGACCGAGCAGCTGATCCCCTCGCTGGAAGGAACGCTCGGCGGCGAGCAGCAGCCCGGCGCGCTGCGGTGGGATCTTCTGGTCGAGGAGCGCCTCGTAGCGCACGCGCGAGGGGTGGTCGCCGAGGATGGCCCGCGCCTCGTCGAGGCGGGCGCACAGGCGATCGGCGTCGGCCACCAGCTCGTCGAGCCCGAGCGCCGCCACGCGCTGCGGGTGAAACCGCCTGCGCAGGTTCGCGTAGGTCGCACCGATGCCCTCGGCGTCGACCGAGCGGTGGAGGCCGAGCACCTCGAACAGCGTCTGGCGATCGAGCAGGTCGAGGCGGGCGCGCAGCTGCGATGCGGTGGCCTTGGCCTCGGCGCTGCGTTCCGCGACCGGCGACGTCAGGGTGCGGTGACTGCCGGTCGCGAAGTCCTCGGGCACGTGCTCGTCCGGCGGGACCTCGCGAGTCTGCCGGATCGGCTTCGAATCACGCGCGCGCGGGTTCTCGCGCTCGAGGAGCGAGGTCACGAGCAGCGCCGCCAGAGCGGCCTGGACATCGGCCGTCGTGGGGAGCTCGGAGAAGCGCGTCGGCCCAATCACCAGGCGCAGCGTGACCGCCATGGCCTGCTCCCCGAAGCCATAGCGCTGGAGCAGCGGCCTGCGATCGAGCGGCACGAACACGCGCAGCTCGCGGAGCGGCGCGAGCAGCTCGGCGATCGCCTCGGGCCGGGCCAGCCGCGCGCACAGGTACACCACCTGCCGCGGGTGCGGCAGGATGCGCCGCGTGCGGTCATCGATGTCGTGCTCGTGCGTGAACGCGGTCGGGGTCAGGCGGAGCCCAGGTGCGCCGAGGATCCTCCGGAGCTTTCTGCCGAGCTGCACCGACAGCGCGTGCGCGAGCCGGAGGTCGTCGATGAGCTGGAGCCCGAGCAGGATCTGCCCGTGCCTGCGCCCCTCCTGCTTGGCCTGTCGCATGGTCTCGCGGTAGGTCTCGAGGTCGAGCATGCCGAGGTCGTAGAGCACATGG
>JAHFDS010000226.1 GCA_023248855.1 Myxococcales bacterium
GGCGGCGCGGGAGCGACCGGCGGCGCGGGAGCGACCGGCGGCGCAGGAGCAGCGGGCGGCGCTGGCGCAGGCTTCTCGCTCGTGTGGAGTGACGAGTTCGACGGCCCCGACGGCGCCCCGGTCGATCGCCGCAAGTGGCGCTTCGACCTCGGCGGCAACGGCTTCGGCAACCACGAGCTCGAGAGCTACACCGACCGCGCCGAGAACGCCCACCTCGAAGGCGGCGCGCTCGTCATCACGGCGCGCAAGGAACCCTTCACCGGCCCCGACGGCATCGCACGCGACTACACCTCGGCGCGCCTGAACAGCTCGGGGCTGTTCGACCGCGCTTTCGGCCGCTTCGAGGCGCGCTTGCAGATCCCCGCCGGCCCGGGCGTCTGGCCTGCGTTCTGGATGCTCGGCGCGAACATCGGCCAGGTCGGCTGGCCTGCGTGCGGCGAGATCGACATCATGGAGAACATCGGGCGCGAGCCCGACACCGTCCACGGCACGGTGCACGGCCCCGGCTACTCGGGCGCGAACGGCATCGGTGCGGCGCAGCGCGTCGCCACCGGCAAGTTCGCCGACGCCTTCCACGTCTTCGCGGTCGACTGGACGGCCGACTCCATCCGCTGGCTGGTCGATGACGTGCCCTACGAGACCCGCACGCGCGCGGACCTACCGGCAGGCGCAGTCTGGGCCTTCGATCACCCCTTCTTCATCATCCTCAACCTCGCCATTGGTGGCGACTGGCCCGGCCCGCCCGACGGCGTGGGCTACCCGAAGACCATGAAGATCGACTGGGTGCGCGTCTACGCGCGCAACTGATCCCGATCAGGGCGCCTCGGTGATCCAGCCGTAGTTGGGCTTGCGCTCGAAGTGGTGGTTCGCCTCCATCCAGCGCACCGTGCCGCTCTTCGAGCGCATGACGACCGAGTGCGTGTAGGCGCCGCCGCCGAAGAAGCGCACGCCCTTGAGGAACGAGCCCTCGGTGACGCCGGTCGCCGCGAACACGACATCGCCCGCCGCCAGCTCCTCGAGGTGCCACACCTTGTGGATGTCGGAGACGCCCATCGACTTGGCGCGTCGGACCTCGTCGTCGTTGCGCGGCCGCAGGACGCCCTGGAAATCGCCGCCCACGCAGCGCAGCGCCGCCGCCGCGAGCACGCCCTCGGGCGCACCGCCGGTGCCGAACAGCACGTCGACGCCGGTCGACTCCTTGCAGGTCGCGATCGCCGCGGCGACGTCACCGTCGCCGATCAGGCGGATGCGCGCGCCTGCCTTGCGGACCTCTGCGATCAGCTTCTCGTGGCGGTCCCGGTCGAGGATGATGGCCGTCAGGTCATCGACCCGCGCCTTCTTCGCCTCCGCGATCGCCGACAGGTTCCAGGTCGCGGACCGCGTGATGTCGATGGCGCCCCTGGCCGCCGCGCCGACCGCGATCTTCTCCATGTAGGTGTCGGGCGCGTTCAGGAACTTGCCGTGCTGGGCCAGCGCGATGACGGCGATCGCATCGGGCGCGCCGGTGGCGCACAGGTTCGTGCCCTCGAGCGGGTCCACGGCGATGTCCACCCGCTCCATCTTGGCGGCGCCCTCCTTCCAGCCGGCGCCCACCTGCTCGCCGATGAACAGCATCGGCGCCTCGTCGCGCTCGCCCTCCCCGATGACCACGGTGCCGCTGATCTGGACGTCATCGAAGGCCCGACGCATGGCCTCCACGGCCGCTCGGTCCGCCGCCTTGCGGTCGCCCCGTCCCATCAGGCGCGCGCACGACAGCGCCGCCGCCTCAGTCACACGCACGAGCTCCAGCGCAAGGTTCCGGTCCATCGTCATTCCTTTCTTCCTATCGTCGGGTGGCGTTCACGTTCACGTTCACGTCAAGGTACTCCGCCCATCATGCGAAACACGCGCGTCGGCTCGCGCACCACAGGCGCTCCGTCGAGCCGCGCGAGCGCGCGCCGGACGTCCCCCTCGCGCGCCTCGTGCGTGGTCATCACGATCGTGACCGGCCCGGCCGCGCCCGCGGGCGCCTCCTGCACCAGCTCGGCGATCGAGATCCCGTGCTCCGCGAGCCCCGTCGCCAGGGTGGCGAGCACCCCCGGTCGGTCCTCGACCGAGAAGCGCAGGTAGAAGCGGCTCTTGAGCTCCGCGATCGAGCGGAACTTCCGCGTATCGAAGTGCAGCGCCCGTCCGCCGCGCTCGGCCGGCAGGAGCACCTCACGGCCGACCTCGATGAGGTCCGACAGCACCGCGACCGCGGTCGGCATCATGCCGGCGCCCCGCCCGTAGTACATCGATTGCCCGAGCGCGTACGACGACACGTAGACGGCGTTGTAGACGCCGCCCACACCCGCGAGCATCCAGCGTTTGGGCACCATCGCCGGCCCGACGTACGCGCAGATGCCCTCGCCGTCGTCGGCCGCGACCGCGAGCAGCTTGATCGCGCAGCCGAAGCGCTCGGCGTACCGGAAGTCGGTGGGCGTGACGTGCGTGATACCCTCGGTGTGCACGTCCTCGAGCTTGACGCGCGTCCGGAACGACAGCGCCGTCAGGATCGCGAGCTTGTGCGCCGCGTCGCCGCCACCCACGTCGAGCGTCGGGTCGGACTCCGCGTAGCCCTCGCGCTGCGCCTCGGCGAGCACGTCGTCGAACGCGCGCCCCTCCTCGGCCATCTTGGTCAGGATGAAGTTCGAGGTGCCGTTGACGATGCCCATCACCTGGGTGATGCGGTCCGACGCCAGGCCCTCGCGCAGCATGCGCAGGACCGGCACGCCGCCGCACACGCTGGCCTCGTAGAACAGCATCGACCCCGCGCGCTCCGCCGCCGCGAACAGCTCGTCGCCGTGCCTGGCCAGCAGCAGCTTGTTCGCAGTGACCACGTGCTTGCCGCGCTCGAACGCGCGCAGGACCAGGGCCCTGGCCGGCTCTTCGCCGCCGATCAGCTCGACCACCACGCGGATGGCGGGGTCGTCCACGATCGCCTCGAGGTCGGTGGTGATCGGCACGCCGCCCGGATCGACCAGGCGCGGCTTGTCCGCCGTCTGCACCCCGATCGCGCGCACGGCCAGGCGTGCCCCGATGCGCGCGGCGATGGCATCGGCGTTCTCGCCGAGGAGCTTGACGACGCCCGAGCCGACGTTGCCGAGCCCGAGCAGCCCAACCGGTATCTCGCGCATGAGGAGGCGCAGTCTACCCGATCACGCCCCCGCGTCTGCTCCGATCTGCCCCAGTGACGGGCGGATGCTGAACCTCGCTCCTTGGCCTCGGGCTCGAGGGGGATCCGATCTACCCTCCTCCGACTCCTTCCGTGCGTCGCCCGCTCCTCCTCCTCCTCGCCCTCGCCGCGATCGCGCTCGCGTGCCGCGCCGCGCTGCCGCGCCTTTGGCCATCGAACGGCCTTTTCGCCACCTACACCGAGGGCACGAGCGTCCTGCTCCGCCGCACCGAGCCATTCATCGACGGCGATCGCGGACGCTGGCCAAAGGCCGTGCTGGGCAAGCGCTTCTCCGTCGCGTGGGAGGGAACCATCGTCTTTCCGCGCGCACGCGTGCAGCTCGCCGTGGAGGCGCAGCCCGGCGTGCGGCTCTTCCTCGATGGCCGGCCCATCGCCGTCGCCAATTTCCCCTACGACCACAACCGCCCCGGCTGGCCGCCGCCCGAGAACCTGCCGCCCGGCAAGCACGCCTTGCGCGTCGCTTTCGACGCGCCGAGCGCCGAGGCGCCGGGCCGCGTGCGCCTCCTGTGGGTGTCCGCGGGCCGGCGCGGCCTGCCCGAATACGTGCCGCCTGGGATGCTGTTCCCCGCGCCCCCCGGCGAGGTCGACGCGGCGCGCATGGTGGCGCACTTTGGCCGCGCAGGCGCCCTCGCGCTCGGCGCCCTCGCGCTCTGGTCTGCCCTCGCGATCTTCCTCTACCGCCGCGAGCTCCGCGCGTTCGCCGCGCACCTCTGGGAGACCCCCGGACGGCGGCGCGCGCTCGGCCTCGCCGCACTCATCTGCATAGGCGCATGTATTCTGCGCCTCCACGACCTCTCGGGCGCCGGCACCACCTGGGACGAGGACGTGCACCGCTCGGCCGGGCTCGACTATGTCCTGAACCTCCTGGCGTTCGACTTCCGCGAGTCGAGCTGGCGCTGGATCCCCGAGCACCCGACCGTGACGATGCTGTTCTACGGCCTTCCCGCGCTGTTCGAGGACGGCTTTCCGATCGAGCGCGCCGCGGCCGCGCTCGCGGGCGTCGCCACGACCGGGTTCGTGATCGCCCTCGGACGGCGCCTGTTCGACCTGGCGACGGGCCTCCTGGCGGGCGCCCTGTTCGCCGTCTTCCCCATCGTGCTCGCCCTTCACAAGAACGTCAGCCACGAGGCCGTGGTGGGCCTGACCTGGATGGCGGCCCTCTGCGCGTATCTCCGCGCGCTCGATCGCCGGACCACGCGCGCGTTCGTTGGGGCCGGCCTCTGCGCGGGCCTGGCCGTCGCCTCCCGCGCCACGAGCGGGATCCTCGTGCCCATCTCGATCGCGCTCTACGCCCTGTCCGAGCTGCGCCGCCCGCGCGGCGAGCGCCTCTCGCCGGTCCAGCCGCTGGTCCTCGTCTGGGCCGTCGCCTTCGCGAGCTTTGTGCTCGTCTGGCCATACCTCTGGACCGGCACGCTGGCCAAGATCCGCCACATGTTCGGCGTGCACGGCACGGTGCAGCTGTCCGAGCTCTACTTCGGGCATTTCCTGCAGAGGCCGCCCTGGCATTACCTCTTCGTGTATTTCGGCATCACGACGCCGGCGCTCGTCCTTTTCGCCGTCCTCGTCGGCATTGGTCGCGCTGCCAGATCGCGCCGCTACCCGGACGGGGTGGTGGTCGCCTGGTTCCTCGGGGCCTTCCTGGTGGCGCTCGGGCCCGCGATCAAAGACGGCATCCGCTACGCGTTTCCCGCGTTCGGCGCCGCCGCGATCCTGGCCGCGCGCGCGTGTCTGTGGGTACCGCGCGGCCCGCTCGTGGGCGCGCTGCTCTGGATTTACGCCCTCGCGAGCGTGCTCCGCGTGCACCCCTATTACCTCGACTATTTCAATGAGCTCGTCGGCGGCCCCGGCCGCGTGCACGCGAAGAAGCAGTTCGAGACCAGCTGGTGGGGCGAGGGCCTGGCCGCCTCGACCGCGTACATCGATCGCCATGCGCCCCCCGGCGCGTCGATCTGGCTCGACGCCGAGCCCAAGCACGTCATGGTCTGGCGCGACGACCTCGTCCGCAAGGACGCCCCCGGCGCCGATTTCGTGGTCCACAACGACACCGCCTACACGCCGCCCTTTGCGACGCCCGGCTACGAGAAGGTCTTCGAGGCCCAGGCGGCGGGCGCGGTCATGAGCCAGGTCTGGAGGAGGAAACCGTGAAGGGTTACCCGTTCTCGATCCAGCTGCCCATTCAATGGGGCGACATGGATGCCCTCGGTCACGTCAACAATGCCGTCTTCTTCCGCTGGTTCGAGTCCGTACGCGTCGCCATCGGCCACAAGGCGGGCCTTCTGTCCACACCGCCCGGCGAGACCGGGCCCATCGTCGCGCACACGAGCTGCGATTACCGCAAGGCGCTCCATTACCCCGGCGAGGTCACCGTCGGCGCCCGCGTGCGCCGCGTCGGAACGACCTCGATCGAGATGGAGTACGCCATTTCCCGCACCGGCGCGCCCAATGAGCTCGTCGCCACCGGCCGCTCGATCGTGGTGCTGGTGAAATACGCCACCGGCGAGAAGGTCCCGGTCCCGACCCCGCTGCGCGTCGCCCTGCTCTACTACCACCAGCAGTAGCTCACCCGCAGCTCGGACACTTGCCGCCACGAAACGGCGAGCCGCACATCGCGCACAGCGAGCGCGCCGGCTCGCCCTTGGCCTTCTTGCCGCCCTGGCTCAGGACGAGCTTGGGCGGCGGCGCGATCGACAGGCCACAGCCGTCGCAGAAGCGGCCCTGCTGGTCCGGGTCGTGCTCGGCCCCACAGTAGGGGCAGACCATCTTCGTGGCCCGCGCCGCCTCGGAGGGTGCGACCTCCTCGGGCAGGAGCTCCAGCGCGGGCGTGTCTTCGGCGGGGTCGGACAACGCCCCATTTTAGCATCACGACGGCACGTGGGTTGATCACGCCCTTGCTCATCTGGTAGGCCCTTGCCCATGACGACGATCACCGAGGTGCGGGCCCGCGAGATCCTCGACTCGCGCGGCAATCCGACGGTCGAGGTCGAGGTCACGACGGCAGCGGGCGCCACGGGTCGCGCGGCGGTGCCTTCGGGCGCCTCCACGGGCGAGCACGAGGCGCTCGAGCTGCGTGACGGCGACGCCAAGCGCTACGGCGGAAAGGGCGTCGCGAAGGCCTGCGAGCACGTGAGCGAGGTGCTCGCCCCCGCGATCCTGGGCCTCGCGGCCGAGGAGCAGCAGGTGCTCGACGCCGCGCTCGTCGCCTGCGACGGCACGCCGAACAAGGGCAAGCTCGGCGCGAACGCCATCCTCGGCGTCTCGCTCGCCACCGCGCGCGCGGCCGCGGCGAGCTACGAGCAGCCGCTGTGGCGCTACCTCGGCGGCGCCCAGGCGCGCATGCTGCCCGTGCCGATGATGAACATCGTCAACGGCGGCGCGCACGCGGACAACAACCTCGACCTGCAGGAGTTCATGATCCTGCCGGCCGGCGCCCCGAGCTTCGCCGAGGGTCTGCGCTGGGGCACCGAGGTGTTCCACGCGCTCAAGAAGATCTTGAAGCAGGGCGGCAAGAACACCGCGGTCGGCGACGAGGGCGGTTTTGCGCCCGACCTCCCCAGCAACGAGGCCGCCCTGGCCGCCATCGTCCAGGCCATCGAGGCCGTCGGCCTCAAGGTCGGCGCCGAGGTGGCGCTCGGCCTCGACTGCGCGGCCAGCGAGTTCTTCGACAAGGCCTCGAAGACCTACGGCGTCGACGGCAAGAAGCTGTCGGGCCAGGCGCTCGTCGAGTACTACGAGGGCCTGTGCAAGCGCTACCCGATCGTGTCGATCGAGGACGGCTGCGCGGAGGACGACTGGGCGAGCTGGAAGCTCCTGACCGAGCGGCTCGGCGCGCGCTGCCAGCTGGTGGGCGACGACCTCTTCGTGACCAACACGGCGCGCCTCGGCCGCGGCATCCAGGAGGGCATCGCGAACTCCATCCTCATCAAGGTCAACCAGATCGGCACGCTGTCCGAGACGCTCGAAGCGATCGCGATGGCGCAACGCGCCGGCTACACCGCGGTGGTCTCGCATCGCTCGGGTGAGACCGAGGACACCTTCATCGCCGACCTCGCCGTCGCCACGAACGCCGGGCAGATCAAGACCGGCAGCCTCTGCCGCTCCGAGCGGGTCGCCAAGTACAACCAGCTGCTCCGCATCGCCGAGCAGCTCGGTGGCGCCCAGATCTACGGCGACGGCTCGCTCACGACGCGCCGCGGCTGAGCGCGAACGATACGGCCACCCGGGCGCCCCGTCTGGGGAAGGAGAGGTCTGGAGCGCCCGGGCGACACGTTCGACCGCAACCGATCGCGGCGAGAAGCTCGCCCTGATCCATCGCAGCACCCTGGGATAGAGCAAGCCCGGTGCCAATCGCGGCCCCGGTGAGAATCCGCTGCTGTTCGTGCGTGGGCGCTGCGATCGCGGTGGCCAGGTCAGGCGCCGGCGGCCGCTTGGGTGGTCTGCGTGGATGTAGTTATGGGGCCGAAATGCCCCGCGGCGGGATCAGGCCTTCCAGCTGGCGCGCTCGCGCAGCCGCCCCATCCACGCCGAGATGTTGCGGTGCTTGGCCACGTCGAGGCCAACCATGGCGGCGAAGTCGACGGTCACGCCGACGGCGATGTCCGCGATCGAGAACTTGCCGCACAGCCAGTCCTTGCCGGCGAGCTGCGCGTCGAGGACCGGCGCGAAGCGGTCCCAGTCGGCCAGGCCCAGCGCGGCCCGCGCCTCGTCGGTGGGCTGGCCCAGGAACTGCGGCTTGACCATCTTCTCGAACGCGAACGTCATCACGCCGCTCTCGAGGTGGCTCGCGTTCCAGAACATCCAGCGCGCCACGTCCGCCTTGCCCCGCGCATCGGTGGGCGCGAGGCCCTTGTCCGGGTGCTTGTTGGCCAGGTAGACCAGCATCGCCGGCGACTCCCAGAGCAGAAATCCGTCGTCGTCCTCCAGCGTGGGCACCTTGCCCATCGGGTTCTTGGCCAGGTAGGCCGGCGCCTTCCAG
This sequence comes from Myxococcales bacterium, assembly GCA_023248855.1. GTDB lineage: Bacteria > Myxococcota_A > Polyangia > JAHFDS01 > JAHFDS01 > JAHFDS01. The sequence continues at coordinate 8,187 of JAHFDS010000226.1, forward strand.
TCCCCCTTCTGGAAGTCGAGCTCGACGATGTCGAGCTTGATGCCCAGCTCCGCGGCACAGATGCGCGGGCGGCGAGCGTTCGGCGAAAACGAGTTGCTGTAGAGCTTCATGTCTCTCCCTCCAGTTGTCCCAGTTGTCCGAGTGAGCTGCGCATATTACGCGCGATCCGGCCCGCAGGTTACGGGAGAGGCGAGCGGAGCGAACCGCAAGGGCGTAGCGAGCGAGCGAAGACGCAGGGCAGGGGGCCTGCGAGGCTGTGCCGAGCGGCGGGGCGGCGCGCCCCGCCTGCGGCGGCCTTCCGAGGCCGCCGATCGCAAACTAGCGAACGCCGAGGACGTTCCTGGCGATCACCATGCGCTGGATCTGGCTCGTGCCCTCGTAGATCTGCAGGAGCTTGGCGTCCCGCATGAGCTTCTCGACCGGGTACTCCTTGGTGTAACCGTAGCCGCCGAAGATCTGGACGGCGTCGAGGGCGCACTGCATCGCCGAGTCGGCGCCGTGCGCCTTGGCGTAGCTCGACACCACCGAGTCGAGGTGGCCCTGATCGACCAGGTGTGCGGCCTTGTGGCACAGAAGGCGCGTGCTCTCGTAGGCGATCGCCATGTCGGCGATCATGAACTGGATCGCCTGGTGCGACGCGATCGGCACGCCGAAGGTCTTGCGCTCGAGCGCGTAGTTGCGCGACTCGTCAAGGCAGCGGCGAATGAGCCCCGCCGCGCCCGCTGCGATCCACGGTCGGCTGCGGTCGAAGGTCTTCATCGCGATCTTGAAGCCGTCGCCTTCGGCCCCGACGAGGTGCTCGGGGCCGAGCTCGACCTCCTCGTAGAGCACATCCGAGGTGTCCGAGCAGCGCTGGCCGAGCTTGTTCTCGTGGCGGCCGGCCTTCACCCCCGGCAGGTCCGCCGGCACCACGAAGCACGTGATGCCCTTGTGGCGGAGCTTCGGGTCGGTGGTCGCGAAGGTGGTGAACCACTTCGCGTGGCCGGCGTTCGTGATCCAGCGCTTCTGGCCGGTCAGGATGTACTTGTCTCCCCGTTTCTCGTAGCGCGTGCGCATGCCCGCCACGTCGCTGCCCGCGTCGGGCTCCGAGCAGGCGTACGCGCAGAAGATGGGCTCGCGCGTCAGCCAGCCGAGGTACTTCTGCTTCTGCGCCTCGCTGCCGGCGATCATGAGGGGCATCGCGCCGAGGTTGTTGGCCGTGAGCGTCGTGTTGACGCCGGCGCACGCCCACGCGATCTCCTCCATGAGCAGGCAGTGCGAGAGGCACGAGAGGCCGAGGCCCCCGTAGGCCTCGGGCACCTCGGCGTTCATGAGGCCGAGCTCGAAGCCCAGCTTGCAGATCTCGTGCGGGAACTCCGACTTCTCGTCCAGCTCGGCGGCCTTGGGGGCCACCGCCTCACGCGCAAACTTGCGCGCCGTCTCGACCAGCGCCTTCTGCTCGTCCGTGAACTCGAGGTTGTACATGCGCGAACCCTAGCAAAGGAGCGACGCCTGGGCGCCCCAAAAGAACCCCTTCGGCGCGGCCGGCAAGCAGCTCCTTGCCGGTCGCGAAAAGGCTCCTTATGCTCGTACCTCTGCCCATCAGGAACCGGAGGGGAACGTGACAGAGCTCGAGGTCTTGACGAAGCCGATGCCGCTATTGCCGCTCATGGCGGCCCCCGCTGAAGAAGAAGAAGAAGAAGAAGAAGACGACGACGACGACGATGACGACGAGGATGACGAGGATGACGAGGACCTCGCCGAGAGCGACGAGGACGACGATGACGAGGACGACGATAAGGACGAGGACGACGACAAGGACGACGACAAGGACGACGACGACGACGAGGACGACGATGAGGACTTCGTCGACGATGGAGCCGACGTCGACGAGTGAGGGCATCGTCCTCGCCGCGGGCTAGTTAGCGCGCCCGGGCCCACGCGTGACTCATCGCTCGAAGCGCAGGCGCCACACCATCGTCATCGCCTCGACGAAGATCTTCCGCGACATCTTCGATTGGCCGACGCGGCGGTCCTCGAACACGATCGGGACCTCCTCGACCTGGAAGCCCCGCTTGACCGTGCGGTACGTCATCTCGATCTGGAACCCGTAGCCCTGGGTGCGGATGCGGTCGAGGTCGAGCGCCTCGAGCACGCGACGGTTGAAGCAGCGGTACCCTCCCGTGGGATCCGACACGGACAGGCCGAGCACCATGCGTGCGTAGGTCCCGCCCCCCTTGGAGATGACTCGCCTGCCGAGGCCCCAGTTGCGCGTGCCGCCGCCGATCACGTAGCGCGAGCCGATCACGAGATCGGCGCCGCGCTCGGCGCACGCGAGTAGCTCAGGCAGGTACTTCGGATCGTGCGAGAAGTCCGCGTCCATCTCGAAGACGAAGCCGAAGTCGCGCGCGAGCGCCCAGCGAAAGCCGGCGATGTACGCGCCTCCGAGGCCCTGCTTGCTCGCACGGTGCAGCACGTGCACGCGCGGATCGGCCGCGGCGAGCTGCTCGGCAAGCTGGCCCGTTCCGTCGGGCGATCCGTCGTCGACCACGAGCACGTTCGCGGCCGGGAGCTGCGAGAGCGCCGCGGCCACGATCGGTTGCAGGTTGTCGCGTTCGTTGTACGTGGGGATGATGACGAGGGCACGGCTCATGGCGGGCGACTTTATAGCCGGCGGGCGCTACACTTGAAACGGGGTACGCGCGCGGGGTCGACGATCGAATATGGAAAGCCAACCTTCCACCAGCTCGCCGGTGCGCGTCGTCAAGTTGCGCCTGCGAGATGTGGGTGAGCTCAAGGACGCCCTCCGACACGAGGGACATGCGGGCGGGATGTTTCTGCCTACCACCACGCCGCTGCAGGCGGGCGAGGAGGTCGTGGCGGAGCTTGCCGCGCCCTTCTTGCCGAACAAGGTGCTGATCCGTGGCCAGGTGCGATCGTGGCGTCAGGCGGTCCCGCGCCTTCGCATCCGCGCCGGCGCCGAGGTGCGCTTTCTGGCTGCGGAGAAGCCCAAGCGGGACTTCCTGCTGGCGTGCCTGGGCGGCGCGGAAGGGACCCGGCAGGTCTCGCCCAAGCGGCGGCACGCGCGGCTGCCGGTCGACGTGCCGGTACGGTACCGCCTGCTCGGGCGGACCGATGGGCACGACAGCCTGATCCGCGAGATCTCGGCGGGCGGCGCGCTGCTCGTGACGCCCGGCGGCCTGCTGCCGCTCGAGACCGAGGTCATCCTCGAGCTCCGCCCGCCGGGGACGCTGTCGGCCCTCGAGGTGGCGGGCCGCGTCAGCTACCACGCGCCGCCCGACGGGACCGGCCTGCGCTTTGTCTACCGTGACGGCGGTGGCTCGCGCAGGCTGCGCGAGGTCGTGCGGCGCCTGCGCAAGGGCTAGAGCGCCTCCAGCATGACGGCCGGGCAGGACGTCGCCGCGCCTCCACGCGCGATCGCGGGGCTGGTCGCTCGCACCAGCCTCCGCGTCCGGATCCAGCGGGCGATCGACGGCGCTGCTTGGGGCACGCTTGCGACGGCGGCGGTCACGCTCGTCGTGGTGTTCGTGCGCGGCGTCGTGGGCTTCGCGGGGCTCGACTGGCTCGCCTTCTGTCCGATCGGCCCCGTGTTCGGGGCGATCCTGGGCGCGCTGCGGGAGATCCGAGCGGAGCGCGTCGCGAGCCGCCTGGACGAACGGTTCCACCTCGATGACCGCCTGCGCATCGCGCTCGATCTATCTGCTCACACGGATGCGTTCTCCCGGCTGGCGCTCGACGACGCTGCGCGACTGGCGGCGTCGCTCGACGCCCGCGAGGCTGTTCCGCTGGTGCTCCCCGCACCGATCAGGCCAGCCGCGGTGCTGGCCGTGACGGCTGCGACGCTCGTGTGGCTCGACTTCGGTCCGGCACGCGAGCCCCCTGCGCGTCCGCGGCGTGCCCCGGTGGGCCAGGTGGATCACGGCGAGGCCGACGCTGCCCGGCGCGAGCTGGCGGAGGAGGGAGTCGAGGAGGCCGAGCGCGTGGCCGAAAAGGTCGCGCACGTGATGGACCAGCTCGCCGAGGGCAAGATCGACCGGCGCGAGGCGCTGGCCCGGCTCGACGAGATCGAGCGCCGAGAGCTCGGCGGGCTCGGCGGGCAGGCCGAGGCGATGCGCGAAGCCGCCCGTCGCGCGGCCCGGGCCCTCGAGGGGCAGCGGGGCGCAGACGCCCTGCGAAAGGCGCTCGAAGCCGCGGACCTCGAGGCCGCCGACCAGGCCGCCACCGCGCTCGGGAAGAGCGGCGAGAGCAAGCAGGGCGCCCTCGGCAAGGCCATGGACCGTGCGGCCGCGGAGCTGGCCAGGCAGGCCGAGAAGCGGACGCCGGTCGAGGACCTGCTCGAGCAGAGGATCGCGCGCGCCGAGCGGGAGCAGCGTGCGCTCGATCGCGCGGCGGAGCGCGGTGGGGACGACGCCCGGGCGGCAGCGGAGCGTGGGCGACGATCGCTGGATCGTCTGAGGCGAGAGCGCGACCAGCTGCGGGAGCGCTCGGAGGCCCGGCGGCGGTCACTCGACCGGCTCTCGCGCAAGCTAAGGGGCGAGTCGGAGCCGCGCCCCGACGAGGGCAGAG
>JAHFDS010000651.1 GCA_023248855.1 Myxococcales bacterium
GAGCCGGTGGCGCGGGAGCTGGTGGCGCGGGAGCCGGTGGCGCGGGAGCCGGTGGCGCGGGAGCTGGTGGCGCGGGTCGCACCGGTGGCGCGGGAGCCGGTGGCGCACCCTCGGGCTCGTGGACCTTCACCGATGTGACGCAGTCGAGCGGTATCGGCGCGGCCCAGGCCGGGGTGCAGCGACTGTTCGATGTCGAGGTGCAGGACTTCGACGGCGACGGGCGGCTCGACGTGTTTCTCGCCGACCACGCCGTGGAGACCTGGAATCAGCCCACCAGCCGCATGCTGCGCAACGACGGCAACGGCTCGTTTACCGACGTGACCGCGCGCGCCTTCGCCGGCGTCGGCGCGATCACGGGAAACATCCAGGACGTGCTCAGCGCCGATCTGTACGGCAGCGGAACCCTCGATCTCCTGGCCACCAGCAACGACGGCATCGGCATCGCCTTCAAGGCGACCAGCCCGCTGCACTTCACCGCAGATATCGAGCTCCCGGGCGGCAACGGCCACATCGTGGGCCGCGGCGTCGCAGTGGGCGACTTCGACCACGACGGCGATCTCGACGTCTTCCTGAGCAATCACGGCTCACAACCTCGCCTGCTCAGGAACGACGGAGACGCCTGGACAGACGTCACCGCCAGCCTGCCGATCAATCTCTATTCGAGCATTCAACCCTACTTCGCCGACTTCAATGGCGACGGGAAGCTGGATCTCCTGGTGACCGTGATGCTCGCCTACACGAGCGGGTTCCCCCCAGGTCCGGCCCAGGCGCACCTGCTCCTCGGCGACGGCAGGGGAGCCTTCGCAGATGCCACCGAAAGCTCGCACATCGGCGCGCTGGCGTTCGTCAACTGCCCGATCGCGGTCGGAGATCTGGACAACGACGGCGACCTCGACGTCTTCCAGATCGGGGTCCCGCACGATCCGATCACCAAGACCTTCAGCGGCACCACCGCCTATCCGAAGTTGCTCATCAATGATGGCCGTGGCGTGTTCGCCGATGCCACGCCGCAGTCCGGCGGCCTCGAACCGCAATATCCGGCCCCGGCACCCTACTGGGAGAAAGGATTGATCGAAGATCTCGACAATGACGGCTGGCAGGACCTCGCGATCGTGCATGGGCGGCCGCGGCTCTACCGCAACCTCGCCAATCACCACTTCCAGGCGCAGACACCCGCAGCCTTCTCCTCCCTGAGCACCTACGGTACGATCGCCGTCGGCGATCTGAACGGAGACGGATCACTCGATCTCATCGTCAGCCAGGATCAGGCGCCGGGCGTGGTCTTCCAGAACGGCCTGCACGGGAGCGATTGGCTCGACGTGCGGGTGACCGGGACGCCCTTGAATCGCAACGGGATCGGCGCCAGGGTCTACGTCTACGACGCCGGCCACACCGGCGAGCCTGGCTCCTTGCGCGGGTTCCGCCAGGTGATCGCTTCCTCCAATCATCACACTCCTCATGCGCAACACTTCGGCGTCGATCACGCAGCGAGATACGACATCCACGTGGTCGGCCCGCTCGGTGGTGTCGCCGACATGCCCAACGTGGCGACCGCGCAGACCATCAGCCTCCAGGCCAACTGAACTGAACCGAACCAGGATTGCCAATAGGCACACGGTGCTGTCGGTGTCTCGGCGAGCTTGGGGTAGCAAGCCCCTCGATACCCTCGAGATCGCCTCCCTCACAACGACCGGGCGATGAGCTCCTTCATGATCTCGTTGGTGCCGCCGTAGATCTTCTGGACGCGGGCGGCCGCATACATGCGCGCGATGGGGTACTCGAGCATGTACCCGTAGCCACCGAAGACCTGTAGACAGCGGTCGATGATCTCGCACTGCTTGTCGGTGGTCCAGTACTTGGCCATCGACGCGGTCGCGGCGTCGAGCTTCCGCTCGAGATGCAAGCCGATGCAGTGATCGAGCAGGGTGCGCGCCGCCAGCGCCTCGGTGCGGCACTCGGCCAGCACGAAGCGCGTATTCTGAAAGGCCAGGATGGGCTTGCCGAACGCGGTCCGCTCCTTCGCGTAGGCGATGGCGAGCTCGACGGCATGCTCGGCGGCGGCCACGGCGCTGACCGCGATGGCGAGCCGCTCCTGCGGCAGCTGCTGCATGAGCTGCGAGAAGCCCTGCCCCTCCTGCGAGCCGAGCAGGTTCGCCGCCGGCACCCTCGCGTCCAGAAAGGACAGCTCGCGCGTGTCCGAGCCCTTCATCCCGACCTTCTCGAGCACGCGACCGCGCTCGAACCCGGCCAGGCCCTGGGTCTCGGCGACGATCAGCGAGAGGCCGCGCCCGCCCGGGTCCTCGCTCGTGCGAGCGACGACGATCACGAGGTCGCAGTGCGTGCCGTTCGTGATGAACGTCTTGGTCCCGTTCAGCACGTACTCGTCGCCTTGCCGCCGCGCCGTGGTGCGCACGGCTTGCAGGTCGCTGCCCGTGCCCGGTTCCGTCATCGCGATGGCGCCGACGAGCTCACCGGTGGCCATTCCTGGCAGCCATCGCCGCTTCTGCTCCTCGGTGCCGTAACCATTGATGTAGTGCGCCACGATCGTGCTGTGCACGCTGTTGCCCCAGGCGTCATCGGCAATGCGAGCCTGCTCCTCGAAGATCACGGCTTCGTGCGCGAAGGTGCCGCCTCCACCGCCGTACTGCTCGGGGCAGCTGATGCAGAGCAAGCCGACCTGGCCGGCCGCGTTCCAGAACGTGCGGTCCACACACCGCTGGTTCGCCCAGCGCTCGTGGTTCGGCTCGGCCTCCTTGGCGAGGAACGTGCGCGCCAGGTTGCGCACGCTGTCGAGCTCTTCTGACATCCACGGGGATCGGTAGGTCATCGACGCCTCCGACGGCAGGATGGCAAGAAATGCGGTAGCCCCGCAATGTGCTAGCGGACGTTCGTCACGCCAAGCGGCAGCGGCAGGAGCGCCGGCACCACGATGCAGGTCAGGAGAGCGGACAGCGACATCACGATACCGGTGAGGAGGCCAAACAGGTGCATCACCGGCGACACCCCGAGCGCCAGCACCGCGAAACCGAGCGAAACGACCAGGATCGAGACCACCATGATCGGTCCCACGCTCTCGGAGACCTCGCGGGGCGGCTGGCGGCGCAGGTACCACAGGTAGTGCATCGCGAAGTCGCTGCCGGCCCCGGTCGCGAGGCCCGCCACCAGCGAGGTGCCGAGGTCGATGTGCAGGCCGAAAAGGCCCATCCCACCGA
>JAHFDS010000652.1 GCA_023248855.1 Myxococcales bacterium
GCCGCGACGGGTCCTGGGGCGCGCGCGACTTCCGTGCCGGGGCCCCCGGCGCGCACGAGCAGCCAGACCGTGGCGGCGCAGCTCACCGCGATCGCGCTCGCGCGCAGGGCGCGGCCGCCTGGGCTCGGCCGCTCCCGGGGCGTCCTTCGCTCCAGCGGCGCGGCGCCGGTGCGCAATCGCTCGAGGTCCTCGGCCAGCACCCGCATGCTGGCCGGCCGATCTTCCGGGCGGATCGCGAGGCACGAGAGCACGAGGTCATCGAGCGCGGGGGGCAGCTCGGGCGCGACGCCCGAGGGCGGCTGGACCGCGCGCCCGCCGAGCTTCTGTGCGATCGCCTCGACCAGCGTCTCGCCCCCGAACGGCAGCTTGCCCGTCAGCATGCGGTACAGCACGACGCCGAATGCGTAGAGATCGGTGCGCGCGTCCACCGCGAGCGCTTGGCACTGCTCGGGCGCCATGTAGAGCGGCGTGCCGACCGGCTCCCCGGTGCGCGTCGGCCCCTCGCCGTCGGAGGCGATCAGCTTGGCCACGCCGAAGTCGAGCACCTTGGGCACCACGCTTCCGCCGTAGCTCTTGGTGAGAAACAGGTTGTCGGGCTTGAGGTCGCGGTGCACGAGGCCCGCGGCGTGCGCGGCCGCGAGCGCGTCGCAGATCGGCAGCGCGATCGCGATCGTGTCCTCGAGCGAGAGGCGGCCGTCGCGATCGAGCCGCGCCTGCAGCGTCTCGCCCTTCAGGTACTCCATCACGCTGTAGTGCCGGCCGTCGTCGAGCTTGCCGAACGCGAACGCCTCCACGAGGTGGTGATGACGGATGGCGTTGAGCGCCCGCGCTTCCTGCACGAAGCGCTCGAGGCGCCGCTCGTCGTCGCCCGGCCTCGCGTCGATCACCTTGATCGCGACCAGGCGCCCGATGACGGCGTGCTCCCCGAGGTAGACGGTGCCGGCGCCGCCTTCGCCCAGCTTGGCCAGGATGCGGTACTCTCCCGCGGCTTCGGGCGCGTCGCGGTCGAGCCCCTCGAAGCCCTCGGTGTCGCCCTCGAGCGATCCCAGGGCGGCCCCGTCGAACCGGCAAGCCTCCACGCCGCCCGGAAAGACGCGCTTGCAGCTCGGGCACTGTTGCATGGCGCTGTCCTGCATGGCCTGTTGCACCCGCTTGTCATTGAAATCTAACATCCCGGCAGGAACGTGTCGCTGCTCCTGCCCGCCCTGCTCGCGGCCCTCGTCGCTGCGTCTCCGGGCGCGACGCAGAAAGCGAAGCGGGCGCACGACGAGGCCACGGTGCTGTTCGACCTCGGCCGCTACGCCGAGGCCGCGAAGCTGTTCGAGGAATCGTACCGGTTGCGACCCGATCGCGTGGGCCTGCTGTTCAACGCGGCGGCGGCACACGAGCATACCTATCGCACCACGGGCGACGTGCAGAGCCTGTCCCGCGCGCTCGAGCTCTACCGCAACTGCCGGGCGCTGCGCTGCGTAGCGCCCGGGCAGGTCGATGCGGCGCTCGACGCCCTCGGGCGCGCCCGGGTCGAGCGCGAGCGCCGCGCCGAAGAGGAGCGCTTGCGCAGCGCGGCCGGCCAGGGGGCGCTCGAGCTTTCGGCGCGGCTGCTCGACGAGGGGCGGGCACAGCTCGCGCGCGGGCTGGCCGAGCGTGTGCTCGCGGAGCGCGGGCTCTCGCGGGCGCTCGCGACCGAGGCGCGGCGCCTGCTCGCATATTCGGCTAGCCGGATGGGTGACGACGCCGCGGCGGAGCAGGCCTTTCGCGAGCTGCTCTCGCTCGCGCCCGAGCTCACCGCTCCGACGCCAGGGGATCCGCAAGCTCGGCGGGCCTTCCACGCGGCCCGATCCGCGCTCTCGGGCAAGGCGCTCGACGTGGTGCTGGTGCCGCTCGGCGATCTGCGGCCGGGCTTGCCGGCGCGCTTGCCGCTCGAGGTGCGCGCGGATCCAGCATCGCTCGTGCGCGAGATCGTCGTCGGATTCCGCCAGAAGGGAGCCGGCGCCTATGCGGAGCTGCGCTTTTCCCATCCGGGCAGCGCGCCGGTGCTGCCGGCCGGGTTCCTGGGGGCGCTCGGCGACGGCGCCGTGATCGAGTACTACGCGCGCGTGCTGGGCGAGCGCGAGGCCGCGCTCGTGCTCCTCGGCTCCGCCGACCAGCCCTTCCACGCGCGCGTGGCGACGCCGAGCCCGCCGCGGCCGCCCTTTCCGCCGGGGTCCGCGGCCGAACCGTCGAGGTGGCGCACCGTGGGCGCAGTCTCCACGATCGCGGGGGGCATCGTGCTCGCGGGCGGTGTGACGATGTGGGCCGTGGCCAAGGTGCTCGAGACCAGCCTCACGCGCAAGTGCCGGACGCCGGCCCCGGGTCAGTGCACGCCCGACCTGCACGCCGACGTGGACACCTACGAGGGCGCGCGGGCGCTGTCGTACAGTGCGCTGGTCGTGGGGACCCTGGCGACCTCCGGAGGGCTCGCGCTGTGGGTGCTCGGTCCGGAATCCGAGGGCGCGCCGACCGGCGTGGGCGTGACGCTCTCGAGGCGGTTCTGATGCGCGGCTGGTGCATCCTCGCGCTCGGCGTCCTGGCGATCGCTGCCACGATGGTGCTCGGCTGCTTGCGAGACTTCGAGAAGGTGCCGTACCCCGATGGGGGGGCTGGCGCAGGCGTCGGCGGGGCGGGCGCGGGCGCGGGTGGCGGCGGAGCAGGTGGCGGTGGCGGGTCCGGCGGCGCCGGCGCAGGTGGTGCGTGATCGAGCGGAGAGGCACGCTCGACGATCGGAGGCGCCTGCACGTGGCGCTCGTGGGCTGGCTCGGGCTCTGCTGCGCCTGCCAGCGCGATCGCGCCGCGGTGCTCGCCCTCGTGGTGGACGGCCCTGCGGGCTTCGAGACCACCGACCTCGTGGTGGACCTGCGTGTGGGCGCGGCCTCGCACGTGCTTCACTTCGGCGAGCGCGACGGCAGCTGGTTCGGCCTGCCCAAGCGCTTCCATGTGACGTTTGGCGAGGACTCGCTCGGCCAGGTGCTGGTGGATGTCGCGGCGCTCGATCGGATGGGACGGCCCGCGCGCGCGTGCGGCTCCCAGTCGCTGCCAGGCGGCGCCAGCCGGGAGCTCACCGTCGTCCTCCAGTACGGCGTGGCCGGGTGCGCGGTCGGAGCCGCGGGCGCGGCCGGGGAGGCAGGCAGTGCCGGTGGGTCCGGGGGCGGGGGCAGCGGCGGGCGCGGCGCC
>JAHFDS010000227.1 GCA_023248855.1 Myxococcales bacterium
GGCGCGCCGACCGGCGGCGGGCTTGCCCGGGCCCGGCAGCACGCCCGGCTCGAGCCCCGCGCGGTTCGCGTCGAGCTGCGCCATCGCCTCGTCGAGCTGCGCCTTGCCGAGGGGCTTGCCGTGGTTGCCCTTGCCCTGCAGGAGCTTCGAGCCCCAGCCCTTGACCGTGCGCGCGACGATGGCGACCGGCTTGCCGCCCGCCGGCTCGGCCAGCGCCGCGCGGATGGCGGCCAGGTCGTGGCCGTCGATGGCGAGGACGCGCCAGCCGAAGGCGACCAGCTTCTGCGCGAGGCGATCGGCCGACTGCGCGGGCGAGACCAGATCGGCCTGCCCCTCGCCGTTGGCGTTGAAGATCGCGCGCACGTGATCGAGGCCGTGGTCGGCGATGAAGTCGGCGGCCTCCCAGATCTGTCCTTCGCGCGACTCGCCGTCGCCGCACAGGCAGTAGATCCACTTGTCGCTGCCGTCGAGGCGCGCCGCGGCCGCCAGGCCCGCCGCGCACGACAGGCCCTGCCCCAGCGAGCCGGTCGCCGCGTCGAAGAAGGGGAAGCCGATGGCCGGGTTCGGGTGGCCGTCGAGCAGGCTACCGACCTGCCGCAGGGTGTCGAGCTCCGCCGGGGTGAGCACGCGGGGAGCGTCGGCCGCGCCGTACACGCCGCCGAGCTCGGCGTAGGCCGCATAGACGATCGGCACCGCGTGCCCTTCCGACAGCACCAGGCGATCCGCGTGCGCGTTCCAGGGGTCCTTGGGGTCGAAGCGCATGCGCTCGAACATCAGCGCGGTCACGAGGTGCCCGAGCGACAGCGCGCTCGACGGGTGGCCGGAGCCGGCCATCGTGGTCATGCGTACCGACAGCTTGCCGATGTCGATGGCCTTGTTGCGCAGCGCGTCGAGGGTCGCCCGGTCGTTCGCCATAGGCCCGGCAGACTAGCGCCCCGGGGGGCCTCGGTAAAGCGCGCGCGCTCGCAGGCGCGCGGCTACTTCCGCGTGGCCACCAGGTGCTGCGCGAGCTCCAGGACCTCCGCGGCGAGCTCGGCCGACAGCTCCACCGCGAGCGCCGCCGACACGGCCCGCGACGCGCGGTCGAGCCAGCTCGTCCAGCGGACGCAATCGGGGCAGCCAGCCAGGTGGGTCTCGAGGGCCGTGGCCTCGGCCGCCGCAAGGGCGCCGTCACGCCGGCGCGACAGCAGGGACTGAGCGTCAAAGCAGGTCATCCACGCGCCCCCATCGACAGGGCCACGTGCCCCCGCGCCCGCTCGAGCCGGATCTCCACCGCGCGCTCGCTGACGCGCAGCAGCCGCGCGATCGTGGCCCGATCGAGCCCCTCCTGCTCGCGCAGCAGCAACACCAGCCGGTACATCGCGTCGATGCCGGCAAGCGCGCGGGCCGCGGCCAACGTATCCGCCTCGGCAGATGCGTCCTCGCAGGGCGCCACGCGCAGGCGCCCGCCCACGGCTGGCTTCTCGAGGCCGCGCGGTCGCCCCGAAGGGAACCCGAGGGCCGCCCGCGCCCCGAGCTCGAGGGTCAGCATTCGCCGGCCCGCCGCGTCGAGCGCCGCCCCCGCCGGCGTGAGCAGCGCATCCGCGAGCATCATGAGCCCCTCCCCGAGCGCCTCCTCGGCGTCCTCGAGCTCGGGCACGACCGCGCGCGCGATGCGATGGATGATCGGCGCAGCCTCCACGAGCTGCGCCACGACGTCGTCGGCCATGGACGGCGTCAGCGTAGCACCCCGGCCGCCGCCCCTGATTTCTCGCTACTCTCCACCCATGACCCCTCACGCAGCCCGCCGCGCGCGCGTCGCCGAGCGCATCGGCCCGGACGCCGTGCTCCTCGTGCCGTCCGCCCCCGAGCGCGTCCGTTCGAACGACACGCACCACCGGTACCGCCCGTCGAGCGACCTCTACTACCTCACGGGCTTCCGCGAGCCGGGCGCGCTCTTGGTCCTGCGCCCGGGCTCCCCCACGCCGTTCACCCTGCTCGTGCGTCCGCGCGATCCCGAGCGGGAGACCTGGGACGGGCCGCGCGCCGGGGTGGAGGGCGCGCGCGAGCGCTTCGGCGCCGACGCCGCGCACCCGATCGCGGAGCTCGCCTCGAAGCTCCCCGAGCTGCTCGACGGCGCCACCGACGTCTACGCTCCCCTCGCCCGTGACGCCGCCTTCGACGCCGAGCTCGCGCGCTCGCTCGAGTACCTGCGCGCCTCGCACCGCCGCGGGAAACATGCGCCTGAGCGCATATCCGACGCCACGACGCTGCTCGCCGAGCTGCGCATCCACAAGGACGCCGACGAGCTCGCCACCCTGCGCCGCGCCGTGCAGCTCACCGACGAGGCGCACCGGGCCGCCATGCGCGCCGCCCGCCCCGGCGCGTGGGAATACGAGCTCGAGGCGCTGGTCGACTACACGTTCAGGAAGGGCGGGGCCACCGGCGCCGGCTACGGCACCATCGTCGCGACCGGCGCGCACGCCACCACCCTGCACTGGGTCGAGAACGACGGCCGCCTCGAGGCTGGCGAGCTGTGCCTGCTCGACGCCGGCGCCGAGGTCGACTTCTACACCGCGGACGTCACACGCACGTTCCCGGTCGGCGGGCGCTTCGCCGCCCCGGCGCGGCGCCTGTACGACGCGGTGCTGGCGGTGCAGGAGCGTGCGGTCGCGATGGTGCGTCCTGGCGTGACGCTGGAGGACATCCACCAGGCGACGCTCGAAGGGCTGGTCGAGGCGGCGCTGCGCCTCGGGCTCGTGGTGGGCGAGGCCCAGGCGATCCTCAAGCAGGAGAGCTACAAGCGCGTCTACCCGCACCGCACGAGCCACTGGCTCGGCCTCGACGTGCACGACGTCGGCTGGTACCACCGCCGCGGGCAAGCCCGACGCCTCGAGGCGGGCATGGTCATCACCGTCGAGCCCGGCCTGTACGTGCGCGCAGACGACACCGAGGCGCCAGCCGAGCTCCGCGGCATGGGCGTGCGCATCGAGGACGACGTGCTGGTGACCGCCGCGGGCCACGACGTCCTGACCGCCGCGATCCCGAAGCGGCCGGAGGAGATCGAGGCGACCGCCGGAGGCTGAGGGCCTCCTACCGGGGCTCGCGCTTGACCACGAGCTGCACCTTGACCGTGTCCTCGGGCACCTCCGCGGCCTTGACGTTCGTGAGCAGCACCGGCGGCTCGTTCGGCTGGCCCCGCTTGGGGGGATCCGGCACGCCCGGCAAGAGCAGATCCTTGAGCTCGTCCGACAGCCGCGTGCGCGCCTCGCCCTCGTCGGTCTCGCTCGCGCCCATCGGACCGAGCGCGCCGGTCTTGAGCAGATCGCGGATCTCGTCCGTGATGCGCTCGCGTGACGGCGCCAACTTGCGCACGTCCTGCCGCAGCTTGGGCGCGAGGCCCGCCGCCTCCGCGCCCGGGATGCGATCGGCGTCGCGCAGGAAGCGCACGCTCCCGTAGCACTCGAGCAGGCGCGCGCGCACCTCCACCATGCTCTGCGGCCGGTGCCGCGGCTCCTTGTCCAGGCACGACATGATGAACGACTCGGCCGGCGGCGTGACCTCATTGAGCACGCTCACGGTCGAGGGCAGCGGCACGGCGCGCGTGATCTGCATCGAGAGCACCTCGACCGCGCTCTTGGCCTCGAACGGCACCGCGCCCGTCAGCATCTCGTAGAACAGGATGCCGAGCGCGTACACGTCGACCAGCGGCGTCACCGGCTCACCGCGCGCGGCCTCGGGGGCCATGTACTCCGGCGTCCCGAAGATCGTGCCGGCGACCGTGCCCTCTCCGGCCAGCGTCTCGTTGTCGACGATCTTCGCGACCCCGAAGTCGAGGACCTTCACGAAGTCGAAGTCCCCCTCGCGTTCCAGGCGGAACTTCGTGCCGTGAGGCGGCGTGTAGTCGAGCATGTGCACGAGCTCCCGCCGGCCCTTGCGTGCCTCGAGGAACACGTTCTCGGGCTTGAGATCCCGGTGGACGATGCCCTTTTCGTGCGCGGCGCCGAGCGCATGCGCGATTTGGTTCAGGATGTTGAGCGCGCGGAACAGCGGCAGCCGCTGCTCCCGGCGCAGGAGCACGTCGAGCGGCTCGCCGTCGAGGTACTCCATGACGAAGTACACGCCGCCATCCGGGGCCTCGCCGAAGTCGTGCACGTCGACGATGTTCGGGTGCGCGATGAGGCTCGCGGCGCGGGCCTCGCGCAAGAAGCGCTGCACCGCGTCGTCGCTCTTGAGGAAGCGCTCGTGCAGCACCTTGACCGCCACCGGCTTGCCGAGGTGCACGTGCTCGGCGCGATAGACCACGCCCATGCCGCCCTGGCCGATCGGCACCTTGAGCCGGTAGTTGCCGAGGACGGTGTCGACGCGCGGATCGACGTCCTCGGCCGGCACGAGGGGCACCTCGCATCGACGGCAAAGCGGCCCTGGGCGCCACTCATCCCCCTCGGGCACGCTGAGCCGCGACGCCAGCCCGCACTTCGGGCAGACGAGCATGTTCGAGCATCTTAGCGGAACTCCCCGGTCGTCGGCAGGTGTGGTAGCGTGCGCCGACACATGCGCCGCTCGCTCCTCGCGCCTACCCTGGCGGGCATCGTCGCGTCCCTGGGCACGCTTGATGCGTTCGCGGTGCCCCCCGAGACGCGCATCGCCTCCTCCTTCGAGGAGGGCAACCCGTTCGACGCGAACGTGACCGTCGGATTCCGATCGGAGTGGAAGAAGGCCAAGATCCGCCGGGAGTTCCAGGAGGCCGGCTTCAGCGATGGCGGCACGCGCATCGTCAACGACCTGATGCTGGAGCAGTCCCGCAAGATCCTGGATCTCAAGGCCGCGATCGGCCTCGCCCCAGGGGTCGAGGTGCACCTGGGCCTGCCGCTCGTGCTGTCGGACTCGCGCACGCTCGGCTTCGACGATGGCGGCGGCTCGTGCGGCACCGCCGAAGGGGGCCGACCGAGCTGCGTCACGGCCGCGAACTCGACCTCGGTCCGCGACGGCACCGTGCCGGGCGATCTCGGCAAGGTGCAGGGCCCGAGCCGCTCCGGGCTCGAGACCTTCGACCTCGGCGTCGGGGTCGCGCTGCTGCGCCAGGCCCAGGATGACACCAAGCCCACCTGGACGGTAGGCCTCGACTTCAAGCTCGCCGTGGGCAACACCCGCGCCTACGACCGCGCGTCGCCCGGCGACAACACGAAGATCGGTCCCGGCTACAGCACGACGCGCCTGTCGACCTACACGTCGCGCCGGCTGGGCCCGGTCGAGCCCATCTTCGGCATCTACTACGACCTGCCCTTCGCGGCCGACGAGAAGGCCTTCCCGGGGATCACGGGGGGGCAGCGCGAATCCCGGCCGCAGATGGACACCGGCCTCGTCGCCGGCATCGATGCGACGCTCTACGACAAGGAGCCGGCGGCGATCGGCGTCACGACTCGCCTCAACGCGATGGCGAAGTTCAAGGGGCGCGGCTGGTCCGAGCTCTGGGAGCAGCTCGCCTGCGCGCGGCCCGAGATCGACACCGCGACCAGCACCCAGGTGCGCCTGCGCGGGATGTGCGTGCTGCCTGACGGCAACAGCCAGACCTTCTCGGGCGCGACCGACATCGACAACTACGGCATCTTCGCCGGCCACCTCGAGGTGTGGGGGGTCTGGAAGAAGCTCTTGCGCGGCGCCCTCGCCTTCGGCGTGCAGCACGACCAGGCGCACCTCATCACGAACGCCACGGCGGGCCAGGACCTCAACAACGACGGCCAGGTCGACCTGACGAACCGCAACGAGTACAACCCGCTGCACCACGCCCTCGTGGACACCGTCGGCCACCGCTACCGGGTCGAGGGCTCGACCACGTACCACCTCATGATCACCGCCGAAGCCCTCTTCTAGGCTCCACCGTCGCCACCCCGTCGGTGCAGTCGAGCTCCTCGTACCCGCCGTCCATCTCCGCGGGCCACGCGCGAGACGAGGAGCTTGCTCCCGCGCCGGGGCTGGTAGTGGCCAAGGGCCACCTTGGGCTGTCCCGCCTGTCCCGCTGCCTGACCTTCCAGCATCGCGACCCCTCCGCCGCTCGATTCGAGACGTCCATCCATCGGGGTTCGCGAGCGCTTTGACAAGATGCTTCCCCCTCCGGGTGGCTCCCCGCCTGGGCTCCCCGGAAAGCTCCCCGACTCTTGAGGGGTTAGCTCCCCGTCGGACCCCTCCGGGTTCCCCGCGGGGAACCCGCACCAAGTTCCCTCAACACCATGGGCGATTCTCGATTTGCGTGATCACCACCACGCCGCACCGCGTAGTCGCTCAGTGTTGCGGCGCAACACTGGCCGTTCAGTGCGGCGTGCTCCCACAGCGGCGCCATCGCGCCGCGGCGCGCCAACCCACATGGGCGACTGTGCCACCGCGTGCTCGGGTCGTTCAGGTGCGGCGCTGGCGCACACGGTCCCTGGCCGAACGGCCAGTGTTGCAGTGCAACACGCGCTTCTGCTTTTGCAACGGTTGTCTTCGGGTTCACGTCATTGGAAAGGCGTGCTCCCCGCAACGGCCGGCCAGCGATCACGCCAATTCACGCCAGTGTTCTTAGGGGTTGTTTCCGGAGCCATCCGCAGGCTACCAAGCCGGCCTTGGGTGCCGGCCCTGGCCGTTCCCCTTGCTCCCCGGAAGGAACCTCATGGCTTGCCGTCGCCTGCTTCGCGCTCTCCTACTGGCCACCCTGGCATTCGTCACCGCCTGGGGGTCGAGCGCGGGGCTCGTCGCCACCGTGGCCTTGGTCGTCTCGTGCGGGCCGAGTGGTCCCGATGGGGATGCCGGTGCAGAGCAGCCCGGCGTCGAGGAAACACTCGACACGATCAAGCACTCGGTCGAGAACGCCCTCGCCGATGGCAAGACGGACTCGCCCGATCATCCCGCCATTCTCGGCGACATCGCGCCCGATCAGCCCGCGCAAGGAGACTACCGACAGGACAAGCGCTACCTCGGGTGGGTGTTCACGGCGGCGTCCGCGGCGCTCGCCACGCAGCTCCGCGCCGAGAGCAGCGCGCAGAGCCCGCAGACCGCGCTGGCCGTGCTCCTGCTCTGGCGGCCGAGCTGCGATTCGCCCTGGCGCACCGTCGCCATCAGCGACAATAGCCTGAGCCAGCCCCTTCCGGTCGACGGCGATTATCTCGTCGTGGTCGGTCCGCGCCGGGCGAGAAGCCGCGGCCGCGTGCGGACCACGCTCTCCGTGGATCTCTCGGTCGCGATCTTCCCGGGCAGCTGCCCGGGCACGACGCCCGCGCCGCCCCTGCCCCCGCCCTTGCCACAGGCCCCGACTGCCGCCGTCGGGACCATCCCGGGCTCGTTCGACGTGACCGGCTCTGGATCGGCTACCTATTCCATGCCGCTCGAGGTTCCGCCCGGCCGGGCCGGCGTGGAGCCGCATCTGTCGATCGTCTACGACTCCTCGGCGGGCAACGGTCCGCTCGGCGTCGGCTTTGGCCTGGGCGGCCTGTCCAGGATTCAGCGCTGCAGCAAGGACCTCACCCGCGATCGCGTGCGCGCCGTCTTTCGCTACGCGAACGACGACGCATTGTGTTTGGACGGTGAGCGACTCATCCCTACGGCCAGCGGCAGCGAGTACCGCACCGAGCACGAGTCGTTCTCGCGCATCCGCGGCTTTGACGGCGGTTTCCAGGTGTGGACCCGCGAGGGCCAGATCCTCTACTACGGCGTCGCCCCGGCCAACCTGCCCTCGGCCGACTCGCGCGTCGAGGCGCATGTCAACGCCAGCGGCCAGCGCGAGGTGCGAGCCTGGGCGATCAAGCACGTCGAGGACCGCCGTGGCAACACGATGTCCATCGACTACCTCAACCTCCGCGGCCACTCCGGGGAGACCGCCGAGCACCTGCCGCAGTACATCCGCTACACCGGTCACCGGCCCTCGAGGCTCGCGCCCACGCGCACCATCGAGCTCGTCTACAGCAGCGATCGCCCCGACCCGCACAGCGGCTACTCCTTTGGCTCCGAGGTCGCCCACACCCGCCGCCTCAAGGAGATCGTCGTGTCTTCGGGCACGGGGGCGGGCAGCGAGCCGGGAGCGAGCGGCATCCTCTGGCGCTACCAGCTCGACTACGAGCCGCAGCCGAGCCCGACGACCGGGCAAAGCCGGCTGAAGTCGATCACGCACTTCGCCGCCGACGGCGTCGCCAAGCCACCCACCCTCTTCAAGTGGCACGACAGCCAGCTCGACTCGCGCTTGCCTTTCGAGACCCAGGACACGCGGATCCGGCCCAATCGCCTGGGCTGGCCCGAGGACATGGTGGCCGCTTCGGGCAAGCGCCTCTTGCCGCTCCTGGTTCCGCCCTCGCCCACCATGATCCCGATCGACGCGGACGGCGATGGCCGGACCGATCTGCTGTACCCGCAAGATGGCCACTGGTGGCTCATCCGCGCGCTCCCCACCGGCGGCTATGGCTCAGCCATCGACACCGGGCTCGCCGCGCTCGGCGTGGTCCCGTTCGACTTCAACGGCGACGGCCGAACGGATCTCCTGCTGCACGATCTCTCCCGGACCTGGCAGATCGCGGTCTCTACCGGCGACCACTTCAGGATCGTTGACACCGAGGTCCCGCGGCCGTGGCGGTTCTGGGACCGGACCGGCAACGAGCTGCCGAAATGGGTCTCGAGCGTCGGCTACGTGCGCGTCGTGGATCTCGACGGCGACATGCAGCCCGAGCTACTGGTCTGCGAGCCGCCCGCGAACGGCTCCGTGGGCCGCTTCCGTCACATCTGGCCAGGCCGAAGGACGCTCCCGGCCGACATCGACTGCTTGCAGGACGCGTTCGTGCTCGCGGATGTGGATGGCGACGGCGTCCTGGATCCGCTGGTCGCCCGCGGCGACGGCCCCAACGTCACGTTCCGCATCGCCGGCGGGCCCGACGCCGGGACCGACACGCACATCCCACGGATCGAGCTGGATGGGGAGTGGCTCCGCGACCCGGTGACTGGCCGCATGGCCGACAAGGTGCCGGCCTGGGCGCAGTCGATTGACCTCAATGGGGACGGCCTCGACGACTTCGTGAGCTTCATGCCGACGAGGCCAGATGGCCTGCACGTCTGGCTCAATCACGGCGGCGCGGTGGGCTTCGTCAAGACACCCGACAACATCCTGAGCTTCGCGAGCCTCGGTCAGCTCCAGCAGGCCTCGGTCGCCGATTTCGACGGCGACGGCCGGGCCGACCTCTTCATCCCTGGCGTTGGCCTGCACACCTGGACCGGCACCACCCTCGTGCAGCGGTCCACGACCGTGCCTACGCTCGAGGAAGCTGCGGTCGTCGACGTCAATGGGGACGGCCTGCTCGATCTCTCGGATGGCCACGGCGGCGTCGTGGTGCGGCAGGGGCACTGGCCCGATCTGCTGGTCGAGATCCGCGACGGGCGCACCTCTCAAGTGCCGGGCTACCCGCCGACCCTCGCCGTGCGCTATCGGCCGTTCTCCGACGGCGCCGTCTACAGGCCCGAGATCGCCGCGTGCGCCGATCCGAATCCGATCCCGTCCCTGCGCGCTCGCGTGACGACCTGCGTGAAGTCGGGTCACTGGCTCGTCTCCGAGGTGAAAGGCGATGCCGGTGGCGGCCTTCCGGCTTCCTCGAGCCAGTACACGTACGGCGACGCCCGCGTCCACAACCTCGGCCTCGGCTGGCTCGGTTTCTCGCGCCGCGAGATCGCAGATCCGGACACGCGCACCACCACCACCCTGCTCTTCGACAACACCAAGGCCGAGCTGGCGGGCCTGCCGGCGCAAGAAGACCGGGTGACGTGGCTCGATCGGGGATCGCACCGCACCACCACCACCCACGCCTACGACACCCTCGGCGGCCGAGCGATCCCGCCCTTCGGCACGCTGGGAGGGCACACGCTGCCGGTCTTCACCCAGGTGAGCGATCTCCAGGACGAGGTCACGCCACCGTATCGCTGGGTGCGCACGACCGCGCCGCTCGCGACCTCCGTCGACGCCAATGGCTGCGCCACGCAGACGACGACCGAGTGGTCGGACGGCACGCGCGAGAGCGTCGGGACGGATTACTGGCCCGTGGACGACTGGCTTCCGTGCCGCCCGAAAGGGCAGACGCACACGAGCACGCAGGGAGGCGAGACCCAGACGCGCTCGAGCACCACCGACTACTACGAGGGCACGCGCCTGCCCTGGCATGTGACGCGGGAGCCGAACGGGGGCGCTTCGCTCCGCCTGCGGACCACGCTCGGCCGCGACCCCTACGGCAACCTCACCTCCACCACGCTCGACGCCACCGATCCGATCACGAATCGCCCCGAGCGCCGCTCGAGCACCGTGCAGCTCGACCTCCAGGGCATGTTTCCGGTGCAGGTCACCAACGCCGCCGGCCACGTCCATCGCTTCCGCCATGACCCCGTGCGCGGCAACCTGCTGGTCCACCAGGATCCCAACTTCGTCTCGACCCGCTACGCCTACGACGGCTTCGGCCGCCTCGGCCGCGAAGTGCGCATGGACGAGACCGAGACGACCACGCGCTATAGCGCCATCCTCGAGCGGGACCTCCCGGGTTTCCAGGTCGAGACCGACGAGCACGGCCTGTCGCCCAACGTGGCCGCGCGCTTCGATTCGCTCGGGCGGCAGGTGCGCACGACGGCCGTGACCCTGTCCGGCATGCCCGCGATCGCCGACACCGTCTACGACGCCCGCGGCTTCCTCGAGAGCCAGACCCGCCCCTACTTCGGCAACCTGCCCACGAGCCGCACCACCACCGCGCACGACAACCTCGGCCGCCTCACCTCTGTCCGCTCACCAGGCGGCATGGAGGGCACCACGCAGTTGCCCGATCGAGTGGCGAGCCAAACCTACGATGGCCTGACCGTCCGCGTCACCGACCCGAGCGGACACGTGCAGCGCATCGATCACACGCCACGCGGCGAGGTGGCGGCCTCCGTGGGCGCCGAGGGCGTCTCCGGCGTCGAGTCGACGTCGCGTCACTACTACGGCCCCTTCGGCGCGTATCGCCACATCGACGTCTTGCGCAGCGGCGGCGAGGCAGTCTCGACGTTCGTCGAGACCGACGCCTACGGCCGCCGCATCGGGCTCCGCGATCCCGACTCCGGCCATCACACCACCACCTGGAACGCGTTCGGCGAGATCGTGCGCGAGGTCGCCGACGATGCGCGCCGCACCGTCACCTTCGAGCGCGACCCCCTCGGGCGGACCACCAAGCGCAGCGATCCCGACGGCACGACCACGTGGAAATGGGACACCGCTGCCAACGGCATCGGCGCGCTGGCCTCGATGGAGAGCCCCCGGCACCTCAGCGGGCGCGTCCACCGCGAGAGCATCCGCTACGAGCGCATGGGGCGCCCCTTTGCCGTCACGACCACCCTCGAGACCGCCCCGGGCGTCTCCGAGCGCTTCACGGTCGGTCAGAGCTATGACCGCGGCCGCCCCGACCTGCTGATTTACCCGGCCGCCGCCGGGCGCATCTTCGCCCTCAAGCACCACTACAACGACTTCGGCTACCTGGATCAGCTGCTCGAGCTCGGTCTCAAGCCGCTGTGGACGGCCAAGACCGGCGACGCGGAAGGGCGCGTGCGGATCGAGGAGCTGGGTAATCAGGTCCTGACCACCACCGGCTACGACGAGCAGACCGGCCAGCTGTCGTTCCTCAAGACGACGAGTCGCGCCGGCAGCGCGCTGCAGGCGCTGACCTACGCCTACCATCCGACGGGCCTGCTCAAGGAGCGCGTCGACACGCGCTCGACCTCCCCGCAGCGCGAGGACTTCCTCTATGACGAGCTGGGGCGTCTCGCGCACACGCAGGTGACCGGCAAGCACGCCGGCAGCGTCGACATCGCCTACGACCCCCTCGGCAACATCACGAGCAAGTCGGACGTCGGGACCTACGCCTACGCCTCGCCGCGGCCCGATCGTGGCATCCGGCCCCACGCCGTCACGACCGCCGGGCTGCTCACCTTCGCCTACGACTCCCTCGGCAACCAGATCCGCCGCACAGATCCGCCGCGCGGCCTGGATCTCAAGCTCGAGTACACCGCCTTCGACAAGCCGAGCCGCGTGTTCAATGGAGACCGCGCGCAGCCGGACGCCATCTTCGAGTACGACGCGGACAGCGCGCGCGTGCTGCATGAATCGGGGGGCATCCGCAAGCTCTCGGTTGACAACCTCTACGAGAAGCAGACCGCCGGCACCGGCGCGCCCGCCGGCACGCCCGCGGAGCTTCACCGCTACTACGTCCGCCTCGGGGACCGCGTTGTCGCGCAGCTCGAGCGCGAGCCCGGCCTGACGACCGACCGCGTGCTCTTCTTCCATCCGGATCACCTGGGCTCGAGCAACGTCTTGTCGGACCGCGAGGGCAACCCCGCGCAAGCCGCAGACGGCAGCTCGCTCGAGCGCAGCTTCGATCCCTGGGGCAAGCTGCGCCAGCCAGATTGGAGTGACCCCGGGGAGCCACTCTCGCGCGCGACGCCGATCGGCTTCACCGGCCACAGCGATGAGCTGTACGGCTTGGTCGACATGAAGGGGCGCATCTACGACCCCACCACCGCACGCTTCCTGCAGGCCGACCCCTTCGTCCAGGCCCCCACCAACTCCCAGTCCCACAACCGCTACTCCTACGTC
>JAHFDS010000653.1 GCA_023248855.1 Myxococcales bacterium
TGGGCGTGCCGCCGGTGCCCGTGTCGAAGGCGTCGCGCTCGAAGTCGACCCGTCCGACCTCCCAGTTCCCGCCGCTCGGTACGAAGAGGTTGTCGCCCATCGCCATGCCGTCGAGCTTGACCTTCGCGCCCTTGGCGCGGACCACTGTGAGCTGGCTCCGGAACTTGCCCGGCACGATGAACGTGTACTGCGACAGGAACTGCTCGACCGGCACGGCGTTGGTCGCCACCGTCTCGCCGGCCATGTAGCCCATCACCATGATGGGCTTGTCGGCGTGGATCTCGAGGTCGCTCGCCTGCTCGAACGACGTGATGTTGACGGCGAGATCCTTGAACTCGCCGGCGCCGAGCTTCATCGGCGTGGTCATCGGTGGCTCGGTCGTGACCCCGACCGGCCCCGTGAACGTGATGGTGGTGTCGGCCTCCGACGCGACGATGCGCCACACGGTCGCGTCGAGCGCGCCCGGCGCGTCGGTCAAGGGGCGCACGCGCGCCGCCACGAAGTTCTTGCCCCACGCCTGGATGGGCAGGAGCGCCTCCTCCGTGTGATCGCAGTACTCGCTGCGAAAGCCGGGGTTCATCGTGTTGCGTGGGAAGACGGTCGCGCACTCGTTGTTGCCGAACACGGCGATGGGCTGGTCGGACTCGATGAGCGAGCCCGTGAGGTCGGCGCCCTTGGCGACCGTGGCGAGCTGCAGGAGCGCGCCCTCGTCGATCGTGAACGTGATCTTGGTGCCGGCCGGCGACGCGGAGACGCCCGGGCCCGCGAAGATCGGGGCGGTGGGCGTGACGGTGACGTGGGTGCCGTCGACGGTACCGACGATGGCGATCTCCGCCCTCGGGGTGTCCTGGCCCGGCATGTCGCCCGGGCGCGTGTAGAGGTTCGCCGGATCCGGGTGCGGCATCGTGGACGCGTAGTACTTGTTGCCGAGCGCGTGCGTCGGGAAGAGCACGGTGCCGCCCGAGGAGTAGGCGCGGATCTGGTCGTTCGAATTGAACTGGTAGGCCGCGATCGGCACGTCGCTCGTGATGCGGAAGCCCGCACCGGGCAGGTAGCCCGAGTCCTCGATGTGGCGGTCCATGAGGTTTGCGGTGGGCTCGTCGACCGCGCAGTTGGCGTTCTTGTTCATACCGACCAGGCGCGCTTCCTTGGCGCGCAGGTCGACCTCGCACACCGAGCGCCAGGTGCCGCCCTCGCGGACCTCGATCTTGATGTGCCCGGGCTGGTCGGAGTCGTTGGCGACGCCGTAGTCGACCTCGAGCGGGTCGTCGCCGCCCATGTTGTCGAGGTCGGCGCCGTAGAAGGAGCAGCCGATCGACGTGTGCTTCATCTCGGCCACGATGCACGGCGAGCGGCAGGAGCCCATCGCGCAGCGCGAGTTCCCCTCGCACATGGTCGCCACGCGCGCCTGCGTGCCCTGGCCGTCGCATTCGCGCACCATGAGCTCGCCGTCGCAGAAGCGCTGGTTCGGCGTGCACACCTGCTTCTGGCAGGACGTGCCGATGCAGGTCTTGCCCTGCTCGCACGCCACGGGGAGCGAGAACGCGCCCACGTCGCCGAGGCACGTTCGGATCTTGCCGTCGGCAGTGCACATGCTCTGGGTCGCCTCGCAGCTCGCCTTGTCACACTGGCCGCCGAGGCAGCTCTGGCCGGCCTCGCACCTGGCGAGCTCGGTCCATCCCCTGCCGTCGATCTTGCACTTCTCGATGATGCCCCCCACGCCGCAGCGCACGTCGTTGGCGTTGCAGCCCGAATCCGAGCGGCACCGCGACTCGCTGGGGTCGGTGCAATCGAGCGGGTTTGCCCCCTTCTTGTCCTCGCCGCACGCGTAGAGCGCACAGCCGAGCAGCGCCACCGTCCAGAACCTCTGACCAGCCATGACTGACTCCTTGGCCGCCCTCCCCAGGGCAGATCGCACCCGGTTACCGGATCCAACCCGGATCTGTCAACGATTCAGATTGCTTTGGGTGCGAAAACGCACGCGCCGTCAGGTGAACGGGTTGACGACCTGGATCCCGCAGGCGACGAAGTCGCGCACGTTGCGTGTCGCAAGCGTGAGGCCGTGCTCCTGGGCCGTGGCGGCGATCAGCATGTCGGCCTGCGTCCGCGTATGACCCTGTCGTGCCAGCTGTCCGCGCAGCGAACCGGCGCGGCGCGCCACGGCGGGCGTCACGGAGAGGACGTCGCAGTGGCTTCCCAGGAAAGCCTCCAGCCAACGCTCGACGCGAGCACTTGGACGGAGGTTGAGCCCGTACCAGACCTCCTCGAGCGTCACTGCGCTCAGCGTCATGCGCTCCAGCCCGGCGGCCCAGTGGACCACCTTGGGCGCTGGCCTCGGTCGAACGAGCTCGCTAAGGACGTTGGTGTCGACGAGGAACATGGCTCTTGCGACGCGCCCGCGGCGCGCCGGTCACGAAGGGGTTCGCTCGGTCACCACGGATCGGCGTCTCGAGCTCGTAGCCGTCCTCGGCGGTGATGCGACGAACCTCATCCAGGGCAGCAGCGATCGAGGGTCGTACTCGGACCGCCCGCCAGGCATCGAACTCGCGCCAGACCTCCTCGCCCACCACCGCGGCCACGAGGTGCTCGCGGTTGAACAGGAGCTGCGGCTCCTGGGCGGCCTGACGCACGACCTCAGACAGCTGTTGTTTGGCGCTCGCGATCTGCCACCGCATGATCGAACAGTCTATCATGTCCATCGTTGGTGTCCATTCTGGATACCTCCGCGGCAGCGATCACGCTCTTGATACTGAATTATTGCGATCTCTTGCGATACGCGTGTCCGGCCCGTGCCCGGTACGTTCCCGCACCGACCCGGTACCGGTTCCGACATGGTTACCGTTACGGGATCTGCGACCGGCGAGCGGCCACCGGTGACCGGCTGCCGTGCCCACCGCGCGAACCCGGCCACCGATCCGGCCTGTCGCGACAAGCACGGCGCGGCCAGCCAAGCAGCCAGCAGTGGTCTCAGTTATCCAGCGCGCCCTGGTCGATCCAGCGGCGGACGGTGTCGATCTGATCGTTGGGCAGGAACGGGGGGCCGCTGCGCGGCATGCGCTGGCCGGCGCAAAGGGCTCCGCCGGTGGTGGGATCCATGCCGACGACCTTCCAGATGATGTAGCTCTCGTTGGCCATGCCGGGGACCACGCGGTTGCGCGCCGAGGGGGCGCGGCACTCCTGCG
>JAHFDS010000228.1 GCA_023248855.1 Myxococcales bacterium
TCAGGGTGGCTCGAAACGGCCCTGGTGATCTTGGGTGTCCTCAGGCCTGGATGTAGCGTCCGCTATGCCCACGTTCCGCACGTCGAGCCCGTGAGCCTCGAGAGCGAGCTCAATCGTGGCGACTACGAGCTGCTCGGGGACGTCAAGGGTGAGTCCTGCGCGACCTACGTGGGCCTTTGGCCCATCCCGCTCTGGTTCGTGACGTCGAACGAAGGCAGCAAGCTCTACGGCGTCGGTACCCGGCAGAAGGCCGAAGAGGAGGCGGCGTTCCAGGCGATCGACACCAGCGCGGACGCGGACGCCTTCATCCACCCGAGGGTGTACGTGCGCGAGGTGTCGGGAGGCATCTGGTTCAGCAAGACCTGCGTCGTCATCAAGGGCAAGGGCATCCGCATGAAGACGGATGAAGAGCTGGCGAGCGGCTCCCCGAAGAAGGTGGAATCGAAGGCGAAGGACGACACGGCCGCCCCTGCCGCGCCCGCCCCTGCCGCGCCCGCCCCTGCCGCGCCCGCCCCGGAGCCCAGGCCGCCGCACAAGGCGGCCCCGCCGGTTGCCCCTGTCCTGAGCAAGGACCCCACCACCTTGGGTCAGGCTTGCACCCGGAAGGAGGCCCCGGCGTGCTTCAAGCTCGGGGTCATGTACGGTTCCGGGGACGGAGTCGCCAAGAGCAAGGTGCGGTCGGCTGCCTACTTCAAGCTGGCGTGCGAGGCGGGGAGTGCCACCGGCTGCTACAACCTCGGGGTCATGTACGAGGAGGGCTGCTGCGGCAGAGGGAACCAGGCCAAGGCGCCGGCTCTGCTCAAGCGCGCTTGCGAGCTCGGGGACAAGGACGCGTGCGAATAGGGCGCCTCCGCGCGCCGGGCCGAGCAGTGATATCGTGGGCCCATCGGGCGGAGTCGGGAAGACGTGGCCAACCCCAAGGTCGAGGGCTCGTTGCCGTTTTCCGCGACCGGGCTCGCCTCCACGGCGGAGTCGACTTCGGCCGGGCAGGCCGCGTCGAGCAGCCTTGGCCCCGAAGAAGTGGTGGCGGGGCGCTACGTCGTCGAGCGCCAGCTCGGCGAGGGAACCTTCGGGTGGGTCTTTGCGGCGCTCGACTCGACGGGTGGCGGGCGCGTTGCGCTCAAGGTCCTGCGACCCGAGTACGCGAGCCAGGAGGCGGTGTTCCTGCGCTTCAAGCGGCGGGAGCTCGAGATCCTGCGGCGCGTTCACGCGGCCCGAGAGCATCAGAACGTCGTGCGTGTGCTCGAGCCGGATCTGGTGAGCCATCGGGGCCTCGCCATCCTCGTTCTCGAGCACATCGACGGCCCCGGGCTCGACCAGATCCTGGCGCGCGAGCGCATCCTCGACCCAGGTGAGGCGCGGCGCCTCGCGGCGTCATTGGCGCGGGGCCTCGAGGCCATCCACGCCGCAGGGGGCGTGCACCGCGATCTCAAGCCGGCCAACGTTCGGATCCGGGGAGACGGCGAGCCCGTGATCCTCGACCTCGGCATTGCGCGAGCCATGTGGGAGACGCAGACGCTGACGGGCACGGGACAGCACCTGATGACGCCGCTCTATGCCTCGCCCGAGCAGCTGGCCGGTCACGAGGTCGGGCAAGAGAGCGACGTCTATGCCCTGGGCCTGATGCTCTACGAGATGCTCACCGGCATGGTGCCGCTGGCCGGCCGCACCTACGTCGAGACGGCCATGGCGCGCACCACCCGAAGCGCTCCCGACCCCCGGTCGACCGGCAGAAAGCTCGACCCGGTCACCGTCGAGTGCACCCTCGCGTGCCTGCAAAAGGATCCCGAGAAGCGTCCGACCGCAGCGGACGTGGCGCGACGCCTCGAGGCCGCGCCCAAGCGACGCGGCAACGGGGCACGCAGGCGGACGATCGCGATCACCGGGGGCGTCGTGACCATGGCGGCGGCGTTCGGTGTGCTCGGGTGGCGCACCCTGGCCAGCGACAGGCCGCCTGCCGCGAGGCCGGCGCCAACGCCCGTAGCTCCTCGGCCGGAGGTCGTCCCCACCAGGCCTCCCCGCGAGGCGCCGGCGGCCGCAGTGGAAGCGCCACCGACCCCACCCAGCCTCGGTCTGTCCGTCGAGGTTCCCGCCAGCGTCGCCGACGGTGCCCGGCTGATCATCCGGGCGGTCACTGCCTCCCCGAGCGCCCATGTCGCGCTGGTCGGGCTCTCCGATCAGGGCGCCACGCTCCTGGTTCCCGCGAGCGGCCGCGGTGCAGCTCGGAGCGTCCCGCCCGGTACGGCCCAGGCTCGAGTGGTGGCCAGCCTGCCCCAAGGAAGCCCCCGAGCGGTCGAGAGCGTGCTCGGCATCGCCACGACGGACCGATCGGCTTTCCTGCGCCTGCTCGAGGCGGTTCGAGGCGGCCGCTTGCGCCTCGTCGCCGGTCAGGCGCCGGAGCCCCAGGTGGCCAGCTTCTTGGCCTCCATCGAGCGCGATCGCTTCGAGTACGTGCTGCGAACCTATGTGATCACCAAGCGCGCGAGAAAGCCGCGCTGACCTCGCCGGGCCGGCGTTGCCCGATCACTCGACGACGGTCACCTTGATCATCTTGACGGGCGTGATCGGCCGATCGTTCTTGTCGACCGGCGTGGACTCGATCTTCTTCACCACGTCCGTGCCGTCGATGACCTTGCCGAACACCGGATGCTTCGAGGCCCCCGGCGTGAACCAGTCGAGGTAGGCGTTGTGGACCGTGTTGAGGAAGAACTGGCTCGACCCCGAGCCCGGCCGGCCGGTGTTGGCCATCGACAGCGTGAACGGCTCGTTCGAGAGCCTTGCGCCCGGAGGGTGCTCGTCCGGGATCGTGCCCCAGGGCCCGTCGCCGGTGCCCGCGCGAGAGCTCTGTGGGTCCTTCGAGTGTGGGCAGCCGAACTGGGCCATGAAACCCTTGATGACGCGGTGGAAGTGGAGGCCGTCGTAGAAGCCGCTCTTCGCCAGCTTCACGAAGTTGCCAGCGGTGATCGGCATCTGGTCGACGAAGAGCTCGACCCTGAAGGTGCCGAGCGAGGTCTCGCAGGTCGCGGTGGGATTGGCCATGGCGGAGCAGCATACTCACGGACGACTCGAACGGATAGACTCCAGGCGTGGTCAAACCCTGGCGCACGCTCGCGACGCGTACGGTGGCGAAGACGCCCATCTTCCAGCTCGACGCGCACCGTCGCGTCTCGGAGCACAGCGGCCGCGAGGGCGAGTTCGTGACGCTTTCGTGCACCGACTGGGTCAACGTCGTCGCGATCACACCGGCCGACGAGGTGGTCCTGATCGAGCAGTTCCGTCATGGCACGGCCCGATCCACGCTCGAGATCCCGGGCGGCATGGTGGATCCCGGCGACCGCGATCCTGCCGTGGCGGCGGCTCGTGAGCTGCGCGAGGAGACGGGCTACGTGGCGAAAACGCTCGTGCACCTCGGCACGGTCGAGCCGAACCCCGCCATCATGGGCAACCTCTGCCACACGTTCCTGGCCGAGGGCGCCGAGCGGACGGCCGAGGTCGAGCTCGACGCGCACGAGGAGATCGAGGTCTTGACCGTGCCGGCGGGCGAGCTCGAGGCGCTGGTGCGCGCGGGCCGCATCCGCCACGCGATGGTGATCTCGGCGCTACACTTCTGGGAGCTCCACCGAAGGGGCTAGGCCCAATGCCGGTCACATTGGGCAACGCAAACGCTGACGCAAGCGCTGACGCCGACGAAAACCCACTGGCCCCTGGTGCGTTGCCCTGCGCAATCCGTGAAGCCTCTGGGCTCCCCATCGTCGTGGGGCTGGACGCCGTCACCACCGCTGACCGTCAGCGTCAGCGTCGGCGTCAGCGTCCCCGCTCACTGACTGGCACTGGAGCCGCCGACCCGGCGCCTTTCACGCAGCCGGTGGCAGGGCCTTGGGGTGGCGCTGCTCGTCGACGTTGACGTAGACCACCTCGGCCTCGGTCACGCGCACCACGTCGTGGGGCTTCTGGTAGCGTGTGGCTTCGACCCGCACCCGGACCGTGATCGAGGTCCGTCCGACCCGCACTACTTCTCCGTAGAACGAGACCATGTCGCCGACGAACACCGGCTCGACGAAGTGCACCTCGCGCATGAGCACCGTCACGCACATCTCCGCGCCTGCGGTCGCCGCCACGATGCCGCCCGCCTGATCGATGTACGACAGGATCACGCCGCCGAAGATGGTGCCGTGGGCATTGGTGTCGCGCGGCAGCATCGCGACACGGATCGCCGGCATCGTCGCGTAGGGATTCTGCATCGCCCCAGCCTACCAGCCCCGCTAGGAAGCAAACGCGATGCGGTCGCGGCCGGCCGCCTTGGCCCGGTAGAGCGCCTCATCCGCCAGGCTCAGGAGGTCGTCCACCGTCTGCACGCCATCGCGCGGGAAGGTCGCGACGCCCATCGATGCCGTGACCCGGATGGTGGCCTTGTCGTGGATCACCGGGCTGTCGAGGATGAGGCGCCGGCAGCGCTCCGCCAGCTCCTGCGCGCCCGCGGCGTCGGTGAGCGGCAGGACGATCACGAACTCCTCGCCGCCGTAGCGCGCCAGGAGGTCCGTCGTCCGTACGCCCGCCTTCATCGCGCGCGCGGCGGAGACCAGCACCTGGTCGCCCGCGAGGTGGCCGTGCCGGTCGTTGATCTGCTTGAAGTGATCGAGATCGACCATCACGCACGACAGCGGCTGGTTGTAGCGGCGGGCCTTCTCGAGCTCGCGCTCGAACAGCTCCATGAAGAAGCGCCGGTTGTAAAGGCACGTCAGCGGATCCGTCTTCGCGAGCTCCTCGAGCCTGCGCTCCCGGTCACGCCAGTGCGAGACCAGGTTCACGACCAGGCCCAGCGTGAGCGTCGAGAACAGCACGGACAGCAGGCCGAGCCGCCATGAGCCCGCGACATCCAGGTGATCGGCGCCCGCGAGGTGCGCGGCATTGGGGATCCAGCCGAGCTGCACCCCGACCGTGGCCGCACCGACCACGCCCGCGTAGGTGGCGATGCCGGCCAGCGTGGGGCGCTTGTCGAACAGGATGAAACCCACCATCGCGCCGCCCAGGAACGCGATCCACGGCGGGCTCGAGAACGGTCCCGACAGGTACGCGTAGCCGGCGATCGTCAGCGCGTAGAGCTGGCAGGTCGCGTACACGAGCGCGATGCTGCCCACCCGCGAGGGCCTTGTGCGCATGCGAAAGCCGTAGACCGCGACCGCCAGCCACGGCACGGCCAGCCAGCGCGAGGCGCGTGCCACGACCTCGCGCAGAAAGGGATCGGCGTTCTCGGGCAGATAGGGCCAGCCGCCGAGCGTGCTCGCGAGCAAGGAGAACAGCACGACCACGATGAGACCGATCGAGCTGACGACGAGGGCGCGGTCCACCGCGCCGTACCCGAGGGGGTTCCGCACGCGCTCGAGGGCGCGCTCCACGCGCGAGGATCCGCCCAGGTCGGACATCGACCTCGATGGTAACGCGGGAAGCGAGCGCTGCCAGTGCCCGCCTCGCTCGGGCTCAGCTCGCGCGCTCGACCTGCTCGTCGAGGTCGGCGCGCAGCGTCTGCCAGTAGGCGTCGGAGCCAAACTGCGGGAACGCCCGCGGGAACGACGGGTCGGCCCAGCGCGTCGCGATCCACGCCGCGTAGCGCAGGTAGCGCAGCCCGCGCAGGAGCTCCACGACGCCCAGGGCGCCCGGTTCGAGGTCGCCGAACTGCAGGTAGCCCTCGACCAGCGCGTCGCGCTCGCGCGGGCAGTCCTCCGGTCGCGCGGGCAGGAGCAGCCACAGGTCCTGCGCCACTGGGGCGCGCGCGCAATCGTCGAAGTCGAGGAAGAAGAAGCCGTCCCGGCCGCGAAGGAGGTTGCCGCGGTGGCAGTCCGCGTGGACCACCTGCGTGCGCACGCCGGACAGCCGCGCCGTGGCGAGCGCGATCAGCCGGCCGGCAGAGGCGTCGAGCGCCGTCGCCACGCCGGGAGATATCTGCACATGCGCATGGATTGAGGCGAGCGCGTCGGTGCCGTAGGTGCGCGCGTCGAGCGGCGGGCGGTGCGGCAGCTCGAGCGCGTGGGCCACGCCGTGGATGCGCGCGAGCAGCCGGCCGAGCTGCTCGAAGTCCTCGGGCTCGAGATCCTCGGGGGCGCGCCCGCCCGTGCGCGGGAAAAGCGCGAAGGCGATGCCCGCGGCGTCGCCGAGCGTCCGCTCGCCCTCGAGCGGCAGCGGCGCGCACACCGGGATCTCCGCGGCCGAGAGCGCGAGCAGGAGGCGATGCTCGTCGAGGATGGTGTCCCGGGACCAGCGTCCCGGCCGGTAGAACTTCGCGACCACGCGGCGGCCGCCGTCCAGCTCCACCTCGTAGACGCGGTTCTCGAGGCTGTTCAGGGCGTAGCAGAGGCCGGTCGTGCGCTGGCCCGCTTGCTCGACCGCGTCCAGCACCGCGTCCGGCCCGAGCGCGAAGAAGGTTCCGCGGACGGTCGGCTCGGCAATCATCCGACCGGCGGCGGCACGAGCGGGCCGCCTGCCGATGCCCACGCCTGCACGCCGCCGACGAGGTTCGTCACGTCGCTCACGCCGCGGTCGGCGAGGTGCTGCGCCGCGTGCGCGCTGCGACGGCCGCTCGCGCAGTAAAGGACGATGGGGCGCCTGGCGTCGCGTAGCTCGCCGACGTGCGCCAGCACTTCGCCGACCGGGATGAGACGGGCGCCCGCGATGATGCCACGCGCCGTCTCCATCGGCTCCCGGACGTCCACGAGCAGGAGCTGCCGACCGGCGTCGAGCTCCTCGCGCAGCGCCGACGCGAAGATGTCCCGCACGGCCGGCCCGGCGGGGGACGCAGACATGGCTGGCTGCGGTGGCGCGGACGCGGGTCTAGGGGCGTGGCGATCCTGCATCGGATCGAGTGGTCGGGCCCACACGACGTCGGCCAGGCTCGCGGCCGAGCGCTGGGCGAGCCTGAGCATCAGGTGCTTCGGCAACGGCAGCGTGGCGAACGTTCGCAGCACGAGGGCCGCGGTCTGTCGGGGTCTTCTCAGCATGTGGGTCACCCGAGCTGCAGGCCGCAGTCGCTGCACGCGCCCTCGACCAGCGGGGCGGCGGTCCCGCACGCGGGGCAGGGCGGCTCACCCTCGGGCTCGTCCTCTGTGCCCTCGAAGTCGCCGAAAGACAGGGTGCCCTCGCGAAGGGCCATCTCCGCCCACTGCTGGCGCAACAGGGCCACGACGCGCGGCACGTCGGTGTCGCGCACCACGAGCTGGGCCTTGGGCGAGCAGCCCGTGCTGCAGCCGCCATCCTGGCACGCGTCGCTGCCGATCACCGCGGGGATGTCCTGCTCGAGGCACAGGTCGAGCAGGCGCTTGACATCCGGAATCCCACCCTGGACGCACGGCACCAGCTCATGGTCGGTGTCCTCCATGAGCTGCTCGGCTTCATTCGCGGAAAGCGACATCTCGGCTCCTACATCGTCGGGGGGCGCTGCACGACCTTGGCCGCACGACCGGCGAACAGGTCGAGCCACTTCTGCTGGTCGCGCACGTGGCGACCGCGGGGCAGGAGGCGCTGGTACTCACCGAGCGCGTCGGCCGCGCGGCCCCCGTCGCCGGCCTCGTGGAGGGTCATGGCGTGCGCCCGCATCGCCTCGTAGAGGGCGTCGTCGAGCTGGTCGTCATCGAGCACGCCGCCCGCCTGGTTGCGTGCGAGCGCGCGCCGGAATGCCTCGATCGACTCCACGTAGCGGTGCAGGTAGTAGAGCGCCTGCCCGCGCTCGTGCCACGCGCCCTCATCGTCCTGGTCGAGCGCGAGCGCACGGTCGGCGGCGCCGATGGCCTCCTCGAAGCGACCGTCTCCGATCAACTTCTCCGCGAAGGAACGTCCGTATTGCTCCGACATCAGCCGGTACGACGGATGAGGTGGAACCCAAATGGCGTCTCGACGACGCCGCTCGTGCCGCCGATCGCGAGCGCGAGCGTGGCCTTCTCGAATTCCGGCACCATCTGGCCCTTGCCGAAGCTGCCGAGGTCTCCCCCTTGGGCCTTCGACGGACAGTCCGAGTGCTGCTTGGCCAGCGACGCGAAGTCTGCACCGCCCTCGACCTTGGTCTTGAGCTCGTCGATCAGCGATTGCGCCTCGCCCTTGCTGCGCGACGCAGTCGAGCGCATGGAGCCTGCGTACATGAGCAGGATATGGGACGCGCGTACCTGGGACATTCGTAGCCTCCCTCGTTTTCCGGGGGAATCATGGTCGCGGGAACACCCTCGCGCAATCGGAAAGGCGCTCGCGCCCGCTACTCCGAACTCCAGCACGGGCGCGCCGGCTTTTCTTGCACCCGGCCACGGCGTAGCCTGAATTCCATGCGGCTGCTGATCGCCTGCTTCCTCTTCCTCCAGCCCGCGCTGGGCCAGGCTGGCGAGCCCGCCGGCGCGCTGACCGACGCGTCCGTGCGCGCGCTCGTCCAGCGCTGGCTGGAGGCGCAGAACCAGGGGGACCGCGCGAGCTACGAGGCGCTCTACGCGGAGCGCTTCGCGGGCGTGCGACGGAGCGGACCGCGCGTCGTTCGCATGAACCGCGCACGCTGGATGGCCGACCGCGCGCGCATGTTCCGAAAGCCGATGAAGGTCGGCGCCGCGGAGCTCAAGGTCACCCTGGCCGCGGGCACCGGGCGCGCGAGCTTCTCGCAATCCTGGGAATCCGGGAGCTACCGCGACGAGGGGCCCAAGGAGCTGCTCGTCGTGCTCGACAAGGGCGCGCTCAGGATCGCACGTGAGGTGATGGTGGCGTCGAAGGTCGCGGCGCCACCCGCCCTCCGACCGCCGCCCGTCGGCGAGGTCGCCCTCGTGGTCGCGCTCGGCGGGCCGCGCGTCGTGCTCGACGCCGCCCCGCAGGCCGAGTGGGAGAAGGGCGATCCGCGGGAGGTTGCGTCCGACGAGGGACGCGCGGTGCGCTTCGCGGTGGACCTCGCGACGCTGCCTGCCGAGCTCAAACGCTGGCGCGGCAAGAAGCTGGCGCTCTACGACGCCACCGCGAAGCGGTGCGAGGCCACGGTGGTGGGCCTCTCGATCTACGGGCGCGCGACGCCGCACTTCGGCACCGAGGCCGAGTGGCGCGGCGAGGGCGATGGCAAGAAGCTGCCGCCAGCAAAGGTCGCCGAGGAGATCCGGGGCCTCGCGGAGGAAGGCACCTTCCTGGCCGCCGATCTGGACCTCAAGGAGTGCAAGGGCGCGCTGTTCGCGCGCGACGCCGCGCTGCCGCCGCCTGGGCTCGTGCCGGCCCAGCCCGCGACCGGCGCGATCGAGGACGCGGCGCTGCGCGCCTTCCGAAGGCTCCCCGAATACACGACGATCCAGCGAGACTATCGCGGCGAGGGCGGCAAGGGTCGCTGGGAGAACAGCGAGCACGGGGAGGTCGGTGCGGTCCTCCTGCGTAGCCCCAGAAAGCGCGTGGTCGTCGTCGCCGCGCAAGCCGGAACCGGCTGCGGGGGCTTCACCGCAAGCCTGTGGGCGGCGTTTTCCCTCGCAGGATCAGAGAGCGCGCCCCTTTTGACGCTCGTGAGCCAGCCTGGCGAAGGCGACTTCAACCTCACGCCGCAAGCCGCGGTCGATGCCGCCGATGGGCGCACGGTGATCCTCTACGGTCCCGACGGTTTCACGCACGAGCAGGGATTGCTGGTGCCGGACGGCGCGGGCCGCTACTTCGCG
The DNA here is from genome assembly GCA_023248855.1 of Myxococcales bacterium. Taxonomy (GTDB): domain Bacteria; phylum Myxococcota_A; class Polyangia; order JAHFDS01; family JAHFDS01; genus JAHFDS01. The sequence continues at coordinate 9,648 of JAHFDS010000228.1, forward strand.
CTTCCGCTCGTCAAGGTCCCCTTCCACGACTGCGGGTGCTAACAACGTCAGCTCAGCAGCGCCTGTCCCTGATCTCGTCGCCGTGGGCCAGCCAGCGCCCCGATGGCGCTGCAATCGCAAATCGACGCCGCTCGGCTGTCAATCGCAAGGGGAGGGGGCCCGTGAGGACTTGTCCGAACGGGGAGGGGATGCTCGGCATCCCCTCTGCGGTCGCCTTCCGCGGCGACCGATCGGAAGCTAGTCGGCGCGGCGGAGCGCGATCGAGAAGCCGTGGGCCCGGGCGAGGGCGCGGGCGCGGCGGACGCGGTCGGCCTCGAGCGGGCCGTAGGAGAAGTGCTCGCGGACGCCGCCGAGGCCGAGGAGCAGCGTCTCCGCGAAGCAGCCATAGACGCGGCCACCGGAGAGCGCGAGACCGGGGATCTCGACGGCTTCACCGGGGGGCAGGCGCACCTCGCCGCCGGCCAGGACGAGCGCCCTCGGGCGCGCGGCGGCGACCTCGGGGGCGACGTCGCGCGGCACCGCCACGTCGCACAGGACCGTCGGGTGATCGCCGATGTGCTCGGGCCTGATGACGGGGCGCGCGGCGTTGGTGGCAGAAACCACCAGCGTGCAGGCGCGCAGTGCAGACAGGTCGGCGGCGACCTCGACCCGCACCCGGGACGACAGGCGCTCGGCAACCGCCTCGAGGCGCCTCCTGGCGGCGGCACGGCCCACGAGGACCAGCGAATGCACGTCGTCGGCCGCGACCTCGGCGAGCACGGCGCCGATGCTGCCGGCGGCGCCGACGATGCCGAGGCGGCGCTCGCGGATGCCGAGCGCCCGCCCACCTTCGAACAGCGCGTCCAGGGCCGCCGCCGCCGTCAGCGAGTTGCCGCTCGTCAGCGCCATGCGGTCCTCGACGATGCGCAGGCAGCCGTCGGTCACGATCGACGTGTAGCCGCCGAAGCCGAGCACGCTCGCGCCGGTCGCGCGCGCGAGGTCGACTGCCTTTTCGACCAGGGTCAGCGCCCAGCCTGCGGTGTCCTCGCGCATCGCGCGCATGACCGGGCCGGGAAGGAACGGCACGCCGATGACCGTGACGTCGACCGCGGGCCCCAGGATGGAGCGCACCCGGCCGCGACCGACCTCGAAGGGATCCATCACCGCCCGCGCGCGGTCGAGGAAGCGCTCGGCGGCGGCGGCGGAGAAGTCGCGCAGGCGCGGCTCCCAGGCCGAGAGGTCGGCGGGCTCGAGGAAGTGCGCGAGGAACGCGACGTGGGGGACCGTGGCCGCCTTCGTGCACGCGCCGCTGGAAGACTCCGGGCGCGGGGCCGGGAGCGGGACCGGCAGCGCGACCGGAGGGCGCGGCGGCTCCCCCAGCATGAAGGCACACAGGTGGGCCACGTCCTCTGCCTCGACGAGACCGAGCGCGTCGTCGAGGGCGTCCACGAGGCGATCGAGGTCGGCGCGCGCGACGAAGGCGGAGGGCTCGATGCGCAGCGTCGCGGCTGCGGACAGCGTCGGGGCGACGCGCACGCGGTGCTCGGCGAGGAGGTAGCCGGAGACCACGAAGCCGAGGAGCGCCTGATCCGACAGCACGCGCAGGAGCGGCGAACGGGCGCGCGACTGCGCGGCGAGCTCGACGCCCACGAGCAGGCCCCGACCGCGCACGGCGGCGAGCGCCCGCGGCCGGCGCGCGCGCAGCTCGTGCAGGCGACCGAGCAGGTGATCGCCGGCGCGCGTGCAGCGGCCGAGGACGTGCTCGCGCTCGAGCAGGTCGAGGCCCGAGAGCGCGACGGCGCTCGAGTAGTCGTCGTCGGCGAAGGTCGATGTATGCACATATCCGAATTCATTGACGTAGCGCGCGCGGTCCACCAGCAGCGCCGAGATCTTCGCGAGGCCTCCGCCGAGGGCCTTCGACAGGACGTAGTAGTCGCCGCGGACGCCGCTCCGCTGCGACGCGAGGAGCTCGCCGGTGCGGCCCATGCCGCACTGGATCTCGTCGAGGACGAGCGGGAAGCCCTCCGCGTCCGCGACGCGGCGGAGCGCCGCGAGGAAACCCGGGTCGAGCTCGTGGATGCCGCCCTCGCCCTGGATGGGCTCGGCGAAGGCCGCGACGATGCCGCTCGCGTCGCGATGACCCATCGCGACCCGGCCCTCCACGACCTCGATCCACGGCACCCTGCGACGCGCGGCCAAGGCAATCGCCTCCAGCGCGCGCACCTCGCCCGCGGGGACGAAGCGCACCTCGAGCCCGAGGCGCCGGAGCGGCATCCGGTAGACCTCGTTGTGCGTGAGCTTGACCGCGCCGGTGGTCTTGCCATGGAAGGAGCGCTCGACCGCGACCAGCAGCGGCGGCGCCTCGAGGACGCTGCGGATCTGCAGCTCGCACAGGTCGTCGAAGCCATCCACGCAGAGCAGGGCCTCCTCCGCGGCCGTCGCCTGGATGGTCCCGGCGCGAAGGGCGACGCGGATCTGCCGCAGCGTCCGCCGCTGGTCCGCGACCAGGCGATCGATGGCCTCCATCGCGGCCAGCTCGGCGTGCTTGGCGGCGGCCTCGACGGCCTCCGCGCCGGAGTTGGCGAGCGTGACGACGTAGTCGCGCCCGGTGATGCCGCCGACCAGCTTCGCCAGGCGCTCGGCGAGCAGGCCCGCCAGCGGGCGGACGCTCGCCTGTGCCAGCATCGGGCGGCTGGCCTCGAGGACGCTCCGCGCGGTGGCGACGAGCGCCGGGTGGTTGTGCCCGAACAGGCCCGCGCCGAAGCCGCCGAGCATGTCGAGCACGCAGACCTCCTCGCCGCCCGCGTCGCGGAACCACATGCGATCGCCTTCGGCGCGGTGATACGCGACATCGAGGCCGATCGCGCCGAGGAGCTCGGCGAGCCGCGGCCGGAGGTGGCGGGCGAACGCGCGTCGTTCGTCGGTCACAGGGGCTCCCGCAACCAGAGGCCGCCGCTCAT
>JAHFDS010000229.1 GCA_023248855.1 Myxococcales bacterium
GAGCCAGCGCCGCGGCCCCCCGGGGCCGGTACGCTCGAGCACCACCTGCCGCGCCAGGTCGACGTGGGCGGTGGCGTCGTCCCCGCGGGCTCGCATCGCCCGTGCCGGGTCGGGGCCTCCGTTCCGGTAGCCGCGCGGCGCGCCCACGCGGGCCCACAGCCGGATCGTGTCGCCGGGCCCGGCGGCCGGAACGCCCTCTCCCACCCCCACGACGAGCCGCCCGGTGCACCCGGTTCTGTCCACCTGGGTCACGTCCAGCTCCAGCCGGGCGCCGCCGGCGGCCGCCTCGACCGGGCGCACGAGCTGACCGCGGACGACCACCCGTTCATCCGACGAAAGGCAGGCGGGCGGCAGCGCGCACGCGAGGGCCAGACCCCAGCCCGCCCCCGTCGCGAGGAGCGTCAGCAAGGCCGGCCGCCGGTCGACCCAGGGCAAGGCCAGAAGGGCGAGCAGGCACAGCGGGAGCTCGGGGGCCAAGGCACCGAGCCCGAGGCCGGCAGCGATCGGTACGAGCGGCGACATCGCCCGGGTATCGGCGCACCGCCACTGGAGTTGCGTGCGTTGACTCGGTGTGCCCTGAGGATATGATGCCCTCGGATGGCGGTGTGCTCGGTCGTGCGCTGTGGGGTGCTGTTCGTGGTGGCGCTCTGGCCCGGCGTGGCCGGCGCTGCTGCCGTCAAGGGTACGGTCCTCTTGCCCGACTCGATGCGCCAGCCGCGCGACGAGACGCAGGGGTACTGGCGGCTCGAGAACGGCGTCGTCCCGGTGACCTCGCAGCCCCGCTCGGTCTTTGCCGAGACGCTCGTGGTCTTCGAGTCCTCGGCCTCGGCGACGCCCGGCAACACGACCGCGACGGTCGAGATGGTGGGCCTCGACTTCTCTCCGCGCGTGCTCCCGGTCGCGCTCGGTACCACCGTCGAGTTCAAGAACTCGGACAAGCACCTGCACGTCCTGTGGTCGCCGGAAAACACCTCCTTTTTCAAGCAGGAGCCCACGCCCCCGGGCAGCTCGCGCAAGGTGCGATTCTTCGCGCCGGGCGCGGTCCTCATTCGCTGCTCGGAGTTCCCCCACATGCTGGGTGCGGTGATCGTGCTCGCGCAACCCCTCTATGGACGCCCGGACCGAGACGGCGCCTTCGCGGTGAGCGTGCCGGACGGTCGGTACATGCTGCGCGTGTTTTCCCGGGGCCGCTGGGTGCACCAGCAACCGGTCGAGGTGAACGCGCAGCTGGGCGAGCTCAAGGTCAAGGTCGCGCCCCAGAAGGAGCGCGAGTGATCGCGGGCCCCTGACGAGCGGACCAGGCCATGTACCTGTCCAAGATCACCGCCTTCCTCGTCACGCTGGCCGCCCTCGGCGCCGTCTCGCTCGCCGTGCTCGAGCTCCGCCCCGGCGCGCGGGCGCTCGACGCCTCGGAGCGAGCCCGGCTCGACGGCGCCCAGCACGCCGCGGAGCTGCTGCTCAAGCTCAACGCGCGCGAGTGGATCGACGCCGCGGCCCGGCTCGCCGGAGACGCCACGCTCATGGAGCAGCTCGACGGGGTCGCGCAGAAGCGCGTCGGCGAGGCCGAGGCACACAAGACGCTGCTCGAGCGGTTGCGCTTCTTCAACATGAAGCTCAAGGCCACCCAGGTGATCGCCCTCGATCTCGAGGGGCGCGTGATCGCACGCCTGTCCGAAGACGCGGCGAGCGAGCGCGAGTACAGGGACAGCCTGGCCGGCGTACCGCTCGTCGCCGCCGCGCTCCGGGGCTACCGCGCCGACGATGTCTGGAGCCGCGACGGCAAGCTCTACCGGGTCGCTGCCTCGCCCATCTTCGCGCGCAGTCGCGACCGCACCGTGGGCGCGCTCGTGCTGGGGCAGGAGATCGGCGATGCACTGGCCGCGGAGCTCAAGCAGTCGCTCGACGTCGACGTGGCCTTCATGGTGCGGGGCAAGGTGATCGCCACGTCCGCGACCTCACCGGGCCTCGGAGACTTCCCGAAAGCCCTCGACCGCCGGGGCGACGAGGTTCGCCGTCAGGGGCGCTCCGTGGCGACCGAGATCAAGGAGGGCGAGGGCAGCCTGTTCGCGGTGTTCGCGCTGTTCCGGGGCGAGGCGGCTGCCCACGACGCTGCCTACGCGCTCTTCATCCAGCGGCCCCAGCTCGGCGGTCCCATGACGATCGTGAGGGGCCTTCACGCGAGCGATCTGGTCGAGCTGCCCTGGGTACTGCTCGCCTGCCTGTTCATCCTCGGCATCCTCGGCACCGTGATCTTCCATACCCTCGAGGCGGACCGGCCTCTTTCCAGGCTGCGCGCCGACAGCGCCCGGCTCATCGATGGCACGCTGTCCAAGCTCGACGATCAGCTCCCGGGCCGCTTCGGGGCCGTCGCGCGCAACGTCAATGCGGCGCTCGAGGAGCGCCGCCGGCCCTCGCGTCCGCCCGCCGCCGCCCCAGCGGCGCCCGACCGCGACAGCGGCGGCATCGTGGAGGAGATCGGGCCGGCCCCCACGCCTGCCGCCCGCTCCGCCGGGCGTTCAGGTACGCCGCCGCCGCCTCGACTGGGCGAAACGATCCCGGCTGCCGCGCCGCCGTCGGCGCCCGTCGGAGGGCCCGAGATCGGTGCAGGCTCCGACCTCCCGACGTTCCCGGGAGCGCGCTACCGCGGCGGTGCGGTGCGACCCCCGCTGCCGCCGCCCGGTGCAGGAGGCGGGCCCGCATCGATCTCGCTGCCCTCGCTGGGCGGCGAACAGGTGCCCGACGATCCGATGGCGGCGCTGGCCGCGCTCGGCATCGGCGGCTCGCCGCCGTCGCCGGTGGCGCCGCCCCCGATGGCGTCCGGTCCACGCACGCCCGCCCCGCGCCTGGTGGCTCCCCTCGATCCTTTCGAGGACCCGGGGCTCGCGGCGCCGCCGCCGGCGCGAGTCGCCCCCGCCGCGCCGAACGCCACCGAGCACGATGCCTCCGCCGGTGGCGCCGATGAGGACACGCACTTCCGGCAGGTCTTCGAGGAGTTCCTGGCCGCCAAGCAGCAGTGTGGCGAGCCCACCGAGACGCTCACGGTCGAGCGCTTCCTGGTCAAGCTGCGTGGCAACCGCGACGACCTCGTCGCGCGCTTCGCCTGCCGCACCGTCCGGTTCACGGTCTACATCAAGGACGGCAAGGCCGCGCTCAAGGCGACCCCGGTCAAGGACTGACCAGGATCGCCTCGCTGCGTGGACGCGGATTTCGTCCACGTCCACGATGTCTCCGAATGCCGGGCTTGCCATCTGCCCGCGCGCGCAACTTTCACCGGTTCTGACGTATCCTCGGCGCATGTCGGACCTGCTCGGCCCGGAGGAGCTCGTGGCCGCCGCGCACGGGCGGCGGCCCTCGTTCCTTTCGGAGCTGTGGGCCTTCTCGCGCACGCACAAGCGCTACTGGCTCGTGCCGATGCTGCTCGTCCTGCTCGCGCTGGCGGCGCTCGTGTTTGTCGGAGGCAGCGGCGTCGCACCGTTCGTGTACACGCTGTTCTGACCATGGCCGAGCTCGGCCTGGGCACGATGAATTTTGGCCGCACGGGCTGGGGATGTGACGCGACCGTGGCGGACCGGCTGGTGGCGCGCTTCCTCGACGCGGGCGGCCGACACGTCGACACCGCCGACGTCTACGGTGACGGTGCGAGCGAGGAGATCCTGGGGCGCGCGCTGGCCGGGCGGCGCGACACGGTGTGCCTGTGCACCAAGGCCGGCTGGCCAACGGGCGGCCCGACCGATCGCGGCACCCGGGCGCGCTACCTGCCGCGCGCGCTCGAGGCCTCGCTCACCCGGCTGCGCACCGACCACGTGGACCTCTTCTATGCGCACGTGTGGGACGAAGGGACGCCGGTCGAGGAGACGGCGGCGGCGCTGTCGGCGCTGGTCAGGGCCGGCAAGGCCCGCGCGATCGGGGTGTGCAATCACACCTGGTGGCAGCTCGGCGAGGTCACGGCGGCGGTGCACGCCGCGGGCGGGCGCCTCGGGTGGCTGCAGACCCTGCACGCACTCACCACGCGCGACGTGGAGTGGGACTCCCTGGTCGTGGCACGGCGGCGAGGGATGCGCGTGGTCGCCTGGGGCGCGCTCGCCAGCGGCCTTCTGACCGGCAAGTACGCGACCCCGGCGGCGCCTCCCGGGGCCCGGCTCTGCGTCGACGCGAAGACCCCGCGGACCCTGCGCGCGCGGGTGTGGACGGCGCGCAACCTCGCGCTCGTCGAGGTCGTGGTGGCCGAGGCGAGGACGCTCGGCTGGCCTCCCACCCGGGTCGCGCTCGCCTGGTCTCTGGCGCATCCGGCCCTCGACGTCGTGCTCGCTGGGCCGCGCGACGGCCTGCAGCTCGACCAGGCGATCGAGGCGCGGGCCGCGGTGCTGCCGCCCGCGACGCGCGACCGGCTCGATCGCGCGAGCGAGCCCGCGGTGCCCTTCCCGCACGACGAGGCGGCGGCGGTGGCGAGCGTGCTGCGCGACGACTAGTGCTGCCCGCCAATAGTTGGACGGCATTTGAGCTCGGAGCAGCCATCACCTGCCAGCTGGCCGCAGCACTCGCGCACGCGAAGCGTGCGCAAGACAAACACCTGGGGCCGCTCGTCGAACCAGATGATTCCACTGGAATCACGGACAGCACTAGGTGTCTCGTTTGCTCGCGCTCTGCGCTCGCGAGTGCCGCACGCAGGACGTTCGACGATTTCTCTCCACAGCCCTACTCCGGTCAAACTTCTGACGAGCGGCACTAGGTTGCGATCCCTGGCTCAGTCGTCGTGGAGATCGATGTAGGCCGCGCCGCGGCCGGCGACCCGGCCGTCGCCGGTGCGCCCTGGTGGCTCGCGGACGTCGCGCGAGGGCACGCGCAGCGCGACGATGCCGTGGGCGATGCCGTCGCCCGCCCGCGCGGCCGCGAGGATCCCGGCGTTCCACTCGTCGTCCCAGGCGTAGTTGAAGGCGTTGCAGCCGACGCAGCGCCGCTCGAGCCCCTCGAGCACGATGTCGCGCGCGAGCTCGCTCTCGAGCGCCTCGACCAGCGATCCCGAGCGGAGGTTTCTGCCCTGGTGCCAGCACGGGTAGAAGCCGTGCTCGGAGAAGCCGAGGAACTTCTGCGGGATCTTGCAGCCATCGAGCGGGCGGTAGCGCCGTTCCTTGTCCGCGTAGACTTCGAAGTGATCGAGCAGCAGGTCCCGCTGCGAGAAGTACGTATTCGTCTTTTCGCATGCGTCGCCGATGCGCCCCAGCTGCTCGCGCACCGACGCCTGCTGCTCCGGGGACATCCGCAGATGCGCGATGTCCGGCGTCAGCTCGCAGTGCGCGAAGTTGCAGTACGCGTAGCGCACGCCGCCGATCTCCTGGAAGTGTGCGAACACGTCGTAGATCTGGTGCGCGTTGTCGCGCTGCATCACCGTGCTCGTGCCCCAGGTGATGCGCCGGTCCGCCGCCAGCCAGCGGATGGTCTTCTCCGTGCGCAGGAACGTCCCGGGGCGCCCGCGGATCTGGTCGTGCACGGCGTGCAGGCCATCGACGCTGACCGTGACGCAGTCGAGCTTGGCCAGGAGGTCGAGGTCGCTCTCCTTGACCAGGGTGCCGTTCGTCACCATCTGCACCTTGACGCCGAGCGACACCGCGTGCGCCAGGATGCGCCGGATGGCGGGGTGGACGAACGGCTCGCCGCCGGAGAACGACAGGAACTCGAAGCCGAGCGCCGCCGCCTCGGACAGCACCCGCAAGACCAGCGCCTCGTCGATGAACAGCGCCTCCGACGGCCGCCGGCACATCTGGCAGGTGAGGTTGCAGTACTCCGAGAGCGCGATGTCCATGCGCACGTAGGAGACGAACCGGTGCGTCTTGCCGCACCCGGGGCAGCGCGCGCGCTCGATCGCCTCGCGCCCCGACATGCGGTGCACGACGGCCGCGCCGCAGTCGCACGTGCGGGTCTTGTCCTGCGTGACGCTGCTCATGAGACCGCCTCGAGCCGCGGCGCGCCCGTCACCGGTGCATCCACGCCCTGGCCGCCCGCCTGGGAGAACGCCTCGACGTCCGAGCACGCCGCCAGGCATCCCGGGCACTTCTCGTCGAGCGCGAGCGTGTTGAGCGTTCGCTGCACCGGCCCGTGCCACAGGTCCGCGAGCCGGTCGCGGTACACGTTGCCGATCGCCTCTTGCCGCATGAAGAAGCACGGGTAGACCTCACCCTGGTAGTTCACGAGCAGGAACTTCGAGGGCAGGTAGCAGCCGCCCTTGGGGATCGGCCGCGTGCCCTCGAGCAGATAGTCCGGGATGACGTCGAACAGCGCGTCGGTGTAGACCTGCACGCCGCGCGCGGCCGCCAGCTCCCGCACCGCGGCGAGGCGCTCGACCAGCTCCGCGCGCTGGTTCTTCTTCAAGCGGAACCGCACGAGGTCCTTGTTCGGCCCCGAGATCTCCATCTGGAACGGCTGGTAGCTGACCTCGGAGACGCCGAGCTCGGCCGCGAGCTCGACCAGGTGGCCGAGGTGCCCGAGCGTCTCGCGCAGGATGACGCCCGAGAGCCCCACCCAGATGCCCCGGCGACGAGCCTCGCGCACCAGCGCCACGCACTTGTCGAACACACCCTCGCCGCGCAGGTCGTCCTGCACGGCCCTCGGGCCGTCGATGGAGACGTGCAGCTTGACGCTCGACAGGCGCTCCAGGCGCTCGAGGTGCGCCGTCGTGATCATCGTGCCGTTCGTGACGATCTCCTGCGCCGAGTAACCGAGCCGGTCGGCCGCCTCGACCAGCTCGACGAAGTCCTTGCGCATGAACGACTCGGCCCCACAGGGGATGAAGGTGCGGGCGCCGAGGGCGCGCGCATCGGCCAGCAGCGCAAGCGCGAGCTCCCGCGGTACGCCGTGCTCCTTGATCTCCCACACCGAGCACATCCGGCACTGGAGGTTGCAATAGACCGTGAGCTCGACGGCCAGCTCCTCGAGCGGCCGCTCGAGGGCGTGGCGCCGCCGATCATCGGACAGGACCGGGAGTGACATCATTCGCCCTCCACGTGGCGCGCGGCGTGCTTCGGCGCGTGCTTGCGCTCGCGGCGGCATTCGGCCAGCACGGCCTCCACGTCGTTCTCGTAGCCGTTCTTGATCCACCGGCCCGACGCGGGATCGCGCAGGTACCACCGGAGGTCCTGCCGGATGAGGCGCTCGACCACCGGATCGCCCGCGTGCTTGTCGAGGAAGTAGACCGCGTTTCGAACGTAGCTGTCGTAGCTCGGCGGCAGCTCACGCGCCTCGCAGCGGAACGGATCGCGCGGCGCCGGGTCCTCGAGGTGGAGCGCGCGCCCGCGCGCGGTCACGGTGAAACATGCGCCGAGACGCATGAGTCGATAGGAGAAGTCGAGGTCCTCCATGCCCCAGCCGACGAAGGCTTCGTCGAAGTGGAAGCCGGCGGGCAGGCGACTGGCCGAGAGGTTGCACGAGTAGCCGTAGAACCAAGGGGCCGGGTCGGCTCCGAGCCGGGCGCCCTCGGGGCCGAGCACCTCCGCGCGATCGTCGGGCTCGCCGGCCACCACGTCCTGCCAGCGCGGCGTGCCGACCAGGGGGTCGAAGGTCCTGTGGCGAAAGCCGAGCGCGAGGGTCGGGCGATCGGCGCCGGTCGCGGCATGGGCGCCCACGTGGGCCTCGAGGAAGCCAGGCGGAACCACGAGGTCGTCGTCCACGAACACGATCACCTCGCCGGTCGCGCGGGAAAGGCCCAGGTTCCGGGCCTGGCCGGCGCGGAAGCCGAGATCGGGCTGGTGCAGGTACACGAGCGGCAGACGGCCCGAAAACGCGCGCGCGACCGCCTGGGTCTCGTCGGGGGAGCCGTCGTCGCACACGAGCACCTCCGCGAGGACCGACGAGGGCTGGTCCTCGAGGCACGCGAGCAGGCGCGCAAGCTTTGCGGAACGGTTGTAGGTCGGGATGATGACGCTGGCTTTCACGAAGTGTCCCGGCTTCCGGACGGGCCCCCGAGCGGCGATTTGGGCACGCCCCCCAGAGCGGTGTCAACGCACCCTTGCCTGGCCGGATCGAGGATCGATGGCCCAGTTGATCGGAGCGCGGCGCACGCGGTACGCTGACCCTTCGCGTCACGCTTGACGCACTTACGGAGGGGCCCGTGGAAAAGTCGATCCTGCACGTCTTCTTCAAGACGGCCGCACGACGCGGCGCGGCAGACGCGCTCCGCTGGAAGGAGGGCGGGCGGTGGACCGCCATCTCGTGGACCGAGTATGCCCGGCGCGTGCGGCTCGCGGCCCGCGGCTTCCTGGCGCTCGGCCTGCCGGTCGGTGGCGCGGTGGCGATCATCGGCAACAACCGCTGGGAGTGGTTGGTCGCCGACCTCGGCACGATGGCGGCCGCGGGTGTGCCCGCGCCGATCTACCAGACGTGCACGCCCGAGCAGGTCGCGTACGTGGCCGGCCACTGCGACGCCACCATCGCGGTCGCCGAGAACGCGGCGCAGCTCAGAAAGCTACGCGAGCGCAAGGGGGAGCTGCCGAAGCTCGCCAAGGTCGTCCTCATGGAGGGCGCGCCCGATGGGGCTGATTGCATGACCTTCGCGGACCTGCTCGCGCTCGGGGAGAAGACCCCGGACACCGAGCTCGACGCGCGCCTCGCGGTGCTCGATCCGGAGAAGCTCGCGACGCTCATCTACACGTCGGGCACGACCGGCCCTCCGAAGGGCGTCATGCTCACGCAGAAGAACCTGGTCTTCACGCCGCAGGCGCTGCTCAAGGGCATGGACGTGGGAGAGGACGAGCAGCTGATCTCCTACCTGCCGCTCTCGCACATCGCCGAGCAGATGATGTCGATCCACATGCCGGTGACGGTGGGCGCGACCGTCAGCTTCGCCGAGAGCCTCGAGCGGCTCGGCGACAACCTGCGCGAGGTGCGGCCGACCGTCTTCCTCGGCGTGCCGCGCGTCTGGGAGAAGATCCAGGCCAAGATGGTCGAGGCGGGCGCGCAAAACCCGCCGCTCAAGAAGAAGATCGCGGCGTGGGCGCGCAAGGTCGGGCTCGAGGGCGGCTACCGCCTGCAGCGCCGCGAAGGCATGCCGCTCTTCTATGGCCTCGCGAACAAGCTCGTGTTCTCGAAGGTGCGCGAGAAGCTGGGCCTCGATCGCGCGCGCTACTGCGTGACCGCGGCGGCGCCGATCGCCAAGAGCACGCTCGAGTTCTTCCTGTCACTCGGCATCCCGATCTACGAGGTCTACGGCATGAGCGAGGACACGGGCCCGGCCACCGTATCGACGCCCGACGGCTGGAAGACCGGCTACGTGGGCCGCGTCCTGCCGGACACCGAGGTCAAGATCGCGCCCGACGGCGAGATTTGCATGCGCGGCGCCCACGTGTTCGCCGGCTACCTCAAGAACCCGGAGGGCACGGCGGAGGCGCTCGACGCCGACGGCTGGCTGCACTCGGGCGACGTGGGCGAGTTCGATCGAGAGGGCTTCCTCAAGATCACCGACCGCAAAAAGGACCTCATCATCACGGCGGGCGGCAAGAACGTGGCGCCGCAGAACCTCGAGGCGCTGCTCAAGTCGATCGGGGGCATCGCGCAGGCCGCCGTCATCGGGGACCGCCGCAAGTACCTGACCGCGCTCCTCACGCTCGATCCCGAGCAGTCGAAGCGGAAGGCCGAGGAGGCGGGGGCCAGGGGGCACACCCCGGCCGAGCTCGCCAGCGATCCGGCCTTTCTGGGCTGGCTGCAAAAGCAGATCGACGCCATGAACGCGCAGCTCGCGAAGTACGAGACGATCAAGAAGTTCAAGATCCTGGCGGGTGAGTGGACGGTCGAAACCGGCGAGCTGACCCCCACCATGAAGCTCAAGCGCAAGGTGGTGGTGCAGAAGTACGCGGGCGACATCGAGGCGATGTATCCGCCCGAGGCGGGGGACGCGGGGGCCTCGGCGAGCGTGTGATCAGGGCTGCTGCGAGCTCGCCGCGACCCCGCTACAGCCGAGGCAGCCGGCCTGGTCGTTGATGCGGGCGAGCCCACCGACGGCGTGCGCGCCCACATCGTAACCCGGCAGCAGGGCCACCCGGACCGCCATCGGATCGCGGTTCGTGCGCAGCGTGGTGCGGTGCAAGGTCGCGATGGGCTCGGCGGTCGGTAGCCGCGAGATCCCCGCGGAGACGAAGCCGACGGGCGGTGGCTCGGACATCGCGGGGCCCTGTTCGCTGGGTGACAAGGGCGGATCCGCGGCGGCGGCGGCGGCCTCGGACATGGCCGCGAGGCCCTGGCGATGGTGACGCGCGACGGCGTTCTCGAGGGGCCAGTAGAGCGCGCAGCCTGCGAGGGCACCCCACAACGCGAAGTCGACGAGCTTCGACATGCTCTTTCGACAGGCTAGCACGCCGGAAGTTCCCGAGCCTCTCATGTTTCTGAAATTGCCTGCATGATCAGGTGCTTATGCTGCTAGGGATCACGGCCTTCGCGCGGCCCCGCGCGTCCGGCGCGCCGGCGGCCGGAAACGATGGGTGACCGGCACCGAGGGCAAGAGGTCCATGTCGCCGTCGCGGTAGCCCGCGTCCCAGTTGTTGATCACGAGCGGTAGCCCGCTCGGCCCGCTCTTGTCCGAAACCAGGCCGATGTGATCGGGCCCGGGACGGCTCGGGAAGGTATCGAAGAACACGACCTCGCCCGCGTGCCACGGCGCCTTCTCGTCGACGCGGGTCCAGTGGCGCTCGAACCACGGCAGGAGCGTCTTGACCCGCCGGTGATCGATGCTGGCGTTGGCGCTCCGGACGAACGAGTACACCCTGCGCGCACGCGCGATGTCCTCGGCGATCTCCTTTTGCAGGTCGATGCCGGCGTTGCGGAGCGCGCGGACGACGGTGTCGGTGCAGGCGCCTTGCTCGCGCGGGACGTCCCCGCCCGGGTAGGGGAGCTGCCGGTACTCCTGCGAATAGCGGGCGCCATTGAGGGCCACCTTGCGCGCGCCGATGGCGACGTCGAGGTCGTCGGGAATGCCGTCGCCGTCGGTGTCGGCAAACGGCGGCGCAGGGCCTCGCGGCAGCCCGTCGAGGGCGACCCGGTCGACGTCGCGCACCGGCGAGCCGTCGGGGCGCGCGGGGTACGCGCGGAGGGCGTGATCGTCGGCCCAGAGCAGCAGCATGCCGTGGCGTGGATCGTGCGAGACCCGAGCCGTCTTGCGATCGAACGTCGGGAGCTGGAGCTCCACCTGACCGTCGAGGTCGGGGAAGATCCCGACGTCGGCGACCCCGAGCGGCACGAGCAGCAGGGCCAGCGCGAGCATCCGCTGATTCTAGCCGACCGCGCGCAGCCTGCAGCTGCGTTCGGGTCCAGCGGCCCTCAGGTGCCGTCCAACTACTGGCGGGCAGCACTAGCGGCAGACGGGCTTGCCGAGGTGGCTCGACGTGCACAGGCGCACGTTGCGCGCATCGTGCGGCGGGGGCTCGAACCCGGGCAGCGGCAGGGAGCGCTCGGCCTTGAGATGCGCATCACACGGGTGCGCTGCGCCGAAAGCCTCCACGTCCGCAAGCTGGCTGGCCGTCGCCTCGACGAGCTGCCAGCCCCAGCCGCCGGCGTAGCCCTCGGAGTAGAACCCGGCGATCACGGTCCCATAGGGCAGGCCCGCGGACAGCTCGCCGAGCGGGAATTCACCGATGAGGACGGGGCGATCGAGGCCGTACTGCGCGGCCGGCGTGGTGTACGGCCAGTCGCGCTGGATCCAGTCGTAGTAGTGCCACTGGTAGAAGTCGACGCCCACAGCGGTCCAGGCGTGTGCCCACTTGGGGGCCGCGCCTCCGACCGTGACGAGTGCTCGGCTCTCGGCGCGCAGCGCGGTCGAGACCTCGCGGACGAAGCCCTCCATCTGGGCGTGCGGCAGCGCCTCGAGGCCGGCAGTCGGGTCATAGGCCATGTCGCCGTGGGGGCTCGGGCCCGTCATGGCCCACTCGGGCTCGTTGATGACGTCCCACGCGACCAGGCGATCGGCGTGCGCGCTCGCCTGGGCCGCGCGCGCGAGCGGCCGCACCACGCGCTCGAGCAGCGCCATGCGCTTTTCGGGATCCCGGACCACCGGCGCGAGGCCCCGGATGTGCACGCCCGACACGTCCGCGGTGGGACGGAAGCCGTCGAACGAGAACAGGCACAGCGCGACGT
Organism: Myxococcales bacterium; assembly: GCA_023248855.1. Taxonomy (GTDB): domain Bacteria; phylum Myxococcota_A; class Polyangia; order JAHFDS01; family JAHFDS01; genus JAHFDS01. Next base: position 12,112 of record JAHFDS010000229.1, read on the forward strand.
GGACGCCCGCTTGATCGGCCAGCTCGAGGGCCTTTTCCAGATCCGCGAGCGTGGTCGGCCCGAGGCCGGTCGGGGTGTCGCCCGCATCGAAGGTGACGCCGTCCCCGCGGAAATCAGGGAATACCCACCAGCGCACCGTGCGGGCGCCGCGGCTCGCGAGCTGCGCGAGGTTCTGCGCATGCGCGGCCGCCTCCGCGGCCACGCCGCCCTGGCCAAACGCGCGGATGCCGCCGAAGTCCCCGCCGAAGTGCAGCCACGCGTAGTTCATGCCGTACAGGAAGCGGTGCTTGCAGCCCCAGGGGATGCCGCCGGCCACGGGGCACTCGTCGGCACAGCCGGCATCGGGCCCCGCGGCGTCGTGGCGCGGGCCGTCGCGGCCGCGTGGGCCGTCCGGCGCAAGACCGCCGTCCCCGCGGCGCGCGTCGG
>JAHFDS010000230.1:0-6700 GCA_023248855.1 Myxococcales bacterium
CGGGCCCTGCCATCCTCGGTGAGCCGGGCGCCCGGGTCGCCGCGGGCCCGTCGAGCCCCTGCCTCGGCTGCCACAGCCCGAGCGACGCCGACGCCCCCGAGAGCAGCGCGGCCGCGATCTGGCTCGGCCAGGGTGGCGTGCACGTCGAAAGCGGCGAGCCCTTGCGCGGCCCAGCACCGCACGCAGACGTCGCGCGCGGCTGCGTCGGCTGTCACGACGCCGGCCCCGCCGGGCTCGAGCGCGGGGCAGCTCACGCGTTCGCCGCCAGGACCGAGCCGTGCACGCCTTGCCACCAGGGGGTGACCCCGCGCGACGCCACGATCGCACGGTGCGCCCGCGTTCTGGCGGTGCGCCTCGGCGTCCCGGTGTCCCCCGCCCACGCGAGGACCAGTTCTCCGTCGAAGGATCCCCGGGCCCGGCGCGCCGCGAGGAACGTCCGTCTGGTCCTCGAGGACCCCGCTGCCTGGGCCCACAACCCCGCCTACGCCAGGGCCCTGCTCGACGAGGCCGCCACGGCTGGCCCTCACCCCCGCCGCGCCGGGGCGTCCCACCGCCTGGTCCTCGCGGGCTGCCTTTCCGAGTGACGTCCGCGCCGCCCGTATTTGCCTGTGCAAATGTGTTGATGGAGCGTCGGGCATCTCCTTGGACCCCGTACCTCGGCATCGGTGGCTCAAGGTCATGGTATCATTTAGCTCGTCCTTTCCAGGCCTTGATGTCGCCATTGGCAAGATGATGACCGCAGACCGGCGCGAGGAGACCCGAATGAAGCCACAAACGAGGTCGTTTTCCGGAGACCAGATCATCTTCAATCAAGGGGATCCCGGCGACGTCGCCTACGTCATTCTGCGTGGCGCGGTGGACATCTTCACGGTCGCGCGCGACAAGCGCATCGTGCTCGAGAGCCTGAGTGAGGGTGGATGCTTCGGAGAGATGTCGGCGATTGCGGGGGATGTGCGGTCGGCGAGCGCGATGGCAAAAGGCTCTACGGAGCTGTACGTCGTCGACAACTCGACGTTGCAGCAGTTGCTACGACAGTCCGAGCCAATCGCGCGCGCGGTCGTTCATTCACTCATCGAGCGGGTGAAGAGGCTGACACAGAAAAACGTTGACGAGACCTTGGGCATTGATCCGATGATAGGCGTTGCAAACCTGCTGATCCTGTTCGGCAAGCTGAACCCAAAATCAGTCCAGGGAGAGCAGACGCAGCTCCCCTACGAACGAACAGTGGAAGGGATCGCCAGCATCATTGGAATGCTGCCGGCGCGCGTACGCGTCGTGACGCGGAGGATGCAGGATTTGAATCTTCTGACCATTTTTGCAGGCGGACGTGAGAGCGGCATTCGTTTCCGCCACGCCGAGATCGCACAGAATACGGCATCCATCGTGCGCACGCTCGAGGGCACCATCGGTGGTCGGATGAAAGCAGAGTTCGAGCTGATCGAAATCGAGCCATTGGCGGCGCTGCTTGGAGTGGACCGCTCGACAATCCTCCAAAGGTTGGCGTCCGGTGAGTTGCCCGATGATGTCTTTCTGATCAGGAAGAGCGCAGCAGAGGCCTATTTCCAAGAGCACGGAAAATCTACCGTGCCTTCGAGCTAGGCTGAGCGCCGTGGCTACCGGCCCCACGACCCCTCGCGGGGTGATCCTCGGTGTCGATTTCGGCACCTGCACCTCCTCGGCTGCGGCGTTCATCAACGGCCGCATCGAGCTCGTGCTCGACGGAGGGGACTCCGTCATCCCCAGCGTCGTGTATTTCCCGGAGCACGGCGACCCGGTCGTCGGCCAGCGCGCGCTGGTCCAGCGCATCACCGAGCCCGCCCATACCGTCGTCTCCATCAAGCGCGTCCTCGGCCGATCGATCGGCGATCGCGAGATCAAGCTGATCGATGCGAACGTGGGCTACCGATTCAAGTCCGGCCCCGGCCAGATGGCCATCCTCTCGGTGCGCAGCACCGACTACGCGCCGGCGCAGATCGCGGGCCTGATCCTGGACCGCATCCGCACGCTCGCCGAGAAGCGGTTCGGCGCCGTGTCCGAGGTCGTCCTCGCGGTGCCGGCGCAGGCTTCGGCCCAGTACAAGAATGCGGTGACTCGCGCCGCCCAGCTGGCCCACCTGAAGATCCGCGAGTTCATCCCGGAGCCGCTCGCGGGTGCGCTCGCGCTGGGCGCACTGCACAGCTCGGGCGAGCGTCGCATTGCGATCTGTGACTTCGGCGGCGGCACCTTCGACGTGACGCTGGTCGCCCAGAAGGGTGCAGACTTCACGCCGCTCGCGGTGCACGGAGACTCCTGGCTCGGCGGCGATGACTTCGACGAGGCCCTGGCCACGGCCGTCGCCTCGCATGTCTTCCACACCTGCCGCGTCGAGATGCAGCGGGACGTCGTGCGCTGGCGCGAGCTCGTGATGCGCTGCGAGTCCATCAAAAGGCAGCTGTCCGATCACCCGGAAGCCGTGCTCACCATGAAGGACTTCGCCGTTCTCGGGGGAAAATCCTGTGATCTGCGCCTGCCGGTTGCGCGGGCCTGGGCCGAGACCGCGTTCACGCCGCTGGTCGAACGCGCCGTGGACGTCTTGCGCGAGATGTTCCGGCAGCTCGACGTGCGTCCGGCGGAGATCGACGAGGTGCTGCTCATCGGTGGCACGAGCCAGATCCCCCTCGTTCAGCGCGCCCTTTCCGACTACGTCGGCCGCGCAGTCCGGACCTCCAAGGGCGCCGAGGTCGCGGTCGCAGCCGGCGCCGCGACCAAGCCGGCGGTCACGATGAACGTCAAGTAGGGAGCGTCAAGCGCTTGGGCTTGCCCGTCCGCCAGTTCGTCGCAGCTGCTATCCTCGGCAGGAGGGGGTCTCCGTGGCAGCCAGCGACGACGACGTGGTGCACGTGACCGGCGGCGTCGGCCCGGAGGCCGCGTACATGTTCGCGACGGGCCAGCGGGTTGGCGATCGCTACGTCATCGAGCGGCCGCTGGCGCGTGGCGGGATGGGCGAAGTCTATGCGGCCCACGACACGAACCTCGATACGGCCGTGGCCCTAAAGGGTGTGCGCGCCGAGCTCGCCCTCGACGCGGTCGCCCTCGAGCGGTTCAAGCGCGAGATCCTGCTGGCGCGGCAGGTGACTCACCCCAACGTCTGTCGCATCTTCGACGTGGGTTTCCACGCAGTGCCCGGCGGGACGGCCATCCCGTTTCTGACCATGGAGCTGCTCGCGGGCGAGACGCTCTCGGATCGGCTCGAGCGCCAAGGAGCGTTTTCTCCCGCGGAGGCGCTACCGCTGCTTCGGCAGATGGCGGCGGCGCTGGCCGCTGCGCACCAAGCGGGCATCGTGCACCGTGACTTCAAGAGCCCGAATGTGTTCCTGGCGGGGTCTGCCGACCAGGCCCGAGCCGTGGTGACGGACTTCGGCATCGCGATGGCAGCCGCAGCGCACGCGAAGCCGGCCGTGCGAAGTGGGAACAGCGCCACGAGGCTCACTGTCCCTGGCGACATCCTGGGCACCCCGAGCTACATGGCGCCCGAGCAGCTGACCGGTGGCGAGATCTCACCTGCGACCGATGTGTATGCCTTCGGCGTCGTGCTCGTCGAGATGCTGACCGAGCGACTGCCGCTCCGCCCAGCCACCTCGGCTGGCGCGGCTCCGCCGCCCTCATTGAATGAGCTCTCCGGGATCGACGGGCGGTGGGAGGCCCTGGCCCTGCGCTGCCTCGAGCCCCGACCGGCCGACCGCTTCCCGAGCGCCGCCGAGCTAGGGCGCATGCTGGAGGAGCTGGGCGGTCGTGATGTGGTGTCGCGGGCGCCTGGCGGTCCCTTCCCCGCCGACGAGGCTGTGCGCGTCCAGGCGCTCGCAGCGATGCGGATCCTGGATACGCCACCGGAGGATCGATTCGATCGCATCACGCGCATGGTGCGCCGCATCCTCGACGTCCCGATCGCGCTCGTCACGCTGGTGGACCATGAGCGGCTGTGGTTCAAGTCGGCCCAGGGGGTCGCGTCGCCGGAGATCGACCGAGAAGGGAGCTTCTGCAGCTATGTCGTGCTGGCCGCGGACACCCTGGTGGTGCCCGATGCTCGCGCGGATCCCCGCTTTTGCACGAACCCCCTCGTGGTCGCCGATCCGATGGTGAGGTTCTACGCCGGTCACCCGCTCGCAGGACCCGGAGGCCATCGCGTCGGTTCGCTGTGCGCCCTCGATCGGCGAGCCCGGCAACTTTCGCTGGCTGACCTGCAGGGCTTTCGCGACCTGGCCGTGTGGGCCGAGGACGAATTGAGGATGGCGCACGCCAGCAATGCGCAGCGGCGGTTCGTGGAGCAGCACGACACTGATCGCCGCGGCGCGCTCATCGATCCGGACACGCGCGCCTGGGGCCGGGAGGCTCTGCTCGAGATGTTCGCGTTCGTGGTCGAGGAGGCGCAACGAACGGGTGATCGCCTGGCCGTGATGTTGGTCGAGGTCCAGCCGGCTGTCCCTTCGACGCTCGGCAGCATCGCGGCCCGCGTTCGCTGTGGGCTCCGTCGAGGCGACCTCATGGGCCGCCTCGACGCGTGCCGCCTGCTCTGCATCCTGGCGCCCTGCCAGCGTGCCGATGCCGTGCTGATCGCAGACAAGGTCCGGACCGAGCTTTCCTCCGCACGGTCCGGCGCGACGGGCGCGGTGCGCGCGCGGCTCGGCCTCGCGAGCTCGGATGGCTTGCCGAGCACCTCGGAGCGATTGATCTCCGTGGCCCGAGCCAACCTCGGCGCCAGCATCGACGTCGCGGTGGAAGGATAGGCGCCGTCGGTCCCCTGCGCACCTGTGGGGCGCGCATGCGCCTCCAAGCTCAGCTCTCGGCTTCCCCGTCCGCCGGCTCGTAGCAGCTGCGCTCGGCGCCGCACTCATGCGGATGGCAGAATGAGTCGTCCGGCCCGTACGGCTCCATGGTCCGAAGGCACCAGTAGGCCGCCGTGGTCGAGCTGCCGAGCTTCCACAGTGCGTCCTCGGCGTGCACACCGAAGCTCGTCTTCGTGCGCAGCGCGCGGCACACGCGAGGCAACGGCGCCGGTGGCTGGTCGCGCTCGCTCACGCGGCACCGGCCGCGCGGAGGATGGCCCGCGCCACGACCGTCTCGAAGATCTGCACCTTGTAGCGGTTCTTGTCGAGCGGCGTCGCCTTGGCCACCGCCGCCCGCGCCGCCAGGGCCGCGACCTCGGGATCGATCACCTTGCCGAGGAGCATCGCCTCCGACGCCTTCGCCCGCACCGGCACCGGCGCCATCGCGCCGAGCACGATCGACGCCCGCTTGCACGTCCGCCCCGCGAGCTCCAGCACCACCGCCGCCTCCGCGATCGCCCAGTCGAACGATTCCCTCTCGCCCTGTTTCCAGTGCACCGAGCGCGTGCCGACCGCCGGCGGCGGCAGATGCAGCTCCATCAACACCTCGTCGGCGGCGAGCACGTTCTCGCCGGCGAGGCTGTGCTCGGGCGTCGAGAAGAAGCCCTCGAGCGCCATCGTGCGCGGCCCGCGTGGCCCTGACAGCGTGACCTTCGCACCGAGCGCCACCAGCGCCGTCGCCAGCGTCGACGGATGCACGATGGCACAGGTGCCGTTGCCCCAGATGGCGTGCAGCTGGTTCTCGCCGTGCTGCGCGTAGCAGGTCGCGCCGCCCTTCTTTCGACAGTGGAAGTCCGCGTGGCGGAAGTACCAGCAGCGCGGCCGCTGCAGGAGGTTCCCGCCCACCGTGGCGACGTTACGGATCTGCGGAGTCGCCACGTGGCCCGCCGCCTGCGACAGCGCCGCGTAGCGCCCGCGCACCGCCGGGTGGGCCTCGAGCGCCGCCAGCGTGACCAGCGCCCCCAGGCGGAGCCCGTCCCGCGCGTCATCGCGCAGGGTTCGCAGCTCCGGGGCCTCGAGCGACACCAGGCGCCGCGGAGCGACCAGGCCCTCCTTGAGCCGGTCGAGGACATCGATGCCGCCGGCCTTGAGCAGCGCGCCGGGCTCGCCGAGCGCCGTCACCGCCTCGGCGACGCTGCCAGCGCGGACGTATTCGAAGCGGTTCATCGGTGCCCTCCCCGCGCGAGCGCCGCGAGCACCACCGCCGGCCGCATCGGCAGCTCGCGCAGGCGCACCCCGATCGCGTTGTAGACCGCGTTGGCGATCGCCGCCGCGGTCGGGATGTTGGCGGGCTCTCCGATTCCGTTCGCGTCGGTGGCGTTTCGCCCCTGGTACTGCTCGAGCAGCACCACCTCGATCTGCGGCACTTCCTTGGCGCCCGCGATCTTGTACTGCTCGAGGTTGGCGTTCACCATCCGCCCCGTCGCCGCGTCGAGCTGACGCTCCTCGTAGAGCGCCCACGACAGTCCCTGCAGGATGCCGCCATTGATCTGGCTCTGGGTCGCGAGCGGGTTGATGACGCGCCCACACTCGTACACCGCGACCACGCGCTCGACCTTCACCACGCCCGTGCCGGTGTCCACCGCCACGTCGCAGATCTGCACGCCGCCGTAGCCGTCATGTCTCTCGCCGCCGTAGTCGCCCTGCCGCTCGGCCTGCTCGGACAGCCGGTCCACGCGCAGGCGGGACGCCGCCTGCTTGAGCGTCAGCGCGACCTTGCCGCGCGAGCACACCTGCCCGCCGCGCAGCTCCAGCTCTTCGGCACGCGCGCCCATCGACGGCGCGATCGCCTCGAGGAGCCGCCGCTTGACGCGGAACGCCGCGGTCCGCGCGGGCGA
>JAHFDS010000230.1:6710-12532 GCA_023248855.1 Myxococcales bacterium
CGCGGGCGAGGTCATCGCCAGGAGCGTCATCGAGCCGCCCGACGGCGGGCCGATCGGGTGCTCGGTGTCGCCGATGCGCACCGTGACGTCGCTGGCGCGCACCCCGAGCTCCTCCGCGACCACCTGGGCGAGCGCCGTGCGCGTGCCGGTGCCGATGTCCTGCACCGATGACAGGATCTCGATCGACCCGTCGCGCGCGAGGCGCACCTCGCAGGCCGCGTTGGTGTTGACGAAGCGCCCCCAGATCGCCTGCGCCACGCCGATCCCGCGCCGGATCGGCCCGCGGTCGCTCCCCGGCGGTCTTCGCCTCGCCCAGCCTGCACGTTCGGCGGCCAGCTTGCGCTCGCGCCGGCGGGCCTCGCGATCCGCGCGGTCATCGCCCGCGTCGATGAGGTCGCGCAGCGCCAGCGGGTCAGCGCCCAGCTTCTCCGCCAGCTCGTCGACCAGCTGCTCCACCGCGAACATCGATTGTGGCGCGCCCGGTGCCCGGAAGGCGCAGCCAGGTCCGCCGTTCGTGAACACGTCGTACTGCGCCGACCGGAACGCCGGCGTCGGATAGAGCATCTGCGTCCACGGCCCGACGCCCGCGCCGAGGCCGATGCCGGCCGTGCCGTGGGACTCGAGCTCCATCGCGGCAAGGCGCCCGTCCTTTTTCGCGCCCAGCTTGAGGCGCTGGATCGACGAGGGCCGGTTGCCCACCGCGGTGTGCTCCTCGCGCCGATCGAGCACCAGGCGCACCGGCGCGCCCGCCAGCTTCGAGAGCTGCGCCGCCAGCACGCCGTACGTGCCCGCGCCGAACTTCGCGCCGAAACCGCCGCCCATGTGCTCGGTGAGGACGCGCACCTTCGACGCCGGCAGGGCCATCACCTCGGCGAGCTCGTCGCGCACGCTCGCCGTGCCCTGGGTCGAGGCGTACACGGTGAGCCCCTCGGCGCGCCAGTCGGCCACCACGCCATGCGGCTCGAGCGCCGAATGCGTCTGCACCCCCGTCCGGAACTCGCCCTCGACGACCCATGCGGCCTGGCGCATGGATGCGGCCACGTCGCCCTTCGTCGTCTCGTTCGGCCCACGCACGTTGCCCTTTTGCGGCAAGCCCTTGCGCGCGCCGCCGCCGCCCGCGCTGCCCATCTGGTCGGTCGGCCCCGGGTAGACGAGGGGCGCCCCGCTCTTCCTGGCCGCGTCGAGGTCCACGACGAAGGGCAGGACCTCGTACTCCACCCGCACGAGGCGCGCCGCCTCGTCGGCGATCGCCTGCGTCGTCGCCGCCACGGCCGCCAGTGTCTGCCCGACGTAGCGCACCGTGGGGAATCGGGTCGCCCGCCCGGACTTGCGTGGCACCGCGCCCTCCCGCAGGTGCTCCACCACCTGGATCGCCTTGACGCCCGGAAGCTTCGCCGCTGCGCTGGTGTCGATGGCCTTGACGTGCGCGTGCGCGACCGTCGACACTACGCGCCGGGCGTGCAGCATGCCGGGCAGCTGCACGTCCGCGGTGTAGCGCGCCGTGCCCGTCACCTTGGCGCGTCCATCGAGGCGTGGGGTCGGCTTGCCGACCACGACCAGCTGGTCGTGGTGCGGCCACGGTGGCGGCTCGCCGGCCGGTGGCTTCGCCCCGCACGGCTGCTCGAGCACCTCCGCGGCGCGCAGCACCCTGGTGCCCGCCGGCACCGGCTGCCCCGCGGCCGCCAGCGTGGCCGCGAACACCTTCGGGTAGGTGCCGCAGCGGCACAGGTTGCCGCTCACCGCGCCCTTGACGTCGTCGAGCGTCGGCAGCGGCGTGCGCGCGAGCAGCGCCGCGCAGCTCATCACCATGCCCGGCGTGCAGAAGCCGCACTGCATCGCGTCGTGCGCGAGGAACTGCTCCTGCACCGGGTGCAGCGTCTCCCCGCGCGCGAGGCCCTCGATGGTGGTCACCTTGCGCGCGCCCACGTCGATCGCGAGCGTCATGCACGCGCACACCGGCGCGCCGTCGAGGTGCACGGTGCACGCGGAGCACGCGCCGCGATCGCACGCCACCTTGGTGCCCGTCAGGCCCAGTCGATCCCGCAGCACCGACGCCAGCGTCTCGCGCGGCTCGACCGCCACCGTGTACGCCCTGTCGTTGATCGCGAGCGCGATGGGCACGGCGCCCGGCCCGACCACGCCCGGCTCGTGGGTGCGCTCGGCGCGGGCCTCGCCCCCGAGCAGCGCGCCGGCTGCGAGGGCGAGGCTGCTGCCCTGCAAGAAGCCCCGGCGGGACACCCCGCGGGCGCTGTCGTCCTCCGCACCCGACGCACGGCCAGCATGTGCTTCGGAATCCTCGTCGTGGCTCATCGGCGGTCCTCCGGGATCGGGCCGCCGCCATGCTACTCCAGTCAGCGGGCGCTCACTCGAGCGTGTCGAACGCGCCTTCGCGCTCGAGCCGCGCGATCTCCTCGCCGGTGACGAAGGGCTTGCCGAGGATCTTGCGCGCGGCCTCGATCTTCCGCACGAGCTGGGGGTCCGTCACGGCCACGTGCTGGTCGGCCGTCGGGATCGGCGTCGGACGCATGATGGTCAGCGAGCCCAGCGCCGGCTTGCCATCGGCGGCCTGCCCGCGGAGCAGGTACGTCACGAACAGGAGGGCCGGGTCCGCGTCTGCGGCGATCCGCAGCGTGGTCTCCAGCCCGCGCCCGGCAGGCACCTCTGGCGCGCCGAGCACGTCCTTGACCGGCACCGCATGCTCGAGGACCCCGCGTCCGTCCCGGTAGCTCTCACGGGCGATGACCTCGGTCACGGCCACGGGCCGGTCCGCGATATGCGAGATGGTCAGGACCTGCTCGAGCGCGCCGCCCGGTCGTCGCTCCGCGAAGCGGGTCCTGAACCGGCCCTCGAGCCGGACGAGGTCACGATCGTGGAGCGACGCGTAGGCGTGATTCGCCAGCTCGAGGGCCTGGTGACCGGCCACCCGGCTGCCATCCGCGAGCACGGCCTCCACCCGCACCAGCATCGTCGTGTAGCGGCGGTCCTGCGACCTGCCCGCGTACGAGTGGGTCACGGTCGGGGTCGGCGTCTCGTCCCTGGTGCCGTCACCGAACGTCCACTGATACGACCGCACGTCCGAGATGGGCAACCGCGGGCGTCGGCCGTCCCGCGTTGGCACGTCGAGCACCCGGGCCGTCATCTCCCAGTCGTCCGGCGCATTCACGAGCGTGTGCGCTCCGACCTCGAGGCGGCGGCGGGGCGCGCACGTCCGGGCCTCGACCGGCACCGGCGCCGTGGTGGCCTTGTCGTCCGGGCCCACCACGACCGCGACGACTGGCCGCGTCTTGCCGCTCGGCTCCACGCGGATGACGACAGGCGCTGGTGACCCGCGGACGCCGTCGACCGCGACGTGGAGCGCCCGGTCGTCTCCGCCCGGCATGTGGGCGCGTACGGTGACGATGGCCTCGTCGCCGTCGCAGACCACCGGGGGATCCACGCGGATCTCGTCGATCACAGGTTCCGTCGGCGTGGGCTCGCTGGCCGGCGCTCGGCGGGCGATGGCGAGCTCCGGCGATGGAAGGGTGGCCTCGGCGCGTGGCCCTCCGACCGGGGCCCGTGGGGGCCGGACCTGACGGTAGAGGCCCCACGCTGCGACGAGGAGCAAGGCTGCGGCCGCCAGAAGGACGCGGCGGCCGCGCCGGGAAGAGGACGTTCGAAGATGGGGGCTCATGGTCCTACTCCCAGCAGCCGTAGACCGAGGAGCCCGAGAACACCGCAGGATGCGTGTCGTCGGCCGCCCAGACGCTCGTGATGGGCTCCTGGGATGGGCCGCCGCCCTTCCAGACCGGCCGGTGCTGGTTCCAGCCCGCGAGGCGATCGGGGCTGATGCTGTGCGCGCCGATCTGGTTGTTCATGGCCGCGTTGGCCATGTCATCGTCGCTGGTCTCGCAATTGCCGTAGGCGAAGCAATTCACGATCTGGCGGCCGACGTCTCGGCACAGCTGTCGCCAGCACAACATTTCGTAGCCGGTTCTGTCCCAACCGCCCACGTTGCTGTCGCACAGGTCGAAGCCGAAATTGTAGACGCCCCGTGCGGCGGCTCCAACCAGGTTGGGCAGATAGTCGTGCGGTGTGACCACCTTGTGCGTGGCGTTGAACTGGGCCCAGGCCAGGAACGTCGAGCAGACCATGCCGGTTCCGGCATCGACACCACCGACGGCCGTGCTGCGAAGGTTTGTGTACTGCGAGAAATCGTAGAAGTAGCCGTAGCGGCCGAACGGCGCGTACTGCGAGCTCTGGTCGGAGCTCGTAGACGTGACCGGCAGGCCCTCGAGGTAGCTCGCGATGGCGGCGCCGTCCGGGGTGACCCGACGCACGCCGACGCCGTAGCCCTCACCGTAGCGCACCAGCACGGCGGGGAGGCGATTGGCCTCCGCGTAGCGCCGCGTGTCCGGCTCGGGATCATAGGTGGAGGTGTCATAGCGCGTGCAGCGGGGCGGCGAGCAGTGATGCAGCCGGTAGAACGCCGCGACCTGCTCCTCGTCCTCGATGGTCCCGGGCACGATCTTCGCGCCGTCGAGACACCGCATCGGGATGTAGTTGCTGCAGTACTGCGAGGTCGTGACGGGCTGGCACGAGTACTCCATGTTCGGCCGCCAGATGTGGCCGTTCGTCGCGCAGCCGCTCACTGCCTGGTCACAGGTGATGACGTCGCCGATGACGACCGGATCGTTGCTGCAGCCAGGGTTCGCGCTGCAATGCACGTGATTCCAGTCGCTGACCGGAACGCGCGCATTGGCACAGCCTGCAAAGGCATCACAGAGCACGCTGCCGTCGCCCTGGACTCGCGGATTCTTGCATTCCGCCGGGACGTAGCGGGTGTGCGGATCCCACGATACGGACTCGAGGTACGCGACCTCGTTCGCCCGCTTGGCCGGATCGGAATCTCCGAACAGGTATTGCCAAAGGCCCGAGACGCTCACCCGCTCGGCGCCCGGCCAGCCGAACTTGAGGCTGCTGCCGTCGATGGGCGTACCGCAGTCGCCGTTCTCCCGATACGAAGCATTGCGGGTCGCGTGCGACGCCTCGTTCGGCCCGTGCGAGAACATCGAGTGCGTGAAGTGCTCGCCGATGGCGTCCATCACCTTGGTGATGGGCCCGGAATCCGTGCGGGCAACGACGAGCGCGCCGCGCGGCACGTTCCAGTAGCTCGGCGCATAGCCGCACTTGTTCGCGTGTGCGGGCAGCGGGGCGGCGGAAAGGGCGATGGCCGCGAGCGCGACCTGCCCGGTGCGACGGACGATTTTCTTCATGGCTGAGTCCTCCTGGGGAGCTGGTTGCACTCCGTTGAGGCGTCACCGCCCGGGTTGATGCAGGAAAAAAGCTACTCCACGCGTTTGCGCGCGCGCACGAGCCACGTGCCAGCACCCAGCTCGCGCACCTCGAGCACCTCCTGGCCCCACTCTTGGAGCGCACGCGGGATGCTGCGGGTCGCGGGCTCGTGATCGATCTCGACCGCCACGACCGCGCCCACGGCGAGCGACTCGAGGCAGAGGCGCGTCCGCACGAAGGTGAACGGGCACACCTCGCCGCGCAGATCGAGCCGCACGTCCGCGGTCACCACGCGACCACGCGCTCGGCCTCGAGGATGAGCGCGACCAGCGCGGCGTCGTCGAGGGTCGCGTCGGCCCCGCCCGCCCGCTCGCACCGCGCGCCCGCCGGGGGTCTCGTGTCCCCACCCGCCCCAACGAGGACGATGATGTCCGAAGACCCCACGCACGCCAGCGCGCGCGCCTCGAGCGGCCGCCGCACGAGGTGCAGCGTCACCGCCAGACCTCCACGACCTCGACCGACGCCAGAAAGGCGCCGAGGTCGCCGCCCAC
>JAHFDS010000011.1 GCA_023248855.1 Myxococcales bacterium
AGCTGGGGGCTGCCCTTTCGGCTCGCGCCTCCGTGCCGCCGCCGTGATATCTTGCTGAAACCTTTGCCATGGCCAAGCGCCGGATCCTGGTCGTAGACGACACCGAGACCGTGCTCATGTTCCAGAAGCTGTCTCTGGGACCCGAGTACGATTACGACACCGCCAAGAACGGGCTGAAGGCGCTCGAGGTCGCCCGCGTCCGAAAGCCCGATCTCATCCTGCTCGATCTCGAGATGCCCGAGATGGACGGGCTCGCGTTCCTGCGTCAGCTGCGGGAGGACAGCGCGCTCGAGGACGTGCCCGTCATCGTGTGCACGACCAAGAACACGCCCACGCACGTCAAGGCGGCGTTCGACGCGGGCTGCTCCGAGTTCTGCGCCAAGCCCATCGATCGCATCGATCTCGGCAAGAAGGTGCGGCGCTTGCTCGGGGAGAAGCGGGGCTAGCGGGTGGAGAACGAATTCGGCGCCAGCGCTGCGGCCGAGCGGCCGTCGACCTCGCCGGAATCGGGTGCTTCCGGTGGCACCCCCGAGGAGCAGCTGGCCGCGCTCCTCGCCAAGGCCTGCACGCTCGCCGACGGCCTGTCCAAGCGCACCGGCGAGCGTGAGGTGCAGGTCTACGAGGACCAGCTGTCGGGCCTGCGGGTCGAGAACGCGGGCCTCGAGGACCGCTGCAACCAGCTCATCCGGCAGCACGCGGCGATGGTGATGCTGTTCGTCTCGAGCGAGCGCCTGCACGCGAGCCTCGAGCCCCACGAGGTCGCCACGAGCATCTGGGAGATCCTCGTCAACCTGGTCGGCGCCGAGGAGTTCTGCATCGCGGTGCGGGATGGCGACGGCAAGGATGCGCCGCTGGCCCTCGTGCGCTGCGAGCAGGTCGACGAGGAGCGGGCCCGCGCGTCGCTCACGCGCGATCCCCTGGTGGCGCGCGCGCTCGAGGAGGGCAACGTCGTCATCGCGACCGAGCCGTCCACGGTATCGCACGAGGGCGGCGCACCCGGCGCCATCGCCGCGGCGCCCCTGCGCATGACCGACACCGCCGGCGAGGCCTACAATCTCGGCGTGATCGTGGTCTTCAAGCTGCTCGACCACAAGCGCGAGCTCGCGGCCGAGGACGGCGACGTGCTGTCGCTGCTCGGTGGACACGCCGCCACCGCCTTCGTGGGCGCCAACGCCTACGCGCGGCTCCATCGCAAGGTCAAGACGATGGAGTCGCTGATGAACCTGCTCAAGAAGTGATGCCGAAGGTGGGGCGTTGAGCGAGCAACAGTCCAGCCTGGCGGGCAGCCTCGAGGACGTTCCGGTCGTCGACCTCCTGCAGTTCCTGCACGCGAGCGGCCGCACCGGCACGCTCGAGGTGCGCCGCAAGGTCGAGGTCGGCGAGGGCGAGGACGTGTTCTACGTCGTCCTGCACAACGGCCGCATCCTGCACGCCTCCACGCCGGCGCGCATCAACCTCGGCCGGCTGCTCAAGGATGGCGACGTGGTCAGCGAGCAGCAGATCCAGGACGCCCTGGCCGACAAGCGCCCCGGCGAGCTGCTCGGCCAGATCCTCGTGCGCCGCAGCGTGGTCACGAGCGCGCAGCTCGCGGCGGCCGTCAAGCGGCAGATCGAGCTCACCCTCGGCGAGATCGTCGGCTGGACGCGCGGTCAGTTCGCCTTCTACCTCGAGGATCACGTCCCGGCCGACGACATTCGCATCTCGCTCAAGGAGCTCCTGCCGATCAGCGACGTCAACACGCAGTTCCTGCTGCTCGAGGCGCTGCGCGTGTTCGACGAAAAGCGCTCCGGTCAGGCCGGCCCGCCGCCCGCCGCGCCCTCGTTCCCCGACGGGCACGAGGACTTCGACCTTGCCGAGTCCTCGATCAGGCCAGCACCGGCGCGGCCCCTTCTGTGCGTGGCGTCCACCAGTCGGCCGCTCGTGGCGCGCTTCGCCGCGCTCGCGCAGTCGCGTGGCTGGGTGCTCGAGACGCCCGCGACGCTCAAGGCCCTCGACGACTGGGCCGCGGGCCGCCGGCCGGGCCGCTCGGTGCTGGTCGTCGACGCACCCGCGCTGGCCTGGAACGAGGCCACGACCCGGGGCCTGCCGGCGACGGTGGCTCAGCTGCTCGCGTCGCACCCGGGCATCGGCGTCATCGTGCTCGGCAGCGAGCTCGCGCCCGAAGCCATCGCAGAGCTCTATGCGTCGGGCGTCGAGGCCGTGCTGCCGCGCCCGCCGCTCGACGGGATCGAGTCCAGCGCGCCTGTGCCGCAGGCCGCCCGCGGCGCCCTGCGCGCGGTGACGGTCGTCCTCGAGCGCATCCTGCGCGCCGAGCGTTCCGTTCCGACCGGCTCGGCCGCGGAGCTCGTGCTGCTCGAGCGCGCCCGCATGCAGGTCGACAAGGTGCAGCGCTCGGCCCGCGATCTCTCCGTGGGCCTGACCTTCCTCGAGGCGGTCGCCGAGCACTTCGACCGCGCGGTCCTCATGCTGCGTGTGGGAGAGGCGCTCACGGTGATCGGAGCCTTCGGGCTCGGCGCCGACGGCCGGTCGCTCTCGCAATCCATCCCGTCGGGCACGCGGCTCGACGTCGGAGACGGCGGCAAGCTCGCAGCCGTGCTCGCCGATCCGATCTCGGTCTGCCTCGAGACGACGGCGATCGATTTCCCCGAGCTGCTCGCGCGGCACCTGGCACGCCCGAACGGCGGCCTCGGCTGCCTGCTGCCGCTCGTGGGCGCGGAGGCGGCCGTGGGGCTCGTCTACTGCGATCTCGGGCCGAACCCGGACATCCCCGAGAACGTCATCGAGGCGCTGCAGATCGTGTCGAAGTGTGCGGGCCTGGCGATGGAGCTGGCGATCACGCGGACGCGGCTGCAACGCCTCGAACAGGGCAAGAACCTCGAGGGCAAGAACCTCGAACCGGGCAAGAAGTAGAGCGGTTGCCCTTCGCAACCGCTCCTCGACGGCACGCCCTGCGGGTGAGCCTTACTTCTTCTTCCCGCCCTTTTCGGCCTCGCGCTGCTTGCGCGCGGTCTCGCGGCGGCGCTGGATGCGCTCCTTCTTCTTCACCTGGCGCTTCTTGCGGCGCATCTTGAGCGAGCGGCGGTTGTCGTGCATGCCCATCGTGTGGTCTCCGGCTAGACGTGAGTAGGACGCGGGACAATACCGGCGGGCCCCGAAAAGGCAAGCCCCGAGCGCCCAGGATGGGGGCGGGACCGGGTGACGCCGCCCTGGTGGACGCCCTGTGCGCCTGGTACGAGCGCGCCCGGCGGGACCTGCCGTGGCGACGCACGCGCGATCCCTACGCCGTGTGGATCTCCGAGATCATGCTGCAGCAGACGCGGGTAGACACCGCCGGACCCTACTGGGAGCGGTTTCTGACCCGCTTCCCGTCGGTCGAGGCGCTGGCCGCTGCGGACCTCGAGGAGGTGCTCCGGCTCTGGGCCGGGCTCGGCTACTACTCGCGGGCGAGAAACCTCCACGCCGCCGCGCGCCTGGTCGCCGCAGACCACGGGGGCGAGCTGCCGAGCGACGAGGCCTCGCTGCGTGCGCTGCCGGGGGTCGGTCGCTACACGGCCGGGGCCATCCGTTCGATCGCGTTTCATCAGCAGGCGCCGCTCGTGGACGGCAACGTGGCGCGCGTGCTGTCGCGCCTGTTTTCGCTCGAGGGCGATCCAGCGACACCCGCCGGCCAGCGCGTGCTGTGGGAGCTCGCCGGACGCCTCGTGCCCGCGGGCGCCCGCGCCTCCGTCTTCAACCAGGGCCTCATGGAGCTCGGCGCCACGGTCTGCTCCCCGCGCGAGCCCGCCTGCGACGCCTGCCCGCTCGCCACGGCCTGCGCCGCCCGCGCCGAAGGCCGTCAGGCCGCGCTGCCCCCCAGCAAGAAGGCTCGCCCGGTCCCCGATCGCACCGTCGACGTGCTCGCTCTGTCCCGCGCGAACCTCCTCTTCGTGGCCCGCCGCCCCCCCGAGGGCCTGTGGGGCGGCCTGTGGGAGCTCCCGGAGCGGGCCCGCCTTCGCCCAGCGCCGCGCACCACCACACCCATCGGCGAGGTCATCCACCTCCTGACGCACTTGCGCATCCGCTTCGTCCTCCATGCCGCCCCCGCCCCGCGCAGACCCATCCGCCTTTCAGAATATATCGATCAGCGCTGGCTCACTCGTGCCGAGCTCGCAGCCGGCGCCGTGCCCCTGTCCACCGCCGCCCGCCGCGTCCTCGCCCTGCTGCCCGAGTGAGACCAGAACCAGCCAGGACCAGGTGGCGTATTCTCCAGCCCCCATGCACGGCTCCCCGACCCTGGACGAGGCCCTCGAGGGCCTGCCCGCCGATCTACGCCACAGTCCCCTGTTCTCCGCCGACCTGGCGCCGGTGCCGCAGAAACGGCGCAACTGGACCACCTACAACTTCGCCGCTCTGTGGATCTCGATGGCGCACTGCATCCCCACGTACATGCTGGCGGGCGGCCTGATCTCGAGGGGCATGAACTGGTGGCAAGCCCTGCTCACCATCGGGCTCGGCAACGTCATCGTCCTTCTGCCGATCCTTGCGAACGCCCATCCGGGCACGAAGTACGGCATCCCGTTCCCGGTCCTGGCGCGCGCCTCGTTCGGCACCTCCGGCGCCAACGTGCCCGCGGTGCTGCGCGCGATCGTCGCGTGCGGCTGGTTCGGCATCCAGACCTTCATCGGCGGCGAGGCGGTCAAGACCTTCCTCGAGGCGGTCTGGCCGGCCTACGCGCACCTCGGCGGTGGCGCCGCGCTGCTCGGCCTGTCGCTGCCGTCGGCGCTCACGTTCCTCGCGTTCTGGGGCCTGAACATCTACATCATCTACCGCGGCATGAACGCGGTACGCGTGTTCGAGAACTGGGCCGCGCCCATCGTCCTCGTGTTCGCCGGGGCGCTGCTCTGCTGGGTGGTCAGCCGCGCCGGAGGGGTCGGGCCGATGCTCACGCAGCCCAGCAACTTCACGACGCTCGGTGCCTTCTGGACGGTCTTCGTGCCCTCGCTCACCGGCATGATCGGCTTTTGGGCCACGCTCTCGCTCAACATCCCCGACTTCACGCGCTACGGGCGCGGCCAGCGCGAGCAGATGCTCGGTCAGACGCTGGGCCTTCCGACCACGATGATCGCGTTCTCGGCGATGGGCGTCGTCATCACGAGCGCCTCGCAGGCGATCTTGAAGGGCGTGGACCTGTCCAAGCTCTGGGATCCCGTGTTCCTGCTGTCCCAGCTGACGAGCGGGATCGCGCCCGAGGGGCTCACTGCCCCTCTCATCGAGTCTGCTGGCGTACGCACGCTGGTGGCGTTGGTCGCGCTCTTCGGCGTGGGGGTCGCGACGGTTTCGGTCAACATCGCCGCGAACGTCGTCTCGCCCGCGAACGATTTCGCCAACCTCGCCCCGCGCCGGATCAGCTTCCAGACCGGCGGTCTCATCACCGGGATCCTCGGGATCTTGATGATGCCGTGGAAGCTGCTCGCGAGCGCCGATGCCTACATCTTCAACTGGCTGATCGGCTACTCGGCCCTGCTCGGGCCCATCGCTGGCATCATGATCGCCGACTACCTGGTGCTGCGCGGGCGCAAGCTCGACGTCGCCGATCTCTACCGCCCGAACGGTCGCTACGCCGGCACGAACCCGGTCGCGCTGATCGCGCTCGGCGCGGGCATCTTGCCAAATCTGCCGGGATTTCTGTCGTCTGCGAAGCTCGTCACCGGCCTGCCGGCATGCTTCGACACCATCTACCCCTACGCGTGGTTCACCGGCTTCGCGATCGCCGCATCGGTGTACCTCGTCGGGATGCGAGGCCGCGCCACGTAACGGTCCCGGGCCGTTACGGCTTGGGAACGCCGTTGGGCGAGGGCGGCATGAGCGGATCCCGGGGCCCACCCGGGCGCGAGTCGTTGACCCGCTCCTTGAGCTCCTTGCCGACCTTGAAGAACGGCAGGCGCTTGGGGCGCACCTCGACCGGCGAGCCGGTCCGCGGGTTCCGGCCCTCGTAGGCCTTGTAGGAGCGGATCTCGAACGATCCGAACCCGCGGATTTCGATGCGCTCTCCGGTCTTGAGCGCATTCTCCATGCTCGCGAAGATCACGTTGACGATCTGCTCGGCGCGCCCCTTGGGCGTCTTGAGCTTGTCCGCCACGATCTCCACCAGGTCGGACTTCGTGATTACGCGGTCTTCGTCTCGCTCGCGCACCAGACGAGGCTAGGGCAGACCGCCCGAATCGTCAAGAGAGCTGAGCGCTTAGGGGTCCGATGGCCGAAAAATACGGGTTCTGGGCGCTTCCGTATCGTGCAATCGAGGGCTTGCGGCTCAGCGCTCGCTGTGCTCGCCGAACACCTTGCGCATCCGGTCGGCGATCTCGCCGAGCGTGGCGTTCGCCTTGACCGCGGCCAGGATGCGCGGAACCACGTTCTCGGTCCCGCGGGCGGCGCGCTCGAGCTCGCCGAGCGCCGCCCCGGTCTGCGCTTGATCCCGCCTCGCACGGAAGGCCGCGAGGCGCTCGGCCCGCTGCTGCTCGACCGCAGGGTCGAGCTTGTGCAGCGTCGGAGGCTTGCCGTCGGAGGTCACGAACTCGTTCGTGCCCACCACGATCCGCCGCTTCTCCTCGACGGCGCGCTGGTGCTCGTACGCGCGCCGCTCGATCTCCCGCTGGGGGAAGGCCTGCTCGATCGCCGCCACCATGCCGCCGAGCTCGTCGATGCGGCGGAGGTAGTCCTCGGCGCCCCGCTCGATCTGCGTGGTCAAGGACTCCACCGCGTAGGAGCCGGCGAGGGCATCGACGAAGTCCGCGGCGCCGGACTCGTGCGCGATCACCTGCTGGGTCCGGAGCGCGAGCAGCGCGCTGTCCTCGGTGGGCAGGGACAGCGCCTCGTCGTACGCGTTCGTGTGCAGCGACTGCGTGCCCCCGAGCACCGCCGCGAGCGCCTGGATCGTCGTCCGCACGACGTTGTTGAGCGGCTGGCGCGCCTGCAGCGTGGAGCCCGCGGTCTGGGTGTGGAACCGCAGCATCATCGAGCGCGGGTCCTTGGCACCGAAGCGCTCCTTCATGATGCGCGCCCACAGGCGCCGGGCCGCGCGGAACTTCGCGACCTCCTCGAGGAAGTTGTTGTGCCCGTTGAAGAAGAACGCCAGGCGCGGCGCGAAGTCGTCCACGTCGAGCCCCGCGTCGACCGCGGCCTTGACGTAGGCCACGCCGTCGCCGAGCGTGAACGCCACCTCCTGCACCGCGTCGCATCCGGCTTCGCGGATGTGATAGCCGCTGATGGAGATCGTGTTCCACTTCGGCACCTCGGCCTTGCAGAACGCGAAGACGTCGGTCGTGATGCGCATCGACGGGCGCGGCGGGTAGATGTAGGTCCCGCGCGCCATGTACTCCTTCAAGATGTCGTTCTGGATCGTGCCGCCGAGCTTGCCCCGGCCGACCCCCCGCTCGTCGGCGACGGCGACGTAGAGCGACAGCAGGATCGCCGCCGTCGAGTTGATGGTCATGGACGTCGTCAGCTGATCGAGCGGGAGCGCGTCGAGCAGCTCGCGCATGTCCTCGATCGACGAGATCGCGACGCCGGTGCGGCCGACCTCGCCGCGCGCGCGCGGATGATCCGAGTCGAAGCCCATCTGCGTCGGCAGGTCGAACGCGACCGAGATGCCCGTTTGCCCCTGCGACAGCAGGAACTTGTAGCGCTTGTTCGATTCCGCCGCGGTGCCGAAGCCCGCGTACTGGCGCATCGTCCACAGGCGCGCGCGGTACATCGTGTCGTGCACGCCGCGCGTAAACGGGTACTCGCCGGCCTGCGCGAGGTCGCGCGCGGGATCGAAGTCGAGGGCCGCCAGCGAGGCCGCATCGTAGCGCTCCTCGATCTCGAGGTCGGCGTCCGTGGCAAAGCGCGCCTTGCGCAGCCGGTCCTTCCTCTTGTCTCCGCCTTGGGGCTCGTCGCTCTTCATGCGCGCATCTCCGGGGGCGTGCCCTCGATGATCAGGTGGGGCTCGGTGAGGTCCTGGATCTCGCTCGCGCTCACGCCGGGGGCGCGCTCGACGAGCACGAGGCCGCGCGGCGTGACGTCGAGGACAGCGAGGTCGGTGATGATCCGGCTCACGACGCCGACCGCCGTCAGCGGCAGCGAGCACTGCCGCAGGATCTTGCGATCGACCTTCGAGCCGTGTCGCGCCGAGGGCGCGCCTTCTCCAGCCGGTCTTCTGGCCACGTGCTCCATCATGACCACCACGCGCCGGGCGCCCGCGACGAGGTCCATCGCTCCGCCCATGCCCTTGACCATCTTGCCGGGGATCATCCAGTTGGCGAGATCACCGGTCTCGGAGACCTGGAGGGCGCCGAGGAAGCAAGCGTCGACGTGGCCGCCGCGGATCATCGCGAACGACTCGGCCGACGAGAAGAACGCGGTGCCGGGCAGCGCCGTCACGGTCTCCTTGCCGGCGTTGATGAGGTCCGGGTCCTCCTGCCCCTCGAGCGGGTAGGGGCCGATCCCGAGCATGCCGTTCTCCGACTGCAGGATGACGTCCATGCCTTTCGGGATGTAGTTGGCCACCAGCGTCGGGATGCCGATGCCGAGGTTGACGTAGAAACCATCCCGCAGCTCGGCGGCCGCGCGCATGGCGATCTGCTCCCGCGAGAGCGCCATCAGCGCACCTCGTGGCCCGCAGGCGAGCCCGTGGGACCGGCCTTGCGAACGGTGCGCTTCTCGATGGGCTTTTCGTAGCCGGTGCCCTGGAAGATGCGCTGCACGTAGATGCCGGGCGTGTGGATCTGGTCGCCCTCGAGCACACCGGGCTCGACCAGCTCCTCGACCTCGGCGATGGTGATCCGACCGGCGGCGGCCATCATCGGGTTGAAGTTGCGCGCCGTCTTCCGGTAGACGAGGTTGCCCCAGCGATCGCCCCGCCAGGCCTTGACGAGGGCGAAATCCGCCCGCAGGGCGCTGACCAGCACGCACTTCTTGCCGTCGAAGTCCCGCACCTCCTTGCCCTCGGCCACGGGCGTCCCGTAGCCGGTCGGCGTGTAGAAGGCCGGGATGCCCGCTCCTGCCGCGCGGATTCGCTCGGCGAGCGTTCCTTGCGGGCAGAGCTCGACCTCGAGCGAACCGTCGAGGAAGAGGCGCTCGAACGTCTTGTTCTCGCCCACGTAGCTCGAGATCATCTTCCTCACCTGGCCAGCCGCGAGCAGGACCCCGAGACCCTTGTCGTCGATCCCGCAGTTGTTCGAGATGATGGTGAGGTCCCGCGTGCCCTTGCGAAGGATGGCGCGGATGAGGTTCTCCGGGTTGCCGCAGAGGCCAAAACCGCCAGACATCACGGTCATGCCGTCGGCCAGGTCCCGGAGCGCCTCGCCGGCGTTCGCGACCGTCTTGTTCATGGGCTGGACCCTAGCGAGAGGGCGCAAGAAAGAGAAGCGCAGAAACGACGCGACGCGTCGTGCCGGACGAGCCTTCGGAGGGCGTGGCGAAGCTACTTGCGGGTGGGAGCCGGCTGCCCTGGCTCGCCGAGACCCGCGAACAGCTCGGCTGCGCTCGGCGTCGACTTCCGGGACTCCACGCTCTTGCGCTTTCTGCCCATGTTCTTGTGCGAGCGGGCCCGCTTGAGCTCCGATGCGCGCGTGTTCGATGCCATGTTTCTCCGACTCCTCTCTAAGAGCTGCAGCGCCCGCCCGGTCGGCGGGGAAACGAGCAGATACGCGATCCTAGGGGGCGCTGTCAAGGGAGCTACCGCTCCTGGCTTTCGGGCGGGTTCGGAGCTGCGCGCCGAGGTGTCAAGGCCGTACCCCGAAGCTGCTATGGAAGCGCTTCTGCAAGCAAGCGAAACGTCAGCGTTTGCGCACAGGTACGCACCGGGTGTGTTCTTGACAGGATCGGCGAGCGAAACCTAGGATCGTTCGTCGCCTAGGAGTGTCCATCGCCCATGTCCCGCCTCGGTGAGCTCCTCGTACGTCAGAACCTGATCACCCTCCAGCAGCTGCAGAAGGCGCAGGAGGACGCCAAGAAGTCCGGTGGCCGGCTGGGTCTCTCGCTCCAGAAGCTCGGGTTCATCGGCGAGCAGGCGCTGACCGATTTCCTGGCGCGCCAGTACGGCGTGCCGGCCATCAACCTCGCGGACTTCGACATCGACCCGGAGGTCATCAAGCTCATTCCCAAGGAGGTCGCCCGAAAGCACCAGTGCATCCCGATCAACCGGGCGGGCTCGTCGCTGATCGTGGCGATGTCCGATCCGTCGAACATCTACGGGATCGACGACCTCAAGTTTCTGACCGGCTACAACATCGAGGTCGTCGTCGCCGGCGAGCAGGCCATCCTCGACGCCATCACCCGTCATTACGAGGTCAAGGTCGCCGTGGCCCCCGACGGGCAGCCCCTCAAGGAGATCTCCTACGAGGAGGTGATGGAGGGCTTCGACGAGGGCGAGATCGACTTCTCGATGGACGACGCCGGCGGTGAGAACATCGTCGACCTGGAGAACATGGCGCTGGAAGCGCCCGTCGTGAAGCTGTGCAACCTCATCCTCATCAACGCGATCAAGGAGGGTGCGTCCGACATCCACATCGAGCCTTACGAGAAGTCGTATCGCGTGCGCTACCGGACCGACGGCGTCCTCCTCGAGAAGATGACGCCGCCGCTCAAGCTGCGTCCCGCGATCACCTCGCGCCTGAAGATCATGTCGAACCTCGACATCGCCGAGCGCCGGCTGCCGCAGGACGGTCGCATCAAGCTCAAGCTCGGCAAGGGCAAGGAGATGGACTACCGCGTGTCGGTCCTGCCTTGCCTCTTCGGCGAGAAGATCGTCATGCGCCTGCTCGACAAGTCGAACCTGCAGCTCGACATGACCAAGCTGGGTTTCGAGGAGGCCCAGCTCAAGGACTTCCTCGAGTGTCTGCACCGCCCGAACGGCATGACGCTCGTCACCGGTCCCACCGGATCGGGCAAGACGACGACGCTCTATTCGGCGCTTTCCGACCTCAACAAGCCCACGGAGAACATCTCGACCGCGGAGGATCCGGTCGAATACAACCTCATGGGCATCAATCAATGCCAGATGCACGACGACATCGGCCTCAACTTCGCGGCCGCGCTGCGCTCGTTCTTGCGCCAGGATCCCGACGTCATCATGGTGGGCGAGATCCGCGACTTCGAGACGGCGGAGATCGCGGTCAAGGCCGCATTGACCGGCCACATGGTGCTCTCCACGCTGCACACCAATGACGCGCCCTCGACGGTGACGCGTTTGCTCAACATGGGCGTCGAGCCGTTCCTGGTGACGGCCTCGCTCAATTGCGTGCTCGCGCAGCGTCTGGCGCGCAAGGTGTGCAAGACCTGTGGCGCGCCCGACCCCGGCACCAGCGTCGACCGACTCCTGGCCATCGGCTGCACGCCCGAGGAGGCCCAGAACGCCAAGATGATGCGAGGGACCGGCAAGACCGCCGGCGGCACCGCCTGCGAGACCTGCAAGGGCAGCGGCTACAAGGGGCGGGTGGCGCTGTACGAGGTGATGGTGTTCCGGGAGGGCTTAAAGGAGCTCGTGCTCCAGGGCGCTTCCGCGGCCGAGCTCAAGGCCGAGGCGATCCGGCTCGGCATGCGCACGCTCCGGATGAGCGGAATCACGAAGATCTGCGAGGGCACGACCACAATCGAGGAGATCATGCGCGTCACCGTGTCGGACAGCTGAGCGAGGCAGACAGGAGACCGATTTGGGCTACGCAGGAGGAGCAGAGCCGCCGCAGCAGCAGAAGGTGAACCTTCACCAGCTGCTCAAGGCGATGATCGACAAAGGCGCGAGCGATCTCCACATCACGACGGGATCGCCGCCGCAGCTGCGCATCGACGGCCTGCTGGTGCCGCTTCGGACGCCGCCATTCACGCCGATCGAGACCAAGCAGCTCTGCTACTCGGTGCTCACCGACGCCCAGAAGCTGCGCTTCGAGGAGGATCAGGAGCTCGACTTCTCGTTCGGCGTGAAGAACCTCGCGCGATTTCGCGGGAACATCTTCATGCAGCGCGGCGCAGTCGCCGGCGCGTTCCGGATGATTCCTTTCAAGGTGATGACGTTCCAGGAGCTGGGCCTGCCGCCCGTGGTCGCGGAGCTCGCGAACCGCCCACGCGGGCTCGTGCTGGTGACGGGACCGACCGGCTCCGGGAAATCCACGACGCTGGCGTCGATCATCGACAAGATCAACACCGAGCAGCGTCTTCACATCGTCACGATCGAGGATCCGATCGAGTTCTTGCACCCGCACAAGGGTTGCATCGTCAATCAACGCGAGGTGGGCAGCGACACGCAGAGCTTCAAGCGCGCGCTCAAGTCGATCCTGCGGCAGGACCCCGATTGCGTCCTCATCGGTGAGCTCCGCGACCTCGAGACGATCGAGGCGGCCCTGTCCGTGGCCGAGACGGGCCACCTCGCCTTCGGCACCCTGCACACCAACGGGGCTCTGCAGACGATCAACCGCATCGTGGACGTGTTCCCGCCCTACCAGCAGCCGCAGATCCGCGCGCAGCTGTCGTTCGTGCTCGAGGGCGTGCTCTCGCAGGCGCTCATTCCGCGCGCGACCGGCGCCGGCCGCGTCATGGCGCTCGAGATCATGGTGCCGAACCCTGCAATTCGGAACCTCGTCCGGGAGGACAAGATCCACCAGATCTACTCGCAGATGCAGATCGGTCAGTCCAAGTTCGGAATGCAGACCATGAACCAGGCGCTGATGAACCTCTACCTCAAGCGCCTCATCACGCTGGAGGAGGCGATCGGCCGCAGCACGGATGTGGACGAGTTGCGCACGATGATCGCCAATGCAGAAAAGGGCGGAGCGGGCGCGCGCCCGCCGCAAGGACGTTAGTGCCGCCTTGCTGAAGGAGTAGGTCATGGCCACCGCCACAGCAGTCGTTTGGGTCTGGGAAGGCAAGACCAGGACCGGGGAGACGAAGAAGGGCACGATCGAGGCCGAGAGCGAGGACGCCGCACGCGAGCGCCTCAAGCTCCAGCAGATCACGATCTCGAAGATCCGCAAGCAGGGCGCGGGCTTCAAGCTCTCGCTGCCGGGTCAGTCGATCCCGGAAAAGGAGATCGTCATCTTCACGCGGCAGTTCGCGACGATGATCGATGCGGGACTGCCGCTCGTGCAGTGCCTCGACATCCTGGCGAGCCAGTCCGGCAACAAGGCGCTCAAGAAGGTGCTGTTCGACGTCAAGGGCGGCGTCGAGTCGGGACAGACGTTCTCGGACGCGCTCCGCAAGCACCCCAAGGTCTTCGACGACCTGTTCTGCAACCTCATCGCGGCGGGCGAGGTCGGCGGCATTCTCGACACGATCCTGCAGCGCCTCTCGGCCTACATCGAGAAGGCCATGAAGCTCAAGGCGCAGGTCAAGGGCGCCATGACGTACCCGGTCGCCATCTTGGTGATCTCGGTCGGCGTCACCGCGCTCATGCTGACCAAGGTCGTCCCGATGTTCGTCAAGATGTTCGACGAGATGGGCGGCGGCAAGGACAAGCTCCCCGCCCCCACCAAGGTCGTCATCGGGATCTCGGACTGGCTGGTCGCGAACATCGGCCTGCTCATCGGTGGGCTGATCGCCTTCATGATCGCCTTCAAGATGTTCCTGGCCAATCCGAAGGGCCGGAAGATCTTCGATGCCCTGCTGCTCAAGCTCCCCGTGATCGGCAACGTGCTCCGCAAGACCGTCGTCGCGCGATTCACGCGCACGATGGGAACGCTCCTGTCCTCGGGCGTGCCCATCCTCGATTCCATGGAGATCGTCGCCAAGACGGCCGGAAACGTGGTCGTCAAGGAGGCGATCCTGCACGCCCGGGAGAAGGTGGCCGAGGGCAAGGACGTGGCGGGGCCGCTCGCGGAGACCAAGGTGTTTCCGTCGATGGTGGTGCAGATGATCGCGGTCGGCGAACAGACCGGCGCGATGGACTCCATGCTGCAGAAGATCGCCGACTTCTACGAGGACGAGGTCGATGCCGCCGTGGCCTCGATGACCTCCCTCATCGAGCCGTTCATGCTCGTCTTCCTCGGTGGTGTCGTTGGCGGCCTCCTCATCGCCATGTACATGCCCATCTTCGAGATCGCAGGCAACGTGAAGACGAAGTGAAGGCGGCGTCGCCAGCGGCGACGCGGACATCGGAAAAAAGAGTCAACATGACCGAGCAGCGTCGCCGCATCTCGCGCCTGATGGCGTTCCGCGTCGCGTGGATCACCGTGGTGCTCGCCGCGGTGGTGGGCGTCCACGCCATGCGGGCCGAGGCCACGGACTTCGACCAGCCGTTTCTGCGGTTCCTGTTCAGCGTGGTTCTCGGCACCTATGCGCTGTCGATTGCCTACGCCATCTGGTTGCCGGTCGCGAAGAGCCTGACGCGCTTCGCCAACGTGCAGATGCTGGTGGATCTCGTCACCGCGTCGGCGCTCCTGCACGTCACCGGTGGCGCGGGAAGTGGCTTTGCCATCGTCTACCTCCTCACCATCGTGGGCTCGGCGATGATCTGCCAGCGGGTGGGCGAGGTGCTGGCCACCGCCATCGCGGGGGCCGTGCTCTACGTGGGCGTGTCGTATCTGGGACGCTCGGGCGCGTTGCCTGCGGTCGCCGGGGGACCGTCTCCGGTCATGGATTCGGGCGATTTCCTGCGGGCGCTCGTGATCAACCTGGCCGCGCTCGCGGGCGTGACCATCCTCGCTGCGAACCTGGTCATCACCGCCCGCAGGGTCGGGGAGCGGGTCGCACAGGCGCGGGCCTACGCGGAGGACACGGAGGCGCTCACGCAGGACATCCTGCGCAGCCTCACCACCGGCCTCATCACCATCGATCGCGAGCAGCGCGTCCTGGCCTTCAACGGTGGCGCGGGCCGGCTATTCGGCGTGTCCACCGACAGTGCGATCGGCAGGCCCATCGAGGGCGTGGCGCCGGAGCTCGCGTCCGCGCTGCGTGCGTCGGAGGATCAGGGGGGACAGTTCCAGGGCGAGCTCGGCGTCCTGCGGAGCGACGGCCAGCAGCTCGCGATCGCCGTCGTCGTCGCGCCGCTCTATGACGGCAAGGGCGCCCAGCGCGGGAGCATCCTGCACCTCGAGGACAAGACCGCGCTGCGCCGCATCGAGGCGGAGGTGAGCAAGAACCAGGAGCTCGCCACCCTCGGTCGCTTCGCGGCCGGCGTTGCCCACGAGTTTCGGAATCCGCTCGCTGCGGTGTCGGGCAGCATCGAGCTCCTGCGGGAGAGCACGGCGGCCACGGAGGAGGACAAGCGGCTGATGGACATCGTGGTCCGCGAGGTCGATCGGCTCGATCGGCTGGTCGCGACCTTGCTCGACTACACGCGCCCGCGCGAGGCCGGCACGATGGCCGTCGATCTACCCGCCCTGGTGTCGGAAGTGGCGCAGATGCTGGACGGCGAGCTGCGGGCGAGCGGGCGGGGTGCCGTGCACATCGCGCTCGCGATCGAGCCCTGTGCGGTCAAGGGGGACCCGGATCAGCTGCGACAGGTGCTGTGGAACCTCCTGCGCAACGCCGCCGAGGCGGTGGCGGACGACGGCCATGTCCAAGTGTCGGTGGCTCCGGCGGGCAAGGAGGTCCACCTCGATGTGGTCGACGATGGTCCCGGCATCGCGCCCGCGAGCGCTTCGCGTATCTTCGAGCCGTTCTACTCGACCAAGCCGCGCGGTACGGGGCTCGGGCTCGCCACGGTCGAGCAGGTGGTTCGTGCGCATGGCGGAACCATCGAGCTCGTCTCGGGAGCACGGGGCGCCCATTTTCGGGTGACCCTGTCGCGATCGGAGCGCGGCTCGCGCTATCCGGTCGCGCCCTCCTAGACAGAACGCGTAGACCCCGCGCCAGCGCTCTGGGTCCGTCCCGGTCCCGGTCCCCTTCCCGGTCCCGAGCTTCCGGCTCCTCGACCGCAGCGGCTGAGCCAGCTCGAATACCGGACTCGGATCGGGACCGGGAGCGGGACCGGGACCGGGACCGGATGGCGCAGGATCAATGCGACTCTGTTTGGATCTCAGAGGAAAAAGAACGCGACGACGCTGCCGAAGCTCCCGAAAAATGCCAGATCGCACAGTGCGAGCGCGATTCGCGTGACGACGGACGACGACCAGAGCTTCGGGAAGTCGGCGCGGAACGCCACTCGCGGTCGGATCCAGACGTGGAACACGAGGATCCAGCCGACGAGCAGCGCGAACGGGCCCCAGATACGCTGGCCGCCCGAGCGCTCCGGGGGCATCCCATTGGCATCCGCCGGCGCGACTCCCCGGCGTCGCGGAGCGTCCTCCTCGGGCTGCAGCCAGCCGTCCCACCAGCGCCCCAGCGCCGCGCCCAGACGCCCCACTTCACGCAGGAGCTCGACGGCGGGATGGTCGGCGCTGTCCTGCCGGAGCTGGGCGGCAAGGGCAGGGTCGAAGGCGCAGGCCGTCGCACGGGACAGCCCCGCGTGGTCGGCCACGATGCCGCACAGGATGCCGAGGAGCGAGAACACCACCGACAGCATCCGGAGCCGCGGCTCGCGGTCGAGGCTGGGATCGAACGGCCGCCCGTCCGCGGTGTGGCTCGGCAAGGGTTGACCCGCGGACATGCGTCGATCATAGCGCCTCGGGTGCGGTGCCGCCTGTTTGTGGTGGCGGGACGTGGGCGCATCGGGGATCGTGTGGGACTCGGATGATCGTCGTCGCCGACCTGCGCAAGCGATTCGAGGGCCACGACGCCGTGGCGGGCGTGTCCTTTCGCGTCGACCCCGGTGAGATCTACGGCCTCATCGGGCCAAACGGCGCCGGCAAGACCACCACCATGCGGATGCTGGTCGGGCTCATGGCGCCGACGGGCGGCCGCGCCACCATCGGCGGCGTGGATCTCACGACCGAACCCGCGCGCGCCAAGGGCCGGCTCGGGTTCGTCACGGGCACGGCGGGGCTCTATGGACGGCTCACCGCGCGCGAGCTCCTGGCCTTCTACGGCGAGCTGCACGGCCTGCCGCGCGCGCGCATCGGCACCCGAACGGCCGAGCTCGCCGAGCTGCTCGGCATGCAAGCCTGGCTCGATCGCCGGTGCGAGAAGCTATCGACCGGGGAGCGCCAGCGCACCTCGATCGCACGCGCGATGCTGCATGATCCGCCGGTCCTCGTGCTCGACGAGCCGACGACCGGGCTCGACGTCCTGGCGAGCCGCTTCCTGCGCGATGCCATCGTGGCAGAGCGCGGCCGCGGCAAGGCCATCCTGTACACGACGCATTACCTCGCCGAGGCCGAGCTGCTGTGCGATCGCGTGGGTCTTCTGCACCGCGGTCGGCTGCTCGCCGAGGACACCCCCGCTCTGCTGCGAGCGCGTACCAATGCGCGCAGCCTCGAGGACGCGTTTCTGCGGCTGGTCGGCGAAGAGGAGGCCCGCGCGACCGCCGGCTCGATGCCCGCGGAGGCGAGCGCATGATCTCGAGAAACACGCTCACGCTCTACAAGAAGGAGCTCCGCGAGACGCTGCGCGATCGCAAGACGCTCATCGTCATGATCCTCCTGCCGCTCGCGCTCTATCCCGTGCTGTCGGTGGGCGGAGCGGCCCTGGCGACCAAGATCGAGGCCGAGCGAGCGGCGCGGGTGTCGAAGGTCGGCCTGGTCGGACGGGCGCCGGGCCTCGAGAAGCTGTTCTCCGATCCCGACGACAAGATCCGGCTGGTCTTCGACGATCCGAGGCCGCGCGAGTCGCTCGACAAGGGCAAGCTCCACGCCGTCATCGAGATCCCGGCAGCGTTCGACCAGGCCGTGGCGGCGGGTCGCCGCCCCGAGCTCAAGATCCTCTTCGACGCGTCCGAGGACGAGTCCCGCCAAGCCAGGGACCGCATCCGCGACGCCACCGAGTCGCTCGCCACGGTGAGCGTGGAGAGCGAGAACGTCGCCTCCGAGGAACGCCTCGGCGCCTTCCTCCTGTCGCAGGTGCTGCCGTTCGCGGTCGTGTTCATGGTCGTCTTGGGCGCGTTCTACCCGTCGATCGACGTCACCGCCGGCGAGCGCGAGCGATCCACGCTGGAGACGCTGCTGTCGTCGCCAGTCGATCGCATCGACGTCGTCACCGGCAAGTTCCTGGCGGTGACGACCATCGCGATCGCGACGGGCCTGCTCAACCTGGGCTCGATCGCGATCACGTTCGGGTACCTCATGAGCTTCGCCGACGGCAAGCTCGCGATCGACATCCCCTGGCTCCACGCCGCCGAGACCGCGCTCGCGATCGTCCCGGCCGCCTGCTTCTTCGCGGCGCTGTTCCTCACCGTGGCGAGCCTCGCGCGCAGCTACAAGGAGGCGCAGACGTTGCTCACGCCGGTCTACCTCGTCGCCACGATGCCGGCGATGGTCGCGGCGCTTCCAGGCTCGAAGCTCACGTGGGCGCTCGCGCTCGCGCCGGGCGCCAACCTCGCGCTTCTGGCCAAGGACGTGGTGCAGGGGCGGGCGGAGCTCGGCCCGACCCTCCTGGCGCTCACCGCGACGTTCGTCTACGCCGCGGGGCTGCTCGCGCTGGCGGCGCGCCTGTACGCCTCCGAGCGGGTCCTGTTCGCGGGCGCCGACCGGGAGCTGTCCCTCGGCGAGCGCCTGCGGCTCCTGTTCGGGCTCTCGCGCGCCACCCAGCGCGTGGAAGCGCGCGACGCGCCATCGGCGGCCGAGGCGATGACGCTGCTCGGCGTCAACGTCATCCTCCAGCTCTTCGTGGCCCTGCCGCTGCAGCAGAGGTCGATCGCTCGCGGGCTCCTGCTCTCGCAGTGGGGCCTGTTCCTCGGCTCGACCGTGCTGCTCTTGCGCGCCTCGCGCGTGGACCTCCGCAAGGCGCTCCTTCTGCGCTTGCCCTCCGCGCGCGACCTCGGCCTCGGCCTCGGGGTGGGCATCGCCGCGA
Source organism: Myxococcales bacterium (assembly GCA_023248855.1). Lineage (GTDB taxonomy): Bacteria > Myxococcota_A > Polyangia > JAHFDS01 > JAHFDS01 > JAHFDS01. Next base: position 18,832 of record JAHFDS010000011.1, read on the forward strand.
GCCTGTTCGTGCAGGCCACCTTCCACGTCGCGATGCAGCTCTGGCCCGGGCTCGCGCAGCAGAACGCGGCGCTCGAGAAGCAGCTGCTCGGGCTCGGCAGCTTGCCCCTCGAGCTCGTGATCTTCGCCGCCACGCCGGCGATCTGCGAGGAGGCCCTGTTTCGTGGGGCGCTGCTGTCGGGCCTTCGGCGTGCGCTCCCGGTGCCCACGGCGATCGTCGTGCAGGCGATCGCGTTCGGCCTGTTCCACCTCGACCCGGCGCGGCTCGTCCCCACCACGCTGCTCGGCCTCTTGCTCGGCCTGCTCGCGACGCGCACGCGCTCCCTCTTGCCGGGGGTGCTCATGCACTTCGCGAACAACGCGCTCGTGCTCTCGGCCTCCCACCTGGGCGCGCACGCGACGCTGCCGTTCTCCGGCGGAGCCCTCTACGTGACGCTGGCCCTGGCCACCGCCGCGCTGGGCCTGCTGGTCCAGGCGCTGCGAACGCCACGTCCCAGTTTGTGAGCAATCGTACCAAGAAACGGCCATCCGTAAGAAGGCTCACGAGTCTCTTGCGCAGCGGAGGCCGATTTGTTAGGCTGCTGACATATTCGCTTTCCAGGATGGAATCGTGGCGGACGACAAGCGAGCCGGCTGGTACTTGAAGAAGATCCCCCTCCTCGCGGACCTGCCCGCGGACACCATGGCCCGGCTGGCCGGCGTGGTCGAGATGCGACCCGTGCGACGGCGCGAGGTGCTCTACCTGCCCGGCGATCCGGGCCAGACCGTGTTCTTCGTCAACGGCGGCCGGGTCAAGGTCTCCAAGGTCACGCGCGACGGCAAGGAGCTCACGCTCGCCTACCGCGCGCCGGGCGACATCTTCGGCGAGGCCTGCCTCATCGACGCCGCTCCGCGCGAGGAGATGGTGGAAGCGATGGAGAACTCGCAGGTCACCGAGCTGCGCCGCGAGGAGATCGAGAAGATCGCGGAGCAGCACCCGCGCATCGGCTACCGGCTGGCGAAGATCGTGATGCAGCGCCGCCGCGACGTGGAGAACAAGATCGAGCAGCTGCTGTTCAAGGACGTCAACGCCAAGCTGGCGGAGCTGCTCCTGCGCCTGTCGGTCGAGTTCGGCGTGGACGACGAGCGCGGCACCTTGGTCGGCATCAAGATCACGCACCAGGAGATGGCGAACCTCATCGGCTCGACCCGCGAGACGGTGAGCCTCACGCTGTCCACGTTCAAGCGCAAGGGCCTCATCGACACCGATGGTCGCAAGGTCATCGTGTGCGACCAGCAGGGCCTGAAGGCCCTCGCGTAGCGATGGCGGACTCGCGCGTCAACGAGCCCGCGACGGGTGTGCGGCTCCCTGCGCCCGAGCTGCGCGAGCTGCTCGAGCAGACGGGGCTGCCCGACGCGGCGGCGATGGCGAGCGTGCTCGGCGCGCCGAGCCCGGAGCGCCGGATCTTCGTCAACCGCAACCTGCGCATGGATCACGTGCAGGTGGTCGGCTTCGACATGGACTACACGCTGGCGATTTACGACCAGCCGGAGCTCGAGCGGCTGTCGATCGAGCTCACGGTGGAGAAGCTGGTCGAAAAGCGTGGCTACCCGGACGAGATCCGCGCGCTGCCCTACGACCGGCGCTACGCCCTGCGCGGGCTGGTGGTCGATCGGAAGCTCGGCAACCTGCTCAAGGTGGATCGCTACGGCCACGTCGGACGCGCCTACCACGGCACGAAGAAGATCGAGAAGGACGAGCGCTACGACCTCTACCGGATGGCGACCAAGACGCGGCTTCGGCCACCGCGCTTCGCGTGGATCGACACGCTGTTCGCCCTGCCCGAGGCGGCGATGTACGTCTCTCTGATCGACTTCCTCGAGGCGCGCGGCCAGGAGCTCGACTACGACGCGCTGTGGCAGGACGTGCGCGACTGCATCGACGAGGCGCACCGCGACGACACGCTCAAGACCATCATCAAGGCGGATATGGCGCGCTTCATCGGGGAGGACCCGGAGCTCGCGGCCACGCTGCACAAGCTGCGGTCCTCCGGCAAGCGGCTGTTCCTGGCGACGAACAGCCTCTACGACTACACCGACGCCGTCATGAAGTTCCTGCTCGACGGCAAGCTCCCCGCGTACCCGTCGTGGCGGAACTACTTCGACTACCTCCTCGTGGGCGCCGCGAAGCCGGCCTTCTTCACCGAGGCACGGCCGTTCCAGGAGCTCGACGCGGCCGGCCAGGTGGTCGGCGAGGCGACGCACCTGCATCGCGGGCGCATCTACCAGGGCGGCAACCTCACGATGCTGCAGGCCACGTTCGGCGATGTGCCCGCCGACCAGGTGCTGTACGTGGGCGACCACATCTATGGCGACATGGTGCGCTCGAAGAAGTCGTCGAACTGGCGCACCGTGATGATCGTGCAGGAGCTCGAGGAGGAGATCTCGATCCGCCAGCGGCAGGTCGAGCGCATCGCGGAGCTGGAGGGCGTGACGCGGCGCCTCGGGGAGCTCGACGCCGACATCCACTTCGCGCAGACCGTGCAGAAGACGCTCGAGCGCCTGCGCGACCACGGGCTGGCCGATCGTGAGCGCGTGGACCTGGCGCGGAAGGCCGCGCGAGCCGACCTCGAGCGCCTGCGCGAGCAGCTCAAGGACGCGCTCGCGCAGCACCAGAGGCTGCGCCGCGAGATCGACAGCACCTTCCACCCCTACTGGGGACAGCTATTTCGTGAGGGCAACGAGAACAGCCGCTTCGGCGAGCAGGTCGAGGACTACGCCGACATGTACACGTCACGCGTGTCGAACCTCTTGCGCTACTCGCCCCTGCAGTACTTCCGCGCGCCCCGCGACTACATGCCCCACGAGCTGTGATTCGACCGGATCAGGGCGTCCTGCACTTCGATTCTACGGTGCAGTCGGCGACCTGGCCGCAGGGGCACGCCGTCTCGCGGATGCCGTCGCCGTCGCAGTCCGTGACGGTGGCGCAGTCGACCGAATGGCCGTCGCCCGCGAAGCAGGTGCCGGTGGCGGCGCAGAAGAAGGGCTTGTCCGGGTTGCAACCGACCGAAGGGCCACGCCGGCAGTACACGTCCACACCGGGGCGACCGCACTTGCCCATCTCGCGCGAGCCTGGGCACTCGAGCAGCAGCGAGCCGCAGATGCACGCCTGGTCGGCCTTCCCGTTGCCGTCACAGTCGACGGCGGTCGTGCAGTCGATCTGTGACGTGTAACACGCACGCACCGGGCCCGAGCCGAGGTTCACCGTGCAGCGCCAAGGGTAGCCGTCCTCGGGACAGGCGGCGGTGTCCATCACGGCCGCGCCGGGGCACTCCGAGCCCGCGCTGCCGCTGCCGCTGCCGCCACCGCCGTCACCGCCGGCGCCCGCGTTTCCGCCGTTGCCACCAGCACCCACCCCGACCTTCTTGCCGTCGCCGCACCCAGCCGCGAGGAGCGCCATCACGAGAGCCAGCCGCTGCATGGGCGGCGTTCTAGCACGAACCGGCAGGATCAGAACGAGGCGTCGACGGCGAGTCGGACGAGGTGACGGGGTCGGCTCGCGCCGCCGTCGCCGAAGTACACGTGGTAGTCGCCCATCACCTTGAGGGCGTGGCCGTTGAGGTAGTAGGCGAGCCCCCCGCCGAGCTCCCTGCCGCCCTCCTGGACGAGCTTGACCAGGGCCGGATCCGTGGCCCTGGCGGGATCGCCCGAGGTCTTCGCGAAGAGCTGGCCAAAGCGGGCGTTCACCTCGAAGGCGCCCGTGACGAGGGTGCCGGCCTCCAGCACGTAGCCGCTTCCTGAGCGGGCGTACTCGGTGAGCGGCATCATGTTGGCGCCCGCGCCGGAATGCTGCTCGGTGCGGGCGGCGCGGTAGAGGTACTCGCCGAGGAAGTACAGGCCTCGCCACTTGAAGACCGCATCCGCAGCCGCGTGGACGTAGCTCACGCCGCCGAGGGTGAGGAGGCTTCCGGTGGTGGAGCGCTGGCGGCGCGTGTTGTCGTTGTAGGCGACGCCGCCGCCGACCGCCAGCTTGGGATCGGCATGACGCAGGAGGTCGCCCTGCACGTCGTCGTCGAACGCACCGAGTGGGCGCAACGTCAGGCGCGCGACGTAGAGCAGGCCGGCATCGACGGCGCCGACCCGGTTCTTGCCGTCGCCGCCGAAGACCCCGACCTGGTACGCGAGCAGGTGATCGAGGCCGCCGAGATCGCTCGACGAGATCACCACGCCGGCGTCGCGATCGAGCGAGAGCTCATTGACGACCTGGGATCGATCGACCAGCGTGAGCGCGAGCTCGCGCACGGTGCGCGCGCGGTCGAAGGGCACCAAGAGCTGGCCGGCGCGGACGTTGGCGTCCCGGACGCCCGTGTACTCGACCCACGCGTCAAAGAGCGGCGACGAGGTCTGGTACTCCTTCTCGAAGTCGCTCGCCGCGACCGCGAGCTGCACGAAATACTCGAGGTGCGGGTCGAAGGTGTTGCCGGCGAGGATGACGCGCGCGGTCCGCACGCCGAGCTCGTCGTTGGTGGCGCTGCCGGTGGGGTGCGCGAGCGTGTTGCGGAGCTGCAGGCGGCCACGCAGGTTGAGCGAGAAGCGCTGGTCGTTCGAGGTGAACGTGGTGCCCTTGCCGGGGCCGCCCGTGACAGTGAGTGGCGCCAGCTCCTCGTCGGCCCGTGCGGTCGTCGGTGCGAGGCCGCAGGCCACGACGGCAAGGGCGGTGAGGCTGCTGAAGGGCTGGGCCTTCACGAGGCGCCTCCACGCAGGGGTTCACGCGCGAGCGCACGGCGCTCGATCGCGTGCTTGCCGAGGACGGTGACGACGGCCAGCAGGAGCAAGAGCGAGGCCACCGCGAACGCCGCGGCGAACTCGTACTCGTTGTAGAGGATCTCGACGTGCAGCGGGATGGTGTTGGTGCGACCGCGGATGTGGCCCGACACCACCGAGACGGCGCCGAACTCGCCCATCGCGCGCGCGTTGCAGAGGATGACGCCGTAGACGAGGCTCCAGCGCAGGCTCGGCAGCGTGACGCGGCGGAAGGCCTGCCAGCCGCTCGCCCCGAGCGTGAGCGCCGCCTCCTCCTCATCGTTGCCCCGGGACTCGACGAACGGGATGAGCTCGCGCGCGACGAACGGGAACGTGATGAACACGGTCGCGAGCACGATCCCGGGCGTCGCGAAGATCACGTGCAGGTCGTGCGCGGCCAGCCACGGGCCGAACAGCCCCTGCGCCCCGAACAGCAGGACGAAGATCATGCCCGCGATCACCGGCGAGACCGCGAACGGCAGGTCGATGAGCGTGATGAGCAGGCTCCGCCCGCGAAAACGGAACTTGCCGATCGACCAGGCCGCGGCGAGGCCGAAGACGACGTTGAGCGGGACCGCGACGAGGGCCACGAACAGCGTCAGCCGCACCGCGGCGAGCGCGTTGGGATCGGACACCGCGCGCGCGAACACACCGAAGCCCTTGGAGAGCGCCTGCGCGACGATGACGCCGAGCGGCAGGAGGAGCACGGCCCCGAGGAGCACGACCACGAGCGCGATGAGCCCGAGGCGCACCCAGGCGGCATCGCGCTGGGCGAGCGAGCGCGCCTCGCCGGTCACGCGGCCCTCCGCGCCACGGTCCAGGCCTGGAGGCGATTGACGAGGAGCAAGAGCACGAACGAAAGCGAGAGCATCACGGCCGCCAGCGCCGCGGCGCCCGTGTAGTCGAACTGCTCGAGCCGCGTCATGATGAGCAGCGTCGTCACTTCGGTCCTGCCGGGCATGTTGCCGCTGATGAAGACGACGCTGCCGTACTCGCCCAGGCCGCGCGCGAACGCCAGGGCGAAGCCGGTCAGGAGCGCCGGCAGCATCTGCGGCACCAGGATGCGCAGGAAGGTCTGCAGGCGCGTGGCGCCGAGCGCCGCGGCGGCCTCTTCGAGGTCGGGCCCGAGGGCCTCGAGCACGGGCTGGACCGACCGCACCACGAAGGGCAGGCCGACGAACACCAGCGCGAGGGTGATCCCGAGGGGGGTGAAGGCCACCTTGATGCCGAGCGCGGCCAGCGGCCTTCCGAGCCAGCCGTTCTCCGCGTAGAGGGTGGTGAGCGCGATCCCGGACACCGCCGTCGGCATGGCGAACGGCATGTCGAGGAGGGAGTCAAGGATCGAGCGGCCGGGGAAACGGTAGCGCACGAGGACCCACGCGATGAGCACGCCGAGCGCCGCGTTGACGGCCGCCGCGCCGAGCGCGACGCCGAAGGTCAGCCGGTAGGACGACAGTGCGCGGTCGCTGGCGACGGTCCGCCACAGGTCGGACGCCGAGCCGCTCGCGGCCTTCCACGCGATCATGGAGAGCGGCAGGAGCACGATGACGCCGAGGTAGGCCAGCGTGCAGCCGGTCGACAGGCCGAAGCCAGGCAGGATGCCCCGCGAGCGCGCGCGGGCGTCAGCCATCCGTGCCCCTAGTGCTGCCCCCCAATGGTTGGACGGCACTTGAGCCTGGTGCAGCCTTCGCCGGCCAGCTGGCCGCAGCACTCGCGTACGCGGAGCGTGCGCAAGACAAACACCCAGGGCCGCTCGTCGAACCCGCTGACTTCACTGGAATCACGGACAGCACTAGGTGTCTTGTTTGCTCGCGCTCTGCGCTCGCGAGTGCCGCACGCCGGGCGTTCGACGATTTCTCTCCACGACTCTACTCCGGTCAAACGCCTGACGGGCGGCACGCGTCGGTGTGGACACGTGGCGAGACACTACCTTGCTCCCGGCGCGTAGATGGCGTCGAAGGTGCCCCCGTCCGCGAAGTGCTCGAGCTGGACCTTCTTCCAGCCACCGAGCTCCTCGATGCCGACCAGCGTGAGCTTCGGGAACATGGCCGAGTGCCTGGCGAGGACGGCGGGATCGCGCGGGCGGTAGAAGCTCTTGGCGCACAGGGCCTGGCCCTCGGGCGTGTAGAGGAACTCGAGGTAGGCCCTGGCCACCTGGCGCGTGCCTCGCTTGTCGACGTTCTTGTCGACCAGCGCGACCGGCGGCTCGGCCAGGATGCTGAGCGCCGGCACGACGACCTCGATCCTGTCCGCCCCGACCTTCTTGACGGCCAGCAGGGCCTCGTTCTCCCAGGCCAGGAGGACATCGCCCAGGCCGCGCTCGGTGAAGGTGGTGGTCGCGCCGCGTGCGCCCGAGTCGAGCACCGGCACGTTCCGAAAGAGCTGCGCGACGAAGGCCCTCGCCCGGGCGGGATCGTTGCCCCCCGCCCTGAGCGCGTGCGCCCAGGCCGCGAGGTAGTTCCACCGCGCGCCGCCCGAGGTCTTCGGGTTCGGCGTGATCACCTGGATGCCGGGCTTGACGAGGTCGTCCCAGCCCTTGATGCCCTTCGGGTTGCCCTTGCGCACCAGGAACACGATGGTCGAGGTGTACGGGGTCGCGTGCTCGGGCAGCGCCTCCGCCCAGCCCGGCGCGACCAGCCCCGCCTTGGCGATGGCGTCGATGTCCCACGCCAGCCCGAGCGTCACCACGTCGGCCTCGAGGCCGTCGATGACCGAACGCGCCTGCTTGCCCGATCCGCCGTGCGATTGCTCGATCGAGACGCTCTGCCCGGTCCTTGCCTTCCACTTCGCGGCGAAGGTGGCGTTCACCTCCTCGTAGAGCTCGCGCGTGGGGTCGTACGACACGTTGAGGAGCGTGATCGGGGCGCCCGCATTGCGGGCATCGGGCGGCGTGCGCGAGCAAGCCAGCGCGCCCAGGAGGCCAAGAACGAGGTGTCTGCGTTGCGTCATCCAGGGGCCCCGAGGCAGCCGGGAGCATCCAATATAACGGATGAGAATCCGCGGTCAACCGGAAAGCATGAGAGACAGGTGTCTGTCATCACGGACGCTGGAGGTCGACGGGCGCGTGTCAGCGGCGGAGGAGCTTGCGGCGAAGGCGCCCCAGCAGGCCGAGGATGGCCGAGGCTTCTTCCACGCGAAGCAGGCGCAGCAGCGCGACGTAGAGGCCGCCGCCGGCGGCGATCGGCACGAGGACGGCGATGAGCCGCTGCCAGGTGTGCTGTTCGCCGAGCGCCGCGACGAGGGAGTCCTGTAGCCCCCAGACGCCGATGCCCATCAGCAGCGCGGCGAGCCCCGCACGCGCCGAGGTCGAGCCCACCCCATGGCCACCGAGGCCCCCGTGACGCCTCCGGAATACCAGCGCGAGCACCGCCACGTTGGTGATGGCCGCCAGGGACGCGGCCAGCGCGAGGCCGCGATGGCCGAGGTGGGGGTAGAGCAGGACGCAGGCCGTGACGTTGGCGGCCATCGAGCCGAGGCTCGCGAGCATCGGCACGCGGGTCTCACCGAGCGCGTAGAACGCCGGCGCGAACACCTTGATGCTCGCGTACGCCCACAGGCCCACCGCGTAGCAGGCCAGCGCGCCCGCGGTGGCGCGCGTGGAGGGTGCCGAAAAGAGCCCGTGCTGGTAGATGAGGCGGATCGTCGGCTCCGCGAGCGCGATGAGACCCGCGGTCGCCGGCAGCGTGAACACGGACAGGAGGCGCACGCCGTCGGCGAGCTCGCGCCGGAGCCCCAGGTGGTCACCCTCGGCCACGCGCCTTGCGAGCTGCGTCGCGGAGATGGTCCCGATCGCGACGCCGAAGACGCCGATCGGCAGGTGCAGCAGGCGGAAGGCGGAGTTGAGCCACACCTGCGCGCCCTCGACGTGCGATGCGAGGCTCGACGACACGGCGACGTTGACGTTGGTGGCGGCGACGCCGAGCACGGCGGGGACCATCAGGCGCGCGATCTGCCGCACGTGCGGATCGCGCAGCCGGAGGTCCAGCTGGACGCGGGGACGGAATCCTGTCCGCCATAACGGAGGGAGCTGGAGCGCAATGCCGCCGAGGCCTCCGAGCAGGACCCCGATGGCCCAGCCCGTGGCGGCGGGTCCGAGCTCGAAGTGCAGCAGGTACAACACCGCGCCGATGACGATCGCGATCAGGTTGAAGATGGTGGAGGCCGACGCCGGCGCCCCGTAGAGCGCCTCGGCGTTGAGCACACCCATCGCGAGCGCGCTCACGGAGACCACCAGCAGAAACGGCATCATCAGGCGCGTCAGACCGGTGGCGGCCACGGCCTTCTGCGGTGGAAACCCCTGCCCGAGCACCGCCACGATCTCGGGCGCGAACACGATGCCGAGCGCGACCACGAGCCCCACCACCACGAGCAGGTTGCCGAGCGTCCGGTGCGCGACCTCGTGGGCGCGCGGGCGGCCCTCCTTGGCCAGCGCGGTGGCGAAGACCGGCACGAACGCGCTCGACAGGGCGCCCTCGCCGAACAGGTCGCGGAGCAGGTTCGGGATTCGATAGGCGGTCGCGTAGGCGTCGCCCCAGAAGGTCGCGCCGAGCAGCGCGGTGACGAGCTGCTCGCGCACGAGGCCCGAGACGCGCGAGATCATCGTGAGCGCGCCGATGAGCCCCGCGCCACGCGCGAGCCGAGCGCGCCCTCCGTGCCTGGGCCCCTGTGGAATGGGGAGGTCGTCCACGTCAGCGATGGGGTAGCTGCGTTTCTGGACCGCGCTTGCCCGGGGGCGCGGCGGGCTTGGCGGCGGGAGCCGGCGGACCGGGGAAGGGGGGCACGAGTGGTCGCGCGAGCTGCCGGGCGGCCTCCCCGCGCACCTGGCGGTCCCCGTGGGCCCGCGCGAGCTCTCCGAGCACCTGCCGGTCCGCGAGCGTGCCCGAAAGGCCCAGGCAGCCGAGCAGCTCGAGCACGTCCTCCGCCGGCGTGGCCCCGTCCCGCGCGATGCGTCGCGCGCGATCCGCCGTCATCGGCGCCAGCGCGCGAGCCTCGGGGAGGGTCTCGGCCAGCCGGCACAGCGCCGCGGCGGCTGCAGCGGTCACCTCCGTCGCCTGCTCCTTGTCGAGCAGCGCGCGCAGCCGCTCGGCCCCCCGCAGCGACAGGCCTGCGCCCATCGCCTCGACCGCGGCGCGACGCACGCGTGGATCCCCGTCCACGAGCAGCGCGGGCAGGTCGGCGAGCGACTCCGCGGACACACGGTTGCCGAGGGAGGCCACGGCGCCGAGGGCCGCGATGCGCAGCTCGGCATCATGCGGCCGCGAGGCCGCCGCGTGGGCCAGGGTCTGGGCGCTGCGCCGGATCGTGTCGTGCGGGATCTCGTCGCCCGCGAGCGGAGAGAGGCCATCTGCTATCACGGACGCGGCGTCGGCGGCCTCGCGTGCGAGGCCCTCGTCGACGTCTTCGGCCACCACGCGCGACAGCGGCTCGAGCAGGGTCCAGGCGTCCTCGATGCGCGGCGCCGCCGAGACCGCGGCCGAGCGCACGCGGCGGTCCTCGTTTCCCATGGCGCTGGCGAGCCCCGCGGGGCCGATGAGACGGGCGATCCGCTCGAGCTCGATCGCATCGCCGCGCTTCTTCGCCGCCGCGAGCGCCGACACCTGCGGGATCACCCGGCCTGGTCGCGGACTGGCCCCGGGCAGCCCGCGCGGGGCTCCGCTGACGAGGAGCAGCGCCAGGCCGAGGGCGATCACGGCAACGTCACGATGGTCTGCGCGTACACGATCTCCTTGCCCCCTTCCTTGCGGGCGACGCGGAGCGTGTACGCCTTGCCGGACTTGAGGCCATCGGAGTCGAACATGCGCAGCCTGGCCTGCACGGTGCTCGTGCCCTTCTTGGTCGCGATGTCGTAGACGTTCACGTACTCCTTGGCGTCCTTGCCCGCGTAGACGACGAGGTTCACCGTGTCGGCCCAGGCCGGTTGCTTGAGGAAGGCGACAAACTGCATGTCCCAGCCGTCGCCCTCGCGCGTCGGCTGGCTCACCTTGAGCTTCTTCATCTGCTTTTGCAGATCTCCGTCCGAGCGGATGGGTCCGAGCTCGCTCTTGAGCAGGACGATCTGACCCTTCGGTGCCGCCGGGGCCGCCAAAGGCCGCCCCAGAACGAGAGCGAGCACGAGACCCGCAAGGGCAAAGGGGCGGGACCGGACCGAGCGCGCGCACATGGCTCGATTGTGGACCGAGGTGGGCCTGATCTCCAGGAAGCGCGCGGATCTGCGACCTGGAGCCCTTCGTTGCCGCAAAAAAAGTTGACGCCGAACCTCCGTTCAGTACCTACTAGGATGTTCAGGAGGTGTCCGTGACGCATCCGAGCAGCGACGAGATGGACTCTGACGCCGGAGAAGGCGCTGGGAGCCGCGGTCCCGTGGTCCCACTGACCGATCGGCAGCGGGAGGTGCTGACGTTCATTGCTCGCTCCATCCAGGAGCGGGGATACCCGCCGACGTTGCGCGAGATCGGCCAGAAGCTGGGCATCCGGTCGACCAACGGCGTCAACGATCACCTCAAGGCGCTGGAGAAGAAGGGGTACCTTCAGCGCGAGGACCTCAAGTCCAGGGCGCTACGGTGCCTCTCGCCGGACGGTCAGCCGCAGTCGTCGCGTGCGGGACGCGCTCCGGCGCCCCTCGACCTGCCATTGACCGGTGAGATGGTGGCGATCCCGCTCGTCGGGCGAGTGGCGGCGGGCGTGCCCACGCTGGCGGTCGAGAACGTCGAGGACACGGTGCACGTGGATCGCTTCTTCCTCGGCCGACACTTTCGTGTCGGATCGGGGCGTGGCGTCGCCTCCGGGCGCGGGGGCGCCGTGTCCGCGGGCACGGAGACCGGGGCGGGCGCGCTGTTCGCGCTGCGCGTCAAGGGCGAGTCGATGATCGAGGACGGGATCTTCGACGGCGACTTCATCTTCGTGAAGAAGTCGCTCGAGCCGCAAAAGGGCGAGATCGTCGTCGTGATGATCGACGACGAGGCCACCTGCAAGCGCTACTACCCCGAGGGCGACACCATCCGCTTCCAGCCAGCCAACCACACCATGCAGCCCATCGTGGTGCGCAAGAAGGACTTCCGCAGCGTCAACATCATCGGCGTCGTGATCGGGGTGTACCGGCAGATCTGACGCGGCCCACCCTCACCAGTCCACCACGCGGTAGTCCTTCCAGAACTTCCCCCACGAGTGCTGGCCGGTGCGGTGGCCGGTGAAGACGGGGTCGAGCACGCGCGCCGCGCCGTCCACAGGGTCGAGCGGGGCGTGGAAGTCGTGCACCCGCTGCTTGCGCTCCGCGTGGTGCAGCGGGTCCTCGTCGGTGACCCAGCCGGTGTCCACGCTGTTCATGTGGATGCCGGCTCGGGCGTAGTCCGCGGCGGAGGTGCGGGTCAGCATGTTGAGCGCAGCCTTCGCCATGTTGGTGTGCGGGTGCTTGTCGGTCTTCTTCTTGCGCGAGAACGACGCCTCCATCGCCGAGACGTTGACCACGTGGGCGTCCCGCGTGGGCACCCGCGCCAGGAGCGGACGCAGGCGGCTGCACAGGATGAACGGCGCGATGGCGTTGACGAGGTGCACCTCGAGCAGCTCGGGGGTCGTCACGTCGGCCGCTTCCAGGCGCCAGCTGTTGGAGCGGCGGCGATCGACCTGCTGCAGGTCGCCGTCCACCGCGCCGAGCGGGAACAGCTCGGGCGAGTCCTCGAGGTCGTCGGGCGCGAGCGCGAGCTGCGACATCTCGGCCGGGTGCAAGAGGCCCACCGGCGACAGACCGCCCTGCCACGAGACCAGGGACGCGCCCGGACCGATCGCCCGGCGCCCCGCGTCGCCGAGGTCCGCCCGCAGGGCGTCGTTGGCGGCGAAGAGGCGCCGCCAGCTCGCCTCGGGCACGGCCGCCTCCGCGCCGAGCAGGTGCCGGTAGAACGCGCGCGGCCGCCGCACGGTCTGCGCCGCGTTGTTGACGAGGAGGTCGAGCCGGCCTTCGCGCTCGGCCAGCCAGCGTGCGAGCACCTCTACGCTCGGCACGTGGCGCAGGTCGAGACCGTGGATCTCGAGGCGATCCTGGAACGTCGCGAAGTCCGGCTCGGCCGCGTAGCGCCGCGCGGCGTCGTGCGGAAACCGCGTGGTGGCGACGACGCGGGCGCCAGCGCGCAAGAGCAGGAGCACGGTCTGAAAGCCGATCTTCACGCGCGCCCCGGTGACGAGCGCCACCCGGCCCGTCAGGTCGACTGACTGGAAGCGCTTGTCGTAGCTCTGCGCCGCGCACGGCGGGCAGAGCTGGTCGTAGAAGAAGTGCAGGGTCGAGAAGGACGCCTTGCACACGTAGCAGGCGCGCGGCGTCGCGAGCTCGCCGAGAGGCGGCTTCTCGTGGCGGGGCGGCGGCGCGAAGACGTCCGCCCTTCGCGCGCTGCGGATCTCGGTGGCGTCGAGGAGCGCCGCGTCGTGGCCGCGTCGCAAGGAGCGATCGCCGCGCCGGAGCGCCTTGGCCAGCTGCACGCGCTCGTGCTTGTGCGGCCGCGACAGCCGCCCCGCGGCCTCGAGCAGCGCCCGCCGTCGGGCAGGGTCGAGCGCGGCCAGCCGGCCGGGATCCGTGAGCAGCGCCTCGAGGGTGCGGAGCGCGTGGTCGATGTCAGCCGGGTCCAAGCCGTGGATGCTACGCGGCGCGCGGGGTGGGTGCCACAGCACTCGGCCGCAGGCGCGGGGCGTGCTAGATCCAGGGCAGATGGGCCGAGCGAGCCCCCAAGGGAACGGGCGCCTCTTCGGCGCGGCCGTGGCGAGCGTGCTCCTGCACGCCCAGCTGGTGGCGCTCGGGGTCTTCCTGTACGAGCCCGAGGAGGAGACGCTCGAGATCGCCAGCGTCGATGCGTCCGAGGTGGACGCGGCCGGCGCGCCGCCGGTGGAGGTGCCCACCGAGCCCGAGGACGAGGCGCTCACCAAGGCCGATCCGAGCGCCAAGAAGGCCAGGGACGAGGCGAAAAGGCCCAAGCCCGACGCGGGCGAGGTGGCGCGCTGGGACGAGCCGAAACCGCTCGAGGCGACGCTCGAGCCGGAGCATCCACTGCCGAAGAGGCCGCAGCGGGCCGAGCGCCTGAAGTCGGTCGAGCAGCTCTACGACAAGGACGAGGCTGACAACCCGAACGCGCGCTTCCTCGGTGAGAAGAACAAGCAGGTCCGGACCGAGGACGAGATGCAGGCCAGGAGCACGAACCTCGTCAAGCAGGCGCGCGGCGAGGGCGAGGCGTCCGCCGCATCGGCGCGCACCGATAAGGACGCCGGCGAGGACAGGCCAAAGCAGCTCATCGCGGGGCAGGCCGATCGCAAGGGGCCCAAGAAGACCGAGCGCGCCCGGCGCGGTCAGCACGGCGCCGAGTCGCGCGCGGACGAGACGCCGAAGCGGCCGACCAATCCGCTGCTCGCGATGCGAGACGCGGCGCGCGCGGGCCTGGAGAAACCGGAGAAGGAGAGCCCGTACGGGGTGCTGCCGTCGGAGCTCGCGGGCGTCAAGGGCGGGCACGGTCAGCGCAAGCGCGGGGCGGCGGGCAAGGTGGGCCCCGACCTCGACGTCAGCCCCGAGGAGGTGCGGCGGGCGATGGGCGACGCCGGCGGCGAGGCCGGGGGCACCGCGACCAAGTCGCAGCTGGCCGAGGAGCGCAAGTCGTTCTCGCCGGGCAAGCACGTCAAGCGATGGGAGCGCACGCGCGCGGCGCTCGAGAACTTCGTGCCCGAGGTGCGCCCCGGGAACCAGACCGCGCTCGGCACGCGCGCCTCGCCGTTCGCGGCGTACATCGCGCGCATGCACCGGCAGATCCACCAGCTCTGGGGCTTCGGCCTCATCGAGGACTGGAACGCCGCGAATGGCGGCCCGCCGATGGACACCTGGGCGATGCTCGAGATCGTCCTCGACGCCGAGGGCAACGTCGACAAGGTCACGGTGGTCAGGACGAGCGGGATGACCTACTTCGACGTCGCGGCGATCGACGTCGTGATGGTCGCGGGGCCGTATCCCGATCCGCCTGCCGCGATCCGCTCCCAGAACGGCAAGATCTACCTGCACTGGAGCTTCCACCGCGACAACCGCGAGTGCATGACCGCGGGCGTGGATCCGTACATCCTCGGAGAGACGCCGCCCGGTGAGGTGCATGACGAGGCCGCCCACGCTCCGCAGCCCCGGTTCGGCTCGGAGGATCCCATCCCGCGCATCCCGTCGTTCGCCCAGCGGCAGCGCCGGCTGCGCCGGGAGCGCCCCGAGGAGCCCGATCGCGCGGCGCGCGCGGCGGCGGAGCACTCCTCGCGCGTGGCCAGACTGGCCTCCCCGGACGATCCGGCCGCCAACGCGCTGGCGAAGAAGTGGCTCGACGCGTTCAAGCGCGGCGATGCCAAGGCGATGGCGGGCGCGAGCGCCGTGCCTCTGCGCTCGGGGGACGCGGTCATCAAGGAGCCGAAGGAGCTCGAGGCACGCTACCGGGACCTCGTGTCCGAGGAGAATCGGCGCCAGGGCGCGACGGTCGAGGTCATGACGCCGGTCGCGCTGCGGGCGCGCCGGGGTGCGCTGCCGGCTCACGCGCAGCAGGGTTCGGGGGCACTGCACGCGGTCATCGAGGGCGCGGGCGACGCCATCGTGCTCACGCTCGGCGAGCGGGACGGCGACTGGCGCGTGATCGGCGTCGATCGATAGACCGTGGTGGCGCGTCCAGCGCGAGGACGAGCGGCGATCGCGTCACGGCACGACCCTGCCTCACGTTCGGCGCTTGAGCTGCGCGAGGAGCGCGCTGCGCGCCTCCCGATCGAGCGCGGGGGCAAGCACGCTCGTGGCCTCGCCGAGCACGCGGTAGAGCGCGTCGAGGTCCGGCAAACCCTGCATCGCGCCGAGGTGGAGCGATACGGTCTCGAGGTCGCCGCGCGCGATGGGCCCGGTCAGCGCCGCCGCAGGTCCGAGGTGCAGGGCGTTGTCGAGCGTTGCGCGCACGAGGGGCCCGAGCGCCCGCCGCGCGACGGCCTCGTCGGGAAAGCCGGCCGCGACGAGCAGTCGTGCCCCCGCCGCGAGGAGCACGGCCAGGTAGTTCGACGCCATCACCGCGCCCGCGTGGTAGAGCGGCAACCCTGCGCGGTCGAGCACCACCGGCACCCCGCCCACCGCGCGCGCGATCCGCTCCGCGTGCATACGCCCCGCCGCATCGCCCTGGATCGCGAACGTGACGCCGGAGAAGACGTCTGGCCCCGCGTCCGGCGCGATCGACGTCAGCGGGTGGCACAGCGCTCGCCCCTCTGCCGGGAAGCCGGCGAGGGTCTCGGCCGGACGCGAGCCCGCGCAGTGCAAGAGCGCGTGCGTCCCGTCGAGCGCACCCTCCTCGGCGAGCGCGCGCCCGCACGCCTCGATGGCGTCGTCGCGCACCGCGAGCACCACCGCCGCGCACCCGACCGTCATCGCGGCCCGGTTGGGCGAGGGATAGCCCGGCACGACCATCACCTCGTTGCCGGCGCGATCGAGCGCCTCCGCGAGCGCGGTGCCGAGCCGGCCGCGTCCCACCACCGCCACGCGCCAGCGCAGCATCGTCGTCGTGTGCAGGCTCACCGGTAGAGATCCCGCGCGCGAATGTAGTCGAGAACGCTCGCGGGGATGAGCGCCGAGACGTCCTCGCCGCGCGAAAGGCGCTCGCGAACCTCGGTCGAGCTGACGCACGAGATCGCGACCGGGTACTCTCCATCCGCGCCCTGGCGGCCCACGACGAGCAGCTCGACCTGCTTTCTGAGCTCGTCCCACCGGTACCATTTCGGCAGCTCGGGCACGATGTCGGCGCCCACGACGAGCACGATCTCCGCATCCGGCTGGCTCGCGCGCAGTGCCTTGACGGTCAGCAGCATGCGCCCGGTCCCCCCCGCGACGCGCTCGAGGTCGGTGACCTCGAGCCCCGCGATCGGTGCGGCCGCCAAGCGCGTCATCTCGAGGCGCTCCTCGAAGCCCACGAGCGCCTTGCCGAAGGGATGGTGGTCCGCCGGGGCGATGAGCACGCGATCGGCGCGCGCGGTCTCGCGCACGTACAGCCACAGCATCTGGTGGCCGACGTGCGGCGGGTTGAACGACCCTCCGATGAGCGCGATCCGCACGCGCATAGGCTACAGGGAGCCTTCCGCGAGACGCCAGCATCCCGTGACGCCGGGAGGTGCTACGGTTTTCAGTGGTGAACCTGGTCGACGAGCTCCACGCGATCGCGGCGGCGCTGACGGCGGCCGGGATCCGCTATGCGGTCTGCGGCGGCGTCGCGGTGACGATCCACGGCGCCACGCGCTCGACGGTGGACCTCGACGTGCTCGTGGAGCGCACCGACCTGGCGCGGACGCTCGAGGTCGTGCGCCCGCTCGGTTACAGCTATGCTGCGCTGCCGATGATCTTCGACGCCGGCACCGTGCGCGAGCGTCACGTCCAGCGCGTGAGCAAGCTCGAGGGCGACGAGCACCTGCTGCTCGATCTGCTGCTCGCCGAGGCCGCCTTCGCTGGCGCCCTCGACGACCGCATCGAGATCACGCCTCCAGGTGGGCCGCTCGCGGTCGTGTCGCGCGCCACGCTGATCCGGATGAAGCGGCTGGCGGGCCGGACCCAGGACCTGGCCGATCTCGAGAGCCTCGGTGCAACCCGTGAATGAGCTCGATCCGGATGCGGTCGCCGCGCGCCTGGCCGAGCTGCGCTCGGTGTACGTGGCGGAGCGCGTTGGTGAAGCTCACCATCGCCTCGTGTGCGAGCAGCCCCCGTCCGCCGAGCCACTCGTGCGCCGGGTCGCGCGTTCGCTCGCGGAGCTGCGCGCCCTGTGCGAGCTGGCGAAGCACCTGCGTCAGCGCTGAACGCCCGAGGCATTCGCCAAAGCGAATCAATCAGCTCGCGCAAGGTCGACCGCGAGCCCCAGCGGAGCCACCGCCCACATGACGCAACCGATCGGTCAGTGCGGAGGGTTTCGCACCAGCGCAGGCATGTTCGGAAGCCCGGATCGGACCTTCCCTCCACGCCGAGGAACGGAGGCGCGTCGCCGCTGGAGCGCGCTGATGATCATTTGCAACCCCGCGCACCGAGCACCGCGGCCCGAGCGCGAGATCGGTTCGCGCTCGAGCACCCCGCGGTGGACGGTGGAGGTTGTCCTGTGCGGTGCCGCCGACCCCGCGCAGCTCGACGACGCCCTCGCCGCGGCCTCGAGGTATCGCCGTCACTCCTTCCTCCACGCGCGGTGGCACCGACCCAGTTCCTCGCACCACGGCTCGACGCGAGTTGGGCAAGTCCTTGCCCGAACTTGCCGCTCATGGGCACGAGCACACGTTACGGGCCGCGGAAGCAGCGACCGCCGGCAGGCACGCGCATTGCTTAACGGCATCTCAGGAGGTCACCGTGCGCATGATTCGGGTGTTTGCCATGCTGGTTTCGGTTGTGCCCTTGGCGTGTGGCGCGGACAGTCCCGCGTCCCCCACCCTCACCCTCGAGCTGAGGCTGACGTCCGCGCTTGAGGGGTCGCAGCCCGATCTACGCGCCGCCCTGGTTTGGCTGCCGGCCGGCCCCATCGGGCATCCGGTGGTTCGCGAGCTCGCGATTCGGCCGGGTCACGGGGGCAACCTCGAGGTCGAGATCCGGGAGTCCCCGCCCGAGGAAGCACTCGGGCCGCTGTGGGATGGGCGCGGCTTCGCGTCGGACGCGCGAGGGGCCTCGGCGAACGTCGTCGTGTACGAGGATCGCAATCACAATGGGCGACTCGACGTCCTCGATCTCGACGGCCCCGGCGCGCGCCAGTTCGCCGATCATGTCCTCGGAGATGGGGGGTCGAGGGTCGTGACATATCTCGAGGGGCCGGGCCTCCTGCCGCCGTCGAAGCCCGGCTTCAGCCTGGTCGAGCTCTTCAACAGCGGTGGCGTCGTCGCTGCTCGGGTGGCTTCGTCGCTCGAGGTCAACGTGTACTTGACTGGCGACCCGGAGCTCGACCGCCTCAACCTCTGCCCGCGGGACCAATCCACCTGTCATGCGCCAGGCGTGGAACCGACCGAGGGGTGTGCCGATGCGCCGGCTGCGCCGGCGGGGACGCTGCTGTGTGCCTACGGAGACGGGGCGGCCCAGCTCAGTGGGTGTCACGACGCAGCCGCGCTCGGCGGCCTTCAGGTCTGCGTCGGCGATATCCAGCGTGTGCCGCGCCCCCAGGGACCAAGCCTTCCGCGCTGCTTCTGAAACGCTGGCGCGCGCCCGATCGGCCGCGAGCCCCTGGCCTTGCGTTGCGGTAGGATCCGGAAGGGATGGCAGGGCGCCAGGGCAGGAGCGCCGGCCGGCCCCGCAGCCGGCTGCGGCGGTGGACCTGGCCGAGCCAGCGAGCGCGGCGCGCGCGGGCCGCGGCTCGGACAGAGTGGTGCCCCAGAGCCGCGGCGTGCACGCGGCCGTGACGCGCGGGGGGGACCAGGTGACCTTGGCATTTCATGCGCCTATCCGCATCTCTCCCGCACTCCCGCAGACCGGTATTCCGTCCGCTGCCCGTCCACAGACCGGCCCACCGTCCACTCCGACCGGGATTCCGTCCGGGCTTCCGGCCTCGTCCCGCAAACCCCCGATTCCCACTTCGCCGCCGACTCGGCACCGCGCTTGCTCTCCTGGACCAACGCTCGTGTCCGCCCCTCGCATGCTCCTGCCCGCCTCGAGCTACCTCGTCACGAGGCGCTGCTCCGAGCGCCGTTTCTTCCTCCTGCCCTCAGACCTGGCGTCCTCGTCCACGCCTTCTGCGTGCTCTCGAACCACTACCACCTGCTCGTCACCGACCCAGACGCCCGCCTGCCCGAGTGCATGCAGCTGATGAACGGCTTCATCGCCCGTGCCCTCAACGCATCCTGCGGGCGCTGGGAGCAATGCTTCGAGGCCGGCGGCGCGAGCTACTCCGCCGTCCGCCTCGAGTCTCCCGAGACCCTCCTCGACAAGCTCATCTACACCCTGGCCAACCCCGTCTCCTCCGGTCTCGTCCGTCACGCCCACACCTGGCCCGGCCTCTGCTCCCGACCTCGCGATCTGATGGCCGAGCCGCTGGTCGCCGTCCGTCCTCGCCAGTTCTTCCGCCACGAGGACGACGATGGCCAGATGCCCCTCACCGCCTCGCTCGCCTTGGCAAGATGCCCCTCACCGCCTCGCTCGCCTTGGCACGTCCCCCCGGCTTCGACGACCTCTCCGACGACGCCCTCCGCCAGCTCATCGCCGGCCGCCTCCTAAAGCGCGAAAACGAGCTCGCCAGATCGCCCTCGCCGAAGGCCGCGCTTTCCTCGGCGTCAAGACCGTCATGGCGCAGCACTGGAACCACGCACCCACCACCACCAAGGAACCCCGCCGCAAGCTCGACCCCCGCGTCGCCGAGCGCGACCCCCTGCGCCGCAGCGCCGCCCTTGCCCGCCTCCTCGACTTCTGGCGCGACTACCGCCTCGCCTGGCTCCGCTTCGCCGCTGGCGACCGCGCCGTTCTCTTCCCTGCCGGCACCTACGCTCTCCGCGTCCGCTTCCGCGTCTTCTGCGCCGACACCGCCTGACTCTCGCCCCCCTCGCTCAACCTTCGGAGACCACCTCCGAAGCACCCGTCTGCCCGCCGATCGAGTTTCCCTGCAATGCGCGTAGGCTCAAGGACGGCTGGAAGCCCAAGGTCCAGCGAATCACGCGAGGCCAGGTCGCCAAGATGTTCACGCCTGGCACAGAGTTGAACCCCTTGATCCTCGACGATGTGCTGCTCCTCGATGGCAAGGTGATCGATGCAGAGGTGACGCTCGGCTCGGGAAAGCGTGCGCTCAAGGCCCGGCTGGTCGGCGTACCTCTGCCGAACGAGACCTATGGCTTCTTCCTCACCAACCTGCCGACCTCGATCGGACCGCGCCAAATTGCCGACCTCTACCGAGTCCGCTGGGAAATCGAGACCAACAACAAGCTCGACAAGTCCTGCCACCGGCTCGATCACATCGACGCGCGCCGCCCAGAAGCCGTCCGTGCCCTGCTGCACGCCTCTATGGTTGCGTCGATCATCGTCTGCCTATTTGCGCATTCGCACCAGCTGGCCGACGTGCCACCACCCAGCGCCAACCCGGAGCGCACGACGCCGCCGATTCATCCGCAAACCATGTCGCGCATGCTCGCCGTGATGGCACCTGGCATCGCGGAGCTGATGACCAGGCCCGGACGAGACGCCAAGGAGAGATGGGACCGCAGCGCTCGCCTCCTGGTCGAGAACGGGCGGGATCCCAACTGGCGGCGGAGCCCGTCGATCTTGGACCAGCTCCGCGGCTGGCGGATTTCGCCAGGGCGCCCACGCACACAGCGGCTGAACAGCACCACTTCCGCTAACCGATCATGAGAGCGGTTGGGCCCATCGACCATCCCCATCGGGTCAGCCTGGAGCCATCTCCCCGCCCCCGCGTCATACCAACGCGCCCTGTAGTACCCGATAGGCCCCGCGTTCGTCCCGAGCTGCGCCAGGCTCGCGTCCCAGCTCCGCCCTGTGTACCCGACCGGACTCGTCGCCGTCCCGGACGCCGACGTCACGGTCCCATACGCATCGAACCGCCACGCCAGCCGCTGCACCCCCTCCTCATCCACCAGCCCCGTCACGCTGCCCAGAGCATCCGTCATCGCGTACTGCTTCGCGCCCGAGCTCCCGGACTTCTGCGCGATCAGCTCATCCACGCGATCCGGATTGTGCGTGTACCGCCGGATCAGCGCGCCCGCCGTCGTGTACTCCGCCACCTCGATCTGCTGCGTCGGATCCACCAGGAGCAGCCGGGTCCCCTCCGCATCCTCGACGCGCACCCGGAGCCCGCTCGGGTCGTAGCCATAGCGCCCGACCGTGGCCCCGTTGCGCCGGATCTCCACCAGCAGGTTCCGCGCGTCGTAGACGAACTCCACGACGCCCGCGCCATCCACCCGCCGCACCACGTTGCCCCGCCCGTCGTACGTGTACATGGCGCCCCCCGGCCCGGACGACTGCACGAGCTGGTTGAAGCCGTTGTAGTCGTACGTCGTCGTCGCCCCCGAGTCGGTCAGCGACTGCCGGTTGCCCACCGCATCGAAGGCATACCCCACCGCGCGCGTGGCGCCCTCATCCACCAGGCCATTGCAGTTGTTGTCGAGCCCGTCATTGACCTCGACGGCGCCAGGGTGCACGCGGGGGTCGCCGTCATTGCAGTCGATCTTGCCGGCATTGGCACCGCACCAATGACCGGAGGCAATGCCGAAGCCATCGCCGTCGGCGTCGATGCAGGTCCCCACCTACAGCGCCTTCAGGTATTCGATCAGCGCGGCCTTGTCCTCGGCAGGAAGGTCCGTCCCGTATGCATGGCCGCCATTGGAGTTGCCGGAGACCGTCGTGTCGTATTCATGCACGAGGGGATTCGCGGTGGTCGTGTCCGTGCGGTAGCCGACTTTGTCGGGGTCGTACTCGCGGTAGCCGATGCCGAACTTCACCGGACGCATCGCGGGCGGAGACAGCAGGTCCGAGAGCGTCGGCACGGAGCCGTTGTGCAGGTAGGGCGGGCTGGCCCAGACGCCCGCCAGCGGCCGCGCGGGATAGGGTTTCTTGTCGCCGCCGAGCGGCGAGCGCCACCTCGGCGGCGTGCGACCGACCTCCCAGCTCGCGACGTCGGCCGCCGAAAAGCCCCGCGAGGCGTTCGTCTTGATCGTCGTGAGCAGCTCGCCAAGGGCCTCGAAGAAGGGGCGGCCCTTCACCGGCTGGTCGAAGTTCACGGCGTGGTTCGGGTCGGTGCCGATGTCCTCGAGCGCGTACTGCGGGTAGAGGTCGTGTCCGTCGGCGCTCTGCATGTACGGCCCGTCGTGACAGCTCGCGCACGCGGCCATGTACAGCGTCTGGCCGCGCGCCTTCTTCGTGGCGTCGATGGGGCCGAGCACGTCCGCGGGCCAGCTGGGCGCGTGCAGGCCCTGGAACAGCTGCTCCAGCGTGTGCAAGTTGTCGAGCTTGACCGTGGTCGCGAGCGTGGTGCGATCGAGGACGGCGCCCAGGCCCAGCGCCTGGCCGATGTTGCGCTCGACCACCGAGTTCGTGTTGCCGTTCCAGTGCAGCCACTCGGCTCGAGAGAAGCCCCAGAGGTGCGGGTAGTTGATGGGCGCGGTGGGCGCGCGGGGCTCGTCGGAGAACAGGATGTTGCGCGCGATGCCGAACGCGTCGGTGCGTCCGAAGCCGCCCGGCGTGCCCGGCGGGCGCTCGCGCGAGAGGTTCGCCACGCCCTGCAGTCGCGCGATGAGGGTCATCACCTGCGTGGTCAGGTCGGACATCGAGTCGGCCGCCGGCGTGCGCTTGTCGAGCCCGCCTGGATTGCGCGCGAGCTCCCTGGCCAGCGCGACCGCCCGGCGCACGGAGCCCGAAAGAAACAGCGCTTCCACGTCCCCGCGCGCGGCGGCGTGATCCACGGCTCGGAGATCCGGGTAGGCCTCGAGCGCGGCCACGAGGCGCGGATCCGGACGACCCGGCGCCGTCGTGCGCAGGATGACCTTCTTCGCGAACGCGAGCAGCTTGTCGCGGTCGTTGAGGGTCGCGACGCTCGAAGCCACCAGCGACGCGTAGAAGCCCTCGATGGCAAATTGATTGGGCGCCCCGTCGATGCGCAATGCCTTGCCCTTGTAATGCAGCTGGCCGACATGGCAGGCGGCGCAATTGACGCCGATCATCCGGATCCCGAGCTCTCCCTGCGCCTCGCTCATGCCAATGGGGTATTTGCTGTCCGGGTCGGGCACGAAGCCGAACCGCTCGAGGTTGTCCTTGAACGGGAGGCCGCTCGTGTCGTCGATCAGTGCTTCGAACCAAGAGGTGGGATAGAGCTCGCTGCCCTCGGGGAGGTGGTAGAGCAGCTTTCGCTGGTCGGCCGGCGTCCCATTGTCGAGCGGCGTGGCCGCGGGATAGGTCTCGCGAAAGCCCCAGCCGGCAGGCGCGGGCGGCATCTTCTTGTCATCTCCACAGGACAGCGGAGCCAGGGAGCAAAGCACCAGGACGAGGGATGTGCGCAACATGGCGACGGGATCGTAGCAGTCTTCGAGCGCCCCTCGTGACCCACGTTCACTCCGGTCGACGTTTTTTCGCGGCGCGCGATCGCGCGGGCGCCACGTATGCTCGCCCCCATGCGCGTGACCGGCCTTGCCCTTGCCCTGTGCGGATCGCTCGTGCCGGCGGGTTGCGGCGAGAGCGAAAAGGCCCTACCCGCGGCCAGCGGCGCCTGCACGCTCGAGCGCCCGGAGCCCGCGGACTGGCATCTTCGGGCGGACGGGACGCGCCTTCGCGACGCGCTCGGCCGCGTGGTGTTCCTGCGCGGCGTGAACATGGGCGGCCACAGCAAGCTGCCGCCGTTTTCGCCCTTCGACTACCCGCCCGGCGGTTTCGACGCGGCGCTCGCGCCGTACGTGTCGCGCGCGGCCGCCTGGGGCATCGACGCGGCTCGCGTGCCGTTCACCTGGGAGGCCGTCGAGCCCAACCGCGGCACCGACGACGCCGAGTTCCTCGCGCGCTACGACGCGCTGCTCGACGCCCTGTGGCGGCATGGCCTCTACACCATCGTTGACGCCCACCAGGACGTGTACGCGCAGGCCTTCTGCGGCGACGGCTTCCCCGCGTGGACGTTGCCGAGCGTGCCCGGCCCACCGCGCCACGACTGCGAGAACTGGGGCTTTGCGTACACGAACGATCCAGGCGTGCAGGGCGCGTTCGATCGCTTCTGGGCCGCCGGCTCGCCGGTGCAGGAGGGCTACGCGGCGATGTGGGACCGCATGGCCGCGCGCCACGCCGACCGACCCGGCGTGGTCGCGTTCGAGATCATGAACGAGCCCGGCTGGGGCAGCGCGGACCTGCGGACGTTCGAGCCGGCCGTGCTCACGCCGTTCTTCACGCGCCTCGCCGCGCGCCTGCGCGCCCGCGCGCCGTCCACGCTGCTCCTGTTCGAGCCCACGGGCCTCGATGGGGTCACCGTCGAGACCACGCTCGAGCGCCCAATGGGCGAGGGCCTCGTCTTCGCACCGCACTACTACCAGATCGGGGTCGGAAACGGCGGCTTCGTCGCGGAAGAGCTCCGCAAGTGGGCCGCGCTCGCCACGCGCTTCGGCACGCCGCTGCTCCTCGGCGAGTTCGGCGTCGCGAGCGACGACAGCGCGGGCGCGATCTACATGCGCGCGCACTTCGACGCGCTCGACACCCTGCAGGCGAGCGGCACCGAGTGGGAGTACAGCGTGACCGCCGAGGTGTGGAACGCCGAGCACCTGTCCCTGGTCGATGCGCAGGGCCACGAGCTCCCGGCGGCGGCCGCGATCGTGCGTCCCTACCCGCGCGCGGTGGCCGGCGAGCCGTCCGCGTTCGCGGTCGACGCGCAGGGCGTGCTCTCGCTCCGCTACGCGCCCGCGGCCGGCACCACCGAGATCGCGACGCCGGCGCGCGCGTTCCCCGGCGGCCGCAGCGTCACCGTCGAGGGCGGCTGCCACGACGACAGCGATCCGGAGCGCGTGCTGGTGCGCGCGTCACCCGGCGCCGGCGAGGTCGTCGTTCGCATCGCCCCGCGCTGACGTCGAGCGCGTGGCCGCCGCCAGCGCCTCGAGCTCGCAGCGCACGCGCGCCATGAGCTCGGGCAGATCGTCGGGCGCGACACAGTGGGTCGCGATGGGCTGGCCGAAGTGCACGACCAGCTCCTTGCCGGTGTGGACCGTGAAGGAGTCGGGCGGCATGGCAGCGCGGCTGCCCTCGATCCACGTGGGCAGGATCGGGATGCCGAGGTCGAGCGCGACGTGGAAGCCGCCCTTCTTGAAGGGGGCGAGCTGCCCGTCGCGGCTGCGGGTGCCCTCGGGAGCGATCCACACCGACACGCCCGCGCGCAGGCGCTGCTTGGCCGTCTCGAGCTGCTCGATCGCGCGCTCGCGGTCGCCGCGGCTGATCGGGATGAAGCCCGACGCCTGCATGGCGCGGCCCCACACGGGGATCTTCATGAGCTCCTGCTTGGCCACCATGCGCAAGGAGCGCGGCGCGGCGGCGATCAGCGCCGGGATGTCGAGCAGCGAGGCGTGGTTCGACATCACCACGAAGGCCTGCCCGCCGTCGAACACCTCGCGCCCGGTCGCCGACAGCTGGTAGTTGCCGTAGCGCATGATGTCGGTGGACCAGCCGCGCAGAAGCTCGTCGGCGTAGTCGAAGCTGCCGCCGCGCAACGTCGCGTGCGCGAGGTAGCGCACCGAGATGTCGAGGGTGCGCAGGATGGTGCGGTAGGTCGGGACCTTGGTCGAGTGGGTGGACGATCGCCCGCGCGAGACGATGAGGTGCCGGTGGCGGTTCTTCATGGACACGGGCGGGATAATGGCCCTGTCGCGTGCGCCGCGCCAGCGCCGGACGCGGCGTGGGGTGGGTGCGGGTGGGCTCCCCGAGTCGTCGCCGAGCGGCGATTCCCTCGCGACGATGTTATCGTGTTGGGCGCCCATGCTCGAGCAACCGCCCGACGAGACCCCACGGCGACGGCGATCGAGCCGGGCGCGCCCGGGGAGAGCGTCGCGATGAGCGCGCGGGTCATGGTGGTCGACGACGACGCGGGGTTCTCGCGCGCGCTCGAGCGGATCTGCCGGCGCGAGGGCTGCGACGTCGTGCTGGCGAGCAGCGGGGAGGCCGCCCTCGACCTCTTCGGCGCGAACCCGTGCGACATCGTGATGACCGATCTGCGCATGCCCGGCATCGACGGGATCGAGATGCTGCGCCGCCTCCGCGCCCTGGATCCGCACCTGCTCGGCATCGTCCTCACGGGCCAGCCCACCGTGGAGAGTGCCGTCGACGCCATGCGCTCCGGCGCCTTCGATTACCTCGCCAAGGTCGCGGGCGTGCCCGAGCTCGAGGTCAAGCTGCGTCGCGCGCTTGGTGTCGTGGAGGTACGACGTCGCGCCGAGGCGCTGGTCACCCGGTCCGGTGGAGCGGAGCGTGCGCTGATCGGCGAGCACCCGGCGATGCGGCGCGTGCGCGAGCTCATCGAGCAGGTGGCCCGGACTCCGCAGACGCCGGTGCTCGTCCTCGGCGAGAACGGCAGCGGCAAGGAGCTGGTCGCCCACGCGGTGCACACGCGCTCCGAGCGCGCCGAGCGCCCGCTCGTGGCGGTCAACTGCGCAGCCATCCCGCGCGAGCTGCTCGAGAGCGAGTTCTTCGGCCACGAGCGCGGCGCCTTCACGGGCGCCGAACGCCAGCGCCTCGGCGTGTTCGAGCTCTCGCAGGAGGGCACGCTGTTCCTCGACGAGATCGGCGACATGCCACTCGAGCTCCAGGCCAAGCTCCTGCGCGTGCTCGAGCAGCGCGAGTACCGTCGCGTCGGGGGCAGCCAGGTGCAGCGCTTCGATGCGCGCGTCATCGCGGCCACCAACCGGGATCTCGAGGAGGAGGTCAACGCGGGGCGGTTTCGCCGGGATCTCTACTACCGCATCGCCGTCTTTCCGATCGCGCTGCCGCCGCTGGCCGAGCGGACGAGCGACCTGCCGCTCCTGTGCGAGCACTTCGTGATGCAGCTCCGGCGCTCGCTCGGGCGCGATCTCGAGGGTGTGTCCGAGGAGGCGCTCGCGGCGCTCGCCCGTTACGACTTCCCTGGCAACGTGCGCGAGCTGCGCAACCTGCTCGAGCGAGCCGCCATCGTGGCGAGCGGCTCGTGGATCCGGCCCGAGGACCTGTCGCTGCCGGGAGAGACCCCGTCAGGCAAGGCCGTGGCCCCCGCGCGGCGGGCGGCGGAGATCGACCACGCGGCCATCGACGCGGCGCTGGAGGCCCACGCGGGCAACAAGGCGCAGGCCGCCGCCTCGCTCGGCATCTCGCGCTTCGCGCTGCTGCGGCGCCTGCGCGATCGCACGGGGTAGGCCGCTCATCCAGACGGCGTCGGGTCTTCGTCCACGACGAGCGGTCGGCCGCCCGGCGGGACCGGCCCGGTCTGGATCGCAGCAGGGGAGGCGGCCTTCGCGGAGCCCTGGGCCAGCGGCAGGATCACGGTGAACGTCGAGCCCACCCCCTCGGTGCTGGCGAAGCGAAGCTCGCCGCCGAGCGCCGTGACGATGCGCTGGCTGGTGGTGAGCCCGAGCCCGGTGCCGACGGTCCGCGTCTTCGTCGTGAAAAAAGGCGTGAAGACGTGGCGCTGCGCCTCGGCGGACATGCCGCAGCCGGTGTCGGTGACCTCGACGGCCACGCTGTGCGTCCCTTCCGATCGCAGGATGACGCGGATCTGGTTCTCGGCCGCGCGTCCTTCCGGGATGGCCTGCGCTGCGTTGAGGACCAGGTTCAAGAACACCTGGCACAGGCGCGCCTCGTTGGCCTCCACCGGAGGCACGTGGTCGAACAGCTTGACCAGCCGCGCGCGGTGCCTGATCTCGTTCCACGTCAGGCGCAGGGACGACTCGAGCACCGTGCGCAGGTCCACAGGGCCGCGCCGGTCCTCCTCGGCGCGCGAGAACATGCGTAGATCGCGCACGATCTGGCGCACGCGATCGGCGGCCTCACTGGCGTCGGCGAGCTCGTCGCGGAGGTCGATGGACACGTGCTCGGCGGGCAGCGCCTTGACCTCGTCCTGCGCCATGTCGAGGTTCGCGATCACGGTGGCGAGGGGGTTGTTGATCTCGTGGGCGACGCCGGCCGCGAGCGCGCCGACGGAGACCAGTCGATCGGCCATCAGGAGCTGGGCCTCGGACGCGATCGTCATCAGAAGCGCCAAGGCCACGGCGGGGGCCTCGGCCTCCACGCGGGCACACGCCTTGTCATCGAAGACCGTGTCGGCGCGCGGAACCCCCACCAGCGCGCCGATCGGTCGCTCGTCATGGGTGAGCGGCACCAGAAGGACGCAGTCGACGCCGAAGCCGTCCAGGAGTGGCGCGGCGTCCACGTCGCGATCTCGCGAGAGCAGCCGGGTCCGGGCGGTCCGGGCGTGGGCGCGCACCACGGGCTCGATCTGCGAGCCGCTCGCAGGCGCGCCCTCGAGCGGAAGCCAGGACAGACCCTGGACCGGCTCGAACAGGAGGACGGCCGCGCGAACGACGCCCACGTCCTCGAGGCATCTGGCGAGCGCCCGGCTGACCGGTACCCGCAGCTGCCCGCCGCCGGCAAGCACCTCGGCGACGACGGCCAGGATACGTGAGCTCATGGTCCTCGCTTTCCCCCCGGGCGTACGCCGGCAGGAGGCAGGCTACCACGCGCCGTGCGCGGGGTGGGAGGAGTGCGGAGCGGGTGGGCCCGCGATCCTCTCAGAGGCCAGAGCGGGCGAGCGCGCCGTCCGTCTCGGCGACCAGCGCCCAGGCGGCGGGATCGAGCGTGTGGTCCGGGTCGGGCGTGCCAGCACGGTCGAGCAGGCAGTGCATGATCTCGTGCGAGAACGCGCTGGCCGAGTAGGTGCCGCGCCAGGCGATCCGGATGTCGCAGCCCTCGTAGGTCAGGCCCGAGAAGCAGCGTCCCTGGGCATCGAGGACGGCGGTCTTGTAGGAGCCGTCGGCGGCCGGCGCCGGGCAGACAGTCTCGGACCAGCGAACGGAGGGCGCGTCCTCGAGCAGACCCTCGGTGCGCATGCCCCGCGCGAAGGAGGCCTTGACGATCTCGAAGGCGCGCGCCTGGTCCGGACGCGCCGCCATCGCGGGGTTGGTCGCGTCTGCCACGACCTCGCCACCGCAGCCGGCCAGGAGCGCCAGCGCCACACCCAGAAGCCGCATCATGGGAGCACCTCGTCGTGCTCGAGGCTGCACGAGCAGCCGTCGGTGGCGCGCGCCAGCAAGACCGGCATGTGCTCGTGGGGGGCGAGGCGCACGTGCGTGCGCACGCCGCTGTCGCATGCGGTGCAGTCGAGGGTGCCCGACAGGACCTCCTCGCGGGGGTTGTGCAGCAGGACGGTCAGGGCGCGAACCGGGGCGGTGGACCAGCCGAGCTCCGTCAGCCGCGTGTGGGCACTGACGTCGTTGCAGGGCTCCGTGGTGGCGCAAGCCGCGACGGAGAGGAGCAGGGCCAGCATCGAACGCATGCAGCGTGGATGTGCACTTCAGGGGCCAATCTGGACGCGCTGTAGATCTCTGAAATCTAAGGACAAATTGAAGTGTGCGGCGTGCGCGTGCGGCGTGCGCTCAAGCGTGCGGAGCCGTGCGCACGCTCACTGCGCACGCCTTGGACCACGCAGATGCGCTGGAAAGACGCGCGTTCGGCCCTGGCCCGAAGGTTGCGTAGAGCAGGCTCGGAGGTGCCAAGTGAGTCTCCTGCGCCGGAGCCTCGCGATCATGAGCTGACACTGTGTCAATTAATTGGACGGGCGTACGTTGCCCTCCATGTGTGTACCTCCTGTGGAAAGGAGTTGGTGCAGATCCCAGTTGGACGTGGACGTGGCCGTACGTAGACGTGGACGCGGACGTGGAGGACCCGCGACCGACAGGCATCGAGCATCCGACGAACCCGATTCCTCGCCCGGCGCGGCCCCGCCGTTGCAAGCTCGGCGACGTCATGCACTGGACCGAGAGGTACGCGCACAAGATCGCCACGCCCGCGGAGGTGGTGCGGGCGATCCGTCCGGGTCGCCGCATCCTCATCGGCTCGGGGGCTGCCGAGCCGGTGCCGCTCGTGGAGGCGTTGGTCGAGCATGGCGAGCACCTGTCGGACAACGAGATCGTCCACCTGCTGACGCTCGGGCCGGCGCCCTACGTGCGGCCGGAGCTGGCCCGTCGTTTCCGCCACGCGGCCTTCTTCATCGGCGCCAACGTGCGGCAAGCGGTGCAGGAGGGCCGGGCGGACTTCGTCCCGGTGTTCCTCTCGGAGATTCCCGAGCTCATCCGCTCGCGCCGGGTGCGCATCGACGTGGCGCTCGTGCAGACGAGCCCACCGGACGCGCACGGCTACGTCAGCCTCGGTGTCGCGGTCGACATTGTCCGCGCCGCGGTCGACAGCGCCGAGGTCGTGTACGCGCAGGTGAACCCGCGCATGCCGCGCGTCCACGGCGACTCGTTCCTGCACATCGACCACATCGCGCGGCTGGTGCCGCACGAGGCGCCGCTGCTCGAGCCCGGCGCCGAGCCCCCCGACGCGGACGCGCTCGAGATCGGTCGTCACGTCGCTACCCTCATCCCCGACGGCGCGACGCTGCAGACGGGGATCGGCTCGATCCCCGACGCCGTGCTGCGCGCGCTCGATCACCGGCACGACCTCGGCGTGCACACCGAGATGTTCTCCGACGGCGTCATGCGCCTGGCGGAGGCCGGCGTCATCACCGGGCGCCGAAAGACGCTCCTGCGCGGCAAGATCGTCACGTCGTTCGTGATGGGCAGCCAGGCGCTCTACCAGTGGGTGCACGAGAACCCCGCGGTCGAGGTTCGGCCCTCGGAGTTCACCAATGACCCATTCACCATCGCGAGAAACGACCAGATGATCGCGATCAACTCGGCGCTCGCGGTCGATCTCACCGGTCAAGTGGCGGCCGACACCCTGATGGGGCGGTTCTTCTCGGGCATCGGGGGCCAGGTGGACTTCATCCGCGGCGCGGCGCGGAGCCGGGGCGGAAAGCCCATCATCGCGCTGCGCTCGACCGCCAAGGACGGCACGGTGAGCCGCATTCGCCCGGTGCTCGAGGAGGGCGCGGGCGTCGTCACCTCGCGCGGCGACGTGCACTACGTCGTCACCGAGCACGGCGTGGCGGACCTCTGGGGCAAGACGGTGCGCGAGCGTGCGGTGGCGCTGTCGTCGATCGCGCACCCGAGCTTCAGAGCGGACCTGCTCGACGCGGCCAAGGCGCGCCGCTACGTCTTCGCCGACCAGGCCGTGCCGCGCGCCAGCTATCCGTGGCGTGAGGTGCGGAGCGAACGGCTCGAGCCTTCGGGCAGCCAGGTGGAGCTGCGCCCCATGCGCATGAGCGACGCCGAGCCGGTGCAGGACCTGCTCTATCGGATGAGCCGCGACAGCATCTACAAGCGCTTCCTGTCGTTCAAGCAGGCACACCCGATCGACGAGCTGACGGAGCTGTGTGACCTCGACTACGAGCACAACATGGGGCTCGTGGTGACAAGTGAGAGCGGCGAGGTGCTCGGCCTCGGGCGCTACGACGTCGACCCGGCAACGAGCCTCGGCGACATCGCGTTCGCGGTGCGCGACGAC
Source organism: Myxococcales bacterium (assembly GCA_023248855.1). Taxonomy (GTDB): domain Bacteria; phylum Myxococcota_A; class Polyangia; order JAHFDS01; family JAHFDS01; genus JAHFDS01. Next base: position 50,674 of record JAHFDS010000011.1, read on the forward strand.
TGGCAGGGCCGCGGTATCGGCACGCTGCTCTTGCGGCGCCTGGCGGAGATCGCCCGCGCCCGGGGTCTGCGCGGCTTCTCCGCCGACGTGCTCTCGACCAACCGGGCCATGCTCGGCGTGTTCTACCGGAGCGGCCTCAAGCTCGAGACCGACCTCGACGCCGGCGTGTACCACCTCGTCGCCACCTTCTGAGGCCGCGTCCTCCTCGCGCGCACGGCTTGCGCCTCTGCCCACCGCCGCCGAACCGACTGCACTCCGGGTCCCGCAAATCCCGCGGCAAGCGCCGGCATGTCTCTTGAATTGTCCCAGGTGCGATGCCCGCTCGCTTTCCGGACCTCGACGCTGCGCTGGTTTCACGACTCGACCGCCCCGGGCCGCGTTACACTAGCTACCCGACCGTGCCGGTGTGGTCGGAGCGCTTCGGCGCCGCGGACCACGCGCGCGCGCTCGAGCGTGCCGGGCACAGTGCCGAGCCGCTCTCGCTCTACGTGCACATCCCGTTCTGCCAGGAGCTGTGCAGCTACTGCGGCTGCAACGTCGTCGTCTCGAAGAGCCCGCAGCGGCTCGATGCCTACGTGGAGAGCGTGGCGCGGGAGGCGCAGCTCGTGGCGGCGCGGCTCGGCAAGCGGCGGCGGCTCGCGCGCGTGCACTACGGCGGAGGCACCCCGACCTCGCTCGACGAGCGCCAGCTCGAGCGGCTCTGGGAGGGCTTGACCGCGGCGTTCTCGGTCGATCCGGACGCGGAGCTCGCGGTCGAGGTCGACCCCTCGGTGACCCGCCCCTCGCAGCTGACCGCGCTCGCAGGCATGGGCTTTCACCGGCTCTCGGTCGGCGTGCAGGACTTCGATCCGAGGGTGCAGCACGCGGTCGCGCGCATCCAGAGCTTCGCAGAGACGGCGGCCATCCTCGGCCACGCCCGCCGGGTCGGCTTTCGCAGCGTGAACACGGATCTCATCTACGGCCTGCCGATGCAGACCGAGGCGTCGTGGCGACGCACGCTCGAGCAGGTGCTCGCGCTCTCGCCGGACCGCCTGGCGACGTTCTCGTTCGCCTTCGTGCCGGACGTGCGCCCGAACCAGCGCAGGCTGCCGCTCGCGGACATCCCGACCGGCCTGGCCCGTCTGGCCTTGCTCCGCCTCTCGCACGAGGTGCTCGGGGCGGCGGGCTACCGCGCGATCGGCCTCGATCACTTCGCGCGACCCACCGACGAGCTCTCGATCGCGCTCGAGGAGGGGCACCTCTGGCGGGACTTCCAGGGCTACACGACGCGTCGCGCGCCCGAGACCGTCGCCCTCGGCTCGAGCGGCATCAGCGACGTGGGCGGCGCGTTCGTGCAGAGCGACAAGCGCGTCGGCGCGTGGACACGCGCCATCGAGGCGGGCACCCTGCCCACCGAGCGCGGCTACTGGCTCACCGACGACGATCGCGAGCGGCGCGGCATCATCACCGACCTCATGTGCAACCAGCGCGTCGACCTCGGTCCGGGGGCCGAGGTGCGCTTTGGCGCGGAGCTTCTGCGCCTGCGCGATCAGGAGCGAGAGGGCCTCGTGACCCTCGCTGGCCCTCGGGTGACCGTGACGCCGCTCGGCCGCGTCTTCCTGCGCAACGTGGCGATGGTCTTCGACGCGCACCTGCCGAACGCCACGCGCCAGCAGTTCTCGCGCACCGTGTAGGGGATCCGTGCGGATGCCGTCAATGGCAGCAGGGCGCGCCCGCGTGCAGCGTGCGCCAGGCAAGCACGCCCGCGGCGAGCGCGGGCAGGGCCCGCTCGAGGCCGAGGTCCACCCAGGCGGGCGCGCGGGACACGAGCTGCGCCTGCAGCTGCGCGGCGCCGAGAGCCGGCACCGCCCCGAGCGCGAAGGCACCGAGCGTGAGCGCTCCTTGCGCGATCGAGGACGTGGCGGCCGCCGAAAGCAGCATCCCGTAGAGCAGCCCGCAGGGGAGTAGCGGCGTCAGTGCGCCGAGCCAGGCGGCGCGCAGCGCGGGTGAAAACCGTGCACCTCGGCCCAGCAGGCGACGCAGGATGTGCGCGAGCCCAGGCGCCGGGCGCAAGCGGCGCGACAGCACGCGGCGCAGATCCAACGCGCTTGCGGCCAGCGTCGCCACCAGAAGCCAGGGCACGAACCGCTCGAGGCCCAGGCGAAGGCCACCCGACAGCGCGCCCCCGAGCCCGCCAGCGACGAGGCCCACCGCGCAATACCCCACGACGCGCGCGCCGTGATAGGCAGCCGCCGCCCACAGGCGCTGCCCCGGCCCCGCGGGGCCCATGCTGGCGCAGGCGAGAGGGCCGCACATGAGCCAGCAATGCAAGCTGCTCGAGAAGCCGACGGCGACGGCGGCGGCCGGCAGCGCGATATCCACGAAGGCAGAAGCGGAGCAAGCCTCGTGCCGATTTTCGGTATCCCCTGTTCCGTGCCCGAGCGGCACCTCGACCGGCACGCCGCTCGCAATGGCGCCACCTGTCGATGGGCAAGATCGCCTGCGCGCATTGCGGGAGCCCGGCCACCGTGAAAGACGGTGCGCTCGCCTTCTGCTGTGACGGCTGCGCCACGGTGTACGCGCTCCTCCGCGACGCGGGCCTCGAGCGCTACTACGCGCTCGGCGGGCGTGGGTCCGCGCCCGACGGCGCCGGCCCGGGCAGCTACGCGTGGCTCGAGCCGCTCGTGGCGGCGGCCGAGTCCGGCGCCAACGAGCTGTGCCAGCTCGAGGTGGACGTCCAGGGGGTTCATTGCGCGGCCTGCGTGTGGCTCTTGCAGCAGCTTGGCCGGCGCGCCGGCTGCCTGCGCCTCGACGTCAACCCCGCGCTCGGCAAGCTGCACGTCTCCTACGCGCGCGGCGCCTTCGACGCACGATCGTACCTGCGCACCCTCGAGCAGCTCGGCTATCGCACCGGCCCGAGCCGCAAGACCGACGGGACGGCGTCGCGCGGGCTGCTCGTGCGGCTCGGCGTGCTGTCGGCGCTGACCCTCCAGGTGATGCACTTCCAGGCGTCGTTCTACCTCGGCCTCGGCGACGACCACGCGGACCCCACGGCGCGCCTCTTCTTCGGCGTCTCGCTCGCCATGACCACGCTCGCGGTCGCGATCGGCGGCGAGCCCTTCCTGCGGGGCACGTGGCAGGGCCTGCGCCGCGGCGTGCTCGCGCTCGACCTTCCCATCGCGCTCGGCCTCGTCCTCGCGTTCGGCGCCTCGCTGTGGCAGGCGGCGCGCGGCCGCATCGAGCACACCTACCTCGACACGCTCACGTGCTTCGTGACGCTCATGGTGGCGGCGCGCTGGCTGTCCGAGCGCGTGCTCGAGCGCAGCAGAAAGCTCCTGCTCGAGGACGCCGGTGCGGACGCGCTCGTGGTGCGGCGTCGGCAAGGCGGTCGCCTGGTGGCCGTCAGCGCGCCGTGCGTCCGCGCGGGAGACGAGCTGCTCGTGGCGCCCGGCGAGATCGTGCCCGTCGCCGCGACGTCCTCGGAAGCGGGGCAGATCGCGACGGCGTGGATCACCGGCGAGCCCGACGTGCGGCCGATCGCGCCTGGCCAGGTGGTCCCGGCCGGCGCCATGAACGCCGGCCGGCGTGCCCTCCTCGTCACCGCGCGCACCGCGTTCGAGGACTCGCCGCTGCCGGCGCTCTTGCGGGCGCCCCAGGGCGGCCAGGCCTCCCAGCACGAGCAGCTGTGGGACCGGATCGCCCGCTTCTACGTCGTGGCCGTGCTCGCGCTGGCCGCCGCCGCATTCGCGACCTTTGGGGCGGTCGCCCCCGGGCGAGCCCTCGACGTGACCGTGGCGATCCTGGTCGTGACCTGTCCCTGTGCGCTCGGCCTCGGTGGCCCGCTCGCGCGCGAGATCGCGCTCGCCCGGCTGCGGCGGCGTGGCCTCTACGTGCGCCTGGCCGACGCGCTGCCCCGGCTCGCCGAGGTTCGCAAGGTCCTCTTCGACAAGACCGGCACGCTGACCTTCGGCCGCCTGGAGGCGGACCGCGACGCGGTGGCGGCGCTCCCGGCCTGCATGGTCGACGTCGCCTACGACCTGGCCGTGCGGAGCCAGCACCCGGCCGCGCGCGCCCTGGCAGAGGCGCTCGCGACGCGCGGAGCGCTGCTCGATCCGGCGGCCGTGGTCGAGGAGACGCCCGGGCAGGGCCTCGCGCTCGTGCGGCAGGGACACCGGTATTCCCTGGGCGGCGACGCGGGCGAGGATCGCGCAGCGTGCTTGCGGCGCGACGGCCAGCTGGTGGCGCGCGTCGGCCTCCGCGAGACCCTGCGCCCGGACGCGCGCGAGCTCGTCTCCACGCTGGAGCGAGCCGGGCTCGAGGTCTGGCTGGTCTCGGGCGACGAGGCCGGCCGCGCCGCCGCGCTCGCCGCCGAGCTCCGCATCCCCCCCGAACACGTCCGCGCGGGCCTGCGGCCCGAGGACAAGGCCGCGCTCGTCTCC